>JBDTEH010000257.1:0-24303 GCA_039922635.1 Kofleriaceae bacterium | reverse complement strand
CGTGGGCGAATTCCCCGAGCTCCAGGGCACGATGGGCAAGCACTACGCCCGCTACCACCGGCTCGGCGATGCGGTCGCGGACGCGATCGAGCAGCACTGGTGGCCCAAGGGGCAGGGGGCGGAGCTGCCGCGCACGATCGAGGCGGCGGTCGTCGCGCTCGCCGACAAGCTCGACACGATCGTCGGCTGCTTCGCGGTCGGGCTCGAGCCGAGCGGCTCGGCCGATCCGTTCGCGCTGCGGCGCGCGGCGATCGGCAGCTGGCAGATCCTGCTCGCGCGGCCCGAGCTGTCGTTCGTGAAGCTGTTCGCGGCGGCGCGCGAGGCGCTCGCGGCCCAGGGCGTCACGTTGAAGGACGCCGGGAAGCTCGAAGATTACTTCCGCCAGCGCCTGCACGGCATCTTCGTGGACGCCGGGATCGCGACCCAGGACGCGAGCGCCGCGCTCGCCCAGGGCTTCCATGACCCGAGTGATGCGCGCGCGCGCGCCATCGCGTGCTCGAAGATCTCGAGAGAAGCACGCGAGGTGTTCAAGCGGGTCGCGAACATCCTCGACGACGCGCGCGCCAAGCAGCTCGTGCCGGGCACCGCGCCAGACCCGAAGTTGTTCGTCTCGCCCGACAACGTCGAGCACGCGCTCTATGCAGAGATCGAGCACGCGCAGCAACGCGAGACCCGGCCGCGCGCCGATCGCGACTACGTCGCGGTGTTCGAGTCGCTCGAGCGCCTGCGCCCGACCGTCGCCGCGTTCTTCGATAAGGGTGGTGTGATGGTGATGGACCCCGACCCGAAGCTCCGCGACAACCGGCTCGCGCTGCTCCACTGGTTCATCGCTCCGTACATGGCAATCGCAGATTTTCGCCTGCTGGGAGGCGCCCAATGACCGGCGTTGTGTTCGTCAAATCGTTCGGTGGTGGGTCCGCGGATGGCCGCGCCCGCGACAAGGCACTGCTCGGCGGCAAGGGCGCGAACCTCGCCGAGATGGCCTCGCTCGGCCTGCCGGTTCCGCCGGGGTTCACGATCACGACCGAGGTCTGTCGCTACGTCATGGACCACGGCGCGGATCAGTATCCCGACGGGCTCACCGCCCAGGTCGAGGCCGCGCTGACCAAGGTCGAACAGCTCGCGGGCACGACGTTCGGCGACTCGACCACGCCGCTGCTGGTCTCGGTCCGCTCCGGTGCGCCGGCCTCGATGCCCGGCATGATGGACACGATCCTCAACCTCGGGCTCAACGACACCACGGTCGCGGCGCTCGCCGCGAAATCGGGCAACGCGCGGTTCGCGTGGGATTGCTACCGCCGGTTCGTCGCGATGTACGGCGAGGTCGTGCTCGGCGTGGTCGCCGGCTCCGAAGCGGACGACCAGCCCTTCGATCACGTGCTCGACCAGATCAAGTCCAAGCACCGGGCGAATCGCGACCAGGACCTGTCCGAGGCCGCGCTGCGCGAGGTCGTCGCCGCGTTCAAGCAGCTCGTGCTCGATCGCACGAAGGCCCCGTTCCCCGACGACGTCAAGGCGCAGCTGTGGGGCGCGATCGGCGCCGTGTTCCGGTCGTGGAACAATCCGCGCGCCGATGTCTACCGCAAGATGACCCACATCCCGGCGGCGATGGGCACCGCGGTGAACGTCCAGGCGATGGTGTTCGGCAACCTCGGTGATGATTGCGCGACCGGCGTCGCGTTCACGCGCAACCCGGCGACCGGCACGGCCGAGCTCTACGGCGAGTTCCTGATCAACGCGCAAGGCGAGGACGTCGTCGCCGGCATTCGTACCCCCGAGCCGATCGACGAGCTCGCGAACAAGCTGCCGGCCGCGCACGCCGAGCTCGTGCGGGTCGCGAAGCTCCTCGAGGATCACTTCCGCGACATGCAGGACCTCGAGTTCACGATCCAGGGCGGCCAGCTGTTCATGCTGCAGACCCGCACCGGCAAGCGCACCGGCAAGGCGATGGTCAAGGTCGCGGTCGACATGGTCGCCGAGGGCAAGCTCACGCCACGCGACGCCGTGCTGCGGATCGATGCGAGCAAGCTCGACGAGGTGCTCCACCCGACGATCGATCCGAAGGCGCGCCCGCAGCCGATCGCGAAGGGCCTGCCGGCCTCGCCCGGCGCCGCGATCGGCAAGGTCGTGTTCACCGCGAACGCCGCCGCGGAGTGGCACAACCGCGGCGAGCAGGTGTTGCTGGTGCGCACCGAGACCTCACCCGAGGACATCCACGGCATGAAGGCCGCGGCCGGCACGCTGACCGCACGCGGCGGGATGACGAGCCACGCGGCGGTCGTCGCGCGCGGCATGGGCAAGTGCTGCATCACCGCCTGCACCTCGCTGCGGGTCGATGCGGCGAAGAAGACCGCGGCATTTGTCGGCGCCGGTAAAGAGATCAAGATCAAGGAAGGCGACGTGCTCACGCTCGATGGCTCGACCGGCGAGGTGTTCGTCGGCTCCGCGCCGCTCGTGCCGGCCGAGCTCGGCAAGGAGCTCGGCACGCTGATGGAGTGGGTCGATTCGTTCCGCACGATGAAGGTGCGGACCAACGCGGATACCCCGACCGACGCACGCACGGCGCGCAGCTTCGGCGCCGAGGGGATCGGGCTGTGCCGCACCGAGCACATGTTCTTCGAGCCGGAGCGCATCATCGCGGTGCGCGAGATGATCCTCGCGAACGACGAGGCGGGCCGGCGCGCCGCGCTCGCGAAGATCCTGCCGATGCAGCGCGACGACTTCGCGGAGCTGTTCCGCGTGATGGATGGCTTACCGGTCACGATCCGGCTGCTCGATCCGCCGCTCCACGAGTTCCTGCCGCACGCGGACAAGGACCTCGAGGAGCTCGCGAAGGACCTCGGCCGCACCACCAAGGAGCTCCAGGCCAAGGTCGACGAGCTGACCGAGACCAACCCGATGCTCGGCCACCGCGGCTGCCGGCTCGGGATCACGTACCCGGAGATCTACGAGATCCAGGCCCAGGCGATCGGCGAAGCGGCCAAGCTCGTCGCCGGCGAGGGCACGCAGGTCCACCCGGAGATCATGATCCCGCTGGTGATGGTGCCCGAGGAGCTGCGCCGGCTGCGCGCGCTGGTCTCCGGCGCGTTCGAGCAAGCCTCCGGCGGGATCCCGTTCACGGTCGGCACGATGATCGAGCTCCCGCGCGCGTGCGTCGTCGCCGATCAGATCGCCGAGCACGCGGACTTCTTCTCGTTCGGTACCAACGATCTGACCCAGACGACGTTCGGGCTGTCGCGCGACGACGCGGGCCGGTTCCTGCCGTCGTACGTCGATCTGGGCGTGCTCCCGGCCGACCCGTTCGTGGTGCTCGACCCCGAGGGCGTCGGGGCCTTGATCGAGCTCGGCGTGCGCGGCGGCCGGGCGACCAAGCCAGGCCTCAAGGTCGGGATCTGCGGCGAGCACGGTGGCGAGCCGAGCTCCGTAGAATTTTGCCACAGGGCGGGCTTCGATTACGTGTCCTGTTCTCCGTTCCGGGTACCGATCGCACGCGTCGCGGCCGCCAAGGCCGCGCTGGCAGAAGGCAAATCGTGACTTCGATCAAGGCAACTGATTCGCCGGACGGGTGGTCCAAGGCTGCGGTGACGAGACTCGGCCTGGCATGTCTTGGCCTCGCGGCCTGCACGGCGTCGGCAGACGAGGTGTCGCCGCCGCGCGACCAGTTCTACTTCCCTACGGGCCTGGCGATCTCGCCCGATGACTCGAGGTTGTTCGTCACGAACGCGAACTCGGAGCTGCGCTACGACTCCGGTTCGGTGAACGTGCTCGATCTCGATCGGGTCGACGAGGCCGTGGCGAACTGGACCACGTCGCAGACCATGCCCGACAAGTGCTCGCAGGATCCGGATCGCTCCGAGACCCTGATCTGCGACGAGACCCAGTTCATGATCCCCGACGCGGGCGCGCGGATCGGCAACTTCGCGACCTCGCTCGGCGTGCAGGACACCGGGAACGGCGACCTCCGCTTGATGATCCCGACCCGCGGTGATCCGTCGATCACCTGGATCGACTACGACGGCGCGAAGCTCCAGTGCAACAGCCGCGGCATGGACTTCGACCTGTGCGACGACGCGCACCGGCTCTCGTACGTGCACGACGATCCAGACGTCGCGTACCTGCCCGAGGAGCCGTTCGACGTGTTCGTCGATTCGCCCGGGCAGTTCGCGGTCGTGACTCACCTCACGACCGGCGACGTCACGCTCGTCAACTCGCCGATCGGCGAAAACGCCACGATCGCCGACATCGATGTCGGGCTGTTCGCTCCGAGTCCGCTGACCGGGCTGATCGGCTCGACCGGCGCCGCGGGGCGGTCGAGCCCCGACGGCGATATCATCTACGTCGGCGCGCGTAGCGAGGATCGGATCCAGACCTTCACCGTCGGTCGCCCGGTCAATGGCGCGGACCCGTTCCTGATCCAGGGCAACTACTTCTTCCTCGACTCGGTCGGCGCGAACGCGGGTAGCTCGTCGGACACTCGCGGGATGACGTTCTCGCCAGACGGTAACCGCATGTACCTGGTGAATCGCGAGCCACCGACGTTGCAGGTCTACGACACCTCGCTCAAGCCCACCGGCTTCCCCGCGAACGTCGGGCTCGGCGCCTCCGATATCTGCCGCCAGGCCTCGAACCTGACCGCGCTCGACACCGGCAATGGCGTCCGGATCTACATCACGTGCTTCTCGGATGGCCAGCTCTACGTCATCGATCCGGCCGGGCAATCCTCCGTCGAGGACATCATCACCGTCGGTCGCGGGCCCTACGCGGTCAAGGCGTCGCCGACGCGCAAGAAGGTCTACGTCACCAATTTTCTCGAAGATACGATCGCCGTGATCGACGTCGCGCCGGGCTCCCCAACCCGCAACCGGGTCGTCTTGCGCATCGGCGAGGTCAAGCCGCCATGAAGTTCTGTCGCCTAGTCACTCCGCTGTTGGTCGTGCTCGCTGTCGTCGCGTCGTGCGACAGCACGACCGACTCGATCACCGATCAGCTCAACCTCGATCGGCCGATCGATATCGCGTTCGCGTGCTTCGGCGGGCTTCGCCTGACCGACGGCGCGGCCGCGACTGCCGCCAACGCGAAAAACATCTTTCAGACCGCCGAGCCGCTCGAGGACTGCGACCTCCGGTCGGCTCCCCTTCTCACGCCGAGCTCGCCGCCGCCGGTGCCTCCCGGTCAAGAGACGATCAACGACACGGACGGTCACTCGCAGACCACCGGCAAGTCGTTCTACTACGGGTTCATCCTGCAGAACGAGACCGGCACGGTCGCCCTCGCGCACTGGGATACCAAGCCGTCGTCGTCGTTTGCCGGTGGCGACCTCACGATGGACGACGCCGACCCGTTGATCCCCGGCAAGAACGGCATCGCGGTTGGTGAAGATCCGGTCGCGATCGCGAGCAGCACCGAAGGTTGTTACGAGCTCACCGCGAACGCGGGGTCGTGCGACCTGTCGACGATCGACATCACGTCCGCGGTGGTCGCGGCGACCGATTCGAGCGCCGCCGATCGCGGCGTGCGCGCGCTCGTCAACCGGATCGCGGTCACCAACGCGTCCGGTCAACCGATCCGCTCCAGGCCCGCGGCGATGGTCGCGGAGCCGGCGAGCGGGACGATCGGCAAGATCTATCCCGGCAGCGACCCCGCCGGCAACGCGTGCCCCGCGACCCCGACCGGGCTGGTCTACGTCGCCTATCCGAGCTGTCACCTCGTCGCCGCCATCGACGCGTCGACCGGCCAGATCGTCCACAGCATCTCGATCGACGCGAACGGCATCCCGACGCTCGGCGATGGCAACGTGACGTGCCCCGACGAGTGCGGGGGCGGCGGGCTCGGCGGCGCGGGCGCGCGCCCGGTCACGCTCGACCTCGAGCGCGACGCGCGGACCCAGCGCGGCGTGCTCGCGATCGGCTCGCAGAACTCGAACGTGGTGTCGATCGTCGAGCTCGACCTCGACAACGTGCCGACCTCGGTCTCGACCGCGGTGCTCGAGCAGAACCGCACGGGCGACCTCGGGGTCACCTACGTCGCGGTGTCGCCGACGATCGGCATGGGCGGCGACTCCGGCATGATCAACGACGACTCGGCGCTCGGCGGCGAGATGCAGTTCCTCTACGCGATCGCGACCGATAACACGGTGCGCGCCGTCAACATCGACATGGGCACGAACAAGGAGTGCGATACCCAGATCGATCCGCGCTACCTGCACGGCGAGTCGAACGTGAACGTCCTGTCGTGCTTGCCGCTACAGCCGGCCCGGCGTCGCGCGGGAGCGCGCAGTCCAGGGATCCAGCTACCCGGGATGGGCAACCCGACCGCGATCGCGGTGTTCAGGGTCGACGCGATCCCCGACGATACGCGGATGCAGGGCCTGCCCCTGCGTCTGGTCGGCTACTTCGGCGTGATCACCGCGTCGAACGGCGCCACCTACGTGCTCAACATCGACAACGACGACTACGCCGACTCCGTGGACGTCACCGGCAACCCGGTCGCGACCGCGATCCCGCTCGATATCGCGAACCAGCTCCGCGATGCGGTGCCGTCGCGCGGCGATATCGCGGAGCAGCTCGTCATGGTCGACTCGAACCATTCGGTCGAAAAGCCGATCTGCAACACGCCCGGCGTCGATCCCGCCAGCGCCGCGGCGCCCTCCCAGAGCACGCGGTTCACCGGCACCACGACGCGCACGCTGCCGACCGGCTCGCTGGCGACCGAGAAGATCGGCATCCTGCCGAGCATCCGCCAGGTCGAGTGCGTCTCCGAGGTCGACGAGCCGACCGGCATCCCGGTCAGCGAGATGTCGTTCGCCGCGCCGCTCGCGGTGCGCGATCAAGAGTTCCCGGACCTGTTCGCGTTGCCGTACGACGACACGGTCACGATGACGTACGAAGGCTCGCTGTCGATCGACACGGGCTCGACCGCGGCGAACGGCCCGTCGGTGCGCACCAGCATGATGAACGTCGACGCCAGCGGCCTCCGCCTCGACGATCCGACCCACCCGTACTGCGACGCCGGGGTCGAGCCGTGGGACATCGTGCAGCTCCGCGGCTGCGACTCCACGCTCGGCGATACCGATTGCCCGATCGGCTACACCTGCTTCGTCCACCCCGAGAGCCAGGTCGCGAACCTCGGGGCGTGCATGCTCAAGGACGAGGCCGATCGGCTCGCGGTCGCGTGCAAGGCGTTCCTGACGTCACAGCGCCAGTACACCGTCGGCCACGCGGCGAGCGGCGAGCTCCAGCTGTTGCCGCGCAAGCACGTGCTGCGCACGACCCCGGTCGACGGCTGCACGAGCGACACGCAGTGCCAGACCCTCGCGAACTACCTGCTCCAGAACGAGAGCTCGAACCCTCCGATCTCCGACACGACCGCGGCAGATCCGCACCACTACACGTGCGCTCCGGATCCCGCGCGCGCACCCGATCCGACGACGGGGGCGCCGCTCAACCGCTGCATCGAGACCTGCACGGCCGACGCAGATTGCGACGCCGGATCCGTGTGCGACAACGGCACCTGCTACGACGGCGTGATCCCGCCGCAGGCGTGCGTGAACGCGCCCCAGCGCTACGAGGTGCGCGCGAGCGAGGCGTTCGTCGTGGCCGGCGAGACCGCGGGCTACCACCATCCGATCATCGCGGACGCTGGCGGCAACTGCGTCGTCGATCCGAGCGCGAGTCGGTTCGATGTCGGCCGGATCCCGCTCCACGCGCCCGCCTGCGATCCGACCGCGGATCCGTTCACGGGGCTGCTCCCAGATGGCGTGACCTACGAGCCGAACCCGTGCGAGGCCACGGTCGATCAGACCGAGACCGTCAATAACTACGTGCCCCAGACGTGCAACGCGGCGTCGCCCGCCACCTCGCTCGTGACCCGCCAGGCGGACGCGATCCGCTATCACGGCCGCGGGTTGTCGATCACGCTCGTCGACCCGACCTACCCGGGCGATGGGCTGTGTATCGGCGACCGCCAGGGGGGGCTCGGCAACATCCCGGTCGTGCCGCAGCTGTTCCAGCAGTCGGTGCGCGTCGTCTCGGGGTTCTCGCCGCTGTTGATCCAGACCGGCGCCGCGTTCCCGGTCAAGGTCGTGCGCGGACCCCAGCAAAGCATCTGGATCATGGATGACGGCGACTACCTGTCGACGTCGATCTCGATCGCTTCGACGCGCGGCAAGGTGTTCCGGGTCGAGTCACCGGCGCTGTCCATCGTCAACACCCTGCAATAGCCGAATTGTTGCCGCGGCTGGCCTCGGGGTCGAAGCTCGGGGCATGTCTCGCGAAGAAGGGCTCTACAAGGACAAGATCGAGGTCAGCCTCGACGGCCGCCAGATCTTCTATCTGTTCTTCGGCGGGTCCGTGATCGTGGGCCTGGTGTTCGTACTCGGTGTGATGGTCGGCCGGCGGGTCGAGGCGCGAGGCCACATCGAACGGGCGCAGACCCAGGCGACGGTCGATCCGCTCGCGGCGCTCGATCGCCTCGAGGGCGGTGGGCTGTCGTATCAAGGCGCGTTGCGCGGCGGCGACGCGCCCGCGAGCGATGTCGAGAAGACGATCGCCGAGATGGCGAAGCAGAAGGCCGCGCCGACCAAGGACAAGCCGAAGCACCCGGAGGAGCCGAAGCAGGCCGAGGCCCCCAAGCTCGAGCCGCGGATCGACAGCGAGGACGCGCCGAAGCCGAAACCGGAGGCCAAGAAGGACAAGACCGAGGCCAAGAAGGACAACGCCGAGGCCAAGAAGGACAACGCCGAGCCCAAGAAGGACAACGCCGAGAACAAGGCCGGCGACAAGCCGGAGAAGAAGACGCGCTACGCATTGCAGCTGTCGTCGTTCCAGGACCGGGGCGAGGCGCAGTCGTACCTCGAACAGGTCAAAGCGAACGGCCTGCCGGCCTACGTGACCGAGGCCGAGATCGACGGCAAGACCTTCTATCGGGTGCGGGTCGGCAAGTACGCCTCGGTCGACGCCGCGAGCGACGCGAAGGTCGACATCGACAAGGCGGCCAAGAAGTCCGCGACGGTCGTGAAGCTATAGGTTCGGCAGGTCCGCGATCCACGCGGACGCGGTGCCGTACAGCACGAGCACGAGGCCGGCTCCTTGCGGCCACGGTCGCGGTCGCTCCGCCGGCGGCGCGAACGTGACCGCGGTGGCGCCGTGCAGGCGCGCTTCGAGCAAGGCCGGCGCGAGCGCGCCCTCGACGATCGCGATCCGGCCGAGTTGCGCGATCAGCTCGGCCTCGATCGTCGCGTCGGTGCGGCCGTCGCGTGCGACGCGAAACGCGCCCGCGTGCGGCGCCGTCGCCGTCCCACCGGCGAGGCGGACCTCGCGCGGCGCGGCACCATCGAGCGCGTCGGCGACGGCCGTCGCGAGCCGGATCCGGCCACCGCTGCGCTCGACGAGCGCGAGCGCGCCGAGCTGGCCCTGGCCGAGTGGTTCGGTCCACTCGCCGAGCAGCTTCGCGAGCCGGGCCAGCGCGAGGTCCGGCTCACCGACGAGGTACTGCGCGTACAACGCGATCAGCGCCCGCCGCGCCGGCGCCGCGAGGCCGAGGCGGTGCGCGAGCTCGCCGAGCTCGGTGTCCGCAGCGACCACGGGCAACTCCGCCTCGCCGAGCCGGGCTTGCCCCAGCGAGCCCAGACCGCCGAGCGGCGGGGCAGGGTTGTCGCCACCGCGTGCGAGCTCGCCGCCGAACGTCACGAGCACATCACGCCAGCCCGCGCGGCGCGTGCTCGTCGTGATCGCGTGGAGCGCCGGCGCGACGGCCGCCGCCAGGGCCGCGGTGGCGACTGGCGTCACGGCCGGCGCTTCGCGCATCGCGCGCAGCTTGTCGGCGGCGGTGACGAGCCCGGACTCGGCGCCTGCCTCGGTAGCTTCGAGCGGCACCGCCGCTCCGAGGCCGCCGATCGGCACGCGCCACGGCTCGGGGTCACCCGCGGTCATGCCGAGCAAGCTGATGTCCTCGCCGATCACGAGCTGCGCGAGCGCGGTCGGCGTGCCGGCTTGCCATGGCGCTTCGATCGCGAACAGGCTGTGCGCGAAGCAGTGCAGCCGCACGAGCCCGCGCGCCGTGACCAGCACGACGAGCGGGGACGTGGGGTGCGCGATCACGTGCTCGACCGGCGCGCCGACGTAGTGACGAAACGGGCGCCCGTCGGACAGCCGGTACACGAGCACCTCGTCGCTGCCGGGCCGGGTCACCCACAGGTGGCCCGCAGCCGTGCCGATCGTTCGCGGCGGCGGCGGCAGCTCGAGCACCAGCTTGCGTAGCGGCCGGCCGGAGACCGCGTCCCAGACCTCGAGCTTGCGGGTGTGTCCGACGACGAGCTGGTTGCGTTCGATCCCGGCGACGAACTCGATCGTGCCGCCTTGTAGATCGACCGGGTGCGAGGCGAGTCCGCGGCCCGACGCGCGCACGATCGAGACTTCTTTGTGATCGGCCGAGACCATCACGAGCCGGCCGCCGGAGATCGCGGCGATGCTCGCGGCCACCGGCAGGTCGACGTGTGCAGTCGGGTCGAGCTCCGGCGGGAAGTGCAGCGTGATCCGCGTGGCGCCATCGCGGCGCACGGCGGCGATCACGACGTTCGGCGGCCCCGGGACGATCGCGAGGTCCGCGTCGTCGCTGTCGAGCTCGATGCGAGCCAGCGCGGGTGGTGCGCCGGCGGCGAGCAGCTGGACCTGACGACCGCTACGCGCGACCACCCACTGGCCGTCGGGGCTGGTCGCCAGTTGCAAGGTCATGGGATCGAGCCGGCGCGGCGCGTCACTTTTTGCCGAACGCGCGGATGATCTTCACGAGACCCTCGAGCTTGTCCGGATCCTTTTCGAGCTCGGGGTTCGCGGGCATGAGTGGACTCTTGCCGACCGCTTGTCCGCCGTGAACGATGATGTCCTTGATCTGCGCGTCGGTGACGTTCGCCTGCCACACCGCGTCGGTATAGTTGCGCGGCTTGGTCGGCAGGCTCTCCGCGGCCGGGCCGTTGCCGAGGCCGGAGTTACCGTGACAGGTCGCGCAGATGGTCTCGAACATCGCGTGGGCGCGCTCGTCGCCCGACTTCGCGACGCCGGGAGGACCGCCACTGCGGGGACCCGACTCCGGCTTCGCGCCGGGGACACCCGACGAGGGCGGCGGCGGATCGTTATTCTTGCTGCAGGCGACAACCAACGCGAGCGCGATGAACCAACGCATGCCGATGGTTTATCACGGATCGCGGTGAGTCCACGTGCGGACGAGTGCCGTGCCCTTGACCGTGAGCTGGAGCTCGTAGAGCGAGGGTTGCTGATCGCAATCCAGGTTGCCGACCGCACGCACGATCGCGGACTGCCCGTTCGGATCGGGCGCGTACTCGTACTGGTAGCGGTACGGATCGTCGATCGAGAACTCGAGCTCTTTCCAGCCCGGTGCGGCCCAGGTCTCGGGATCCGGCTGGCACAGGCCGCCCTGCTCGCAGCATGGGACCCCGGGCGAGCGCGGCGCCGCGGTCGTGGGCACGCGGCCGGTGACCGCGACCCGTTGCTCGACCTTGTCGGCGATCACGCCGATCAACTGCGCGGCTTCGCGAGCGCGGATCTTGGCGTTACACGATCGCTTCGCCGTCGGGCAGGTGGCGATCGCGCACAGCGCGAGCAGCCCGAGCACGTAGCGGACGTGGCGCCACATCACGGCAGCACGGGCGGGGTCGGCGGTGCGGCGGTCGAGGTGAGCGCGCGCATGAACGCGACGAGGTGGCCGCGGTCGGCCTCCGATAGTGCCGGGACCTTGACCTCGGTCGCGGGGTGCGCGCCGATCGCGGCGTCGAGCGAGGGCGCGCTCGCGTCATGAAAGTACGCGAGCAGCGCCGCGGCGCCGCGGAGCCCGGCGGTGACGCGCCCCCCGTGCACGCGCAGATCGGTGTAGAGCGGCGGCGTGTGGCACACCGCGCATTGCGCGCGCCCGGTGAACAGCCGGTAGCCGAGGACGGCCGGTTCGGACGACGCGGTGACGCTCGCGCCGAGCGCGTGCTCCATCCGATCCCAGGGCGAGTCGCCGTCGTAGCGCGTCCACACGAACGCGACGAGCGCGGCGCCGAGCGCGTCGCCCGGGGCGCCGCCGATCCGCGCGAGGTGCGCTCGGTAGAGCGGCACGGCCGCGAGCCGGGCCGCGGCGCTGGGGAGATCGGTGCCGAGCACCGCCTGGACGTGCGCCGGCAACACCGCCGGCAGGTCGCGCATCCGCCACGCCGCGTTCGCGAGCGGGGTCGCGCGGAGCTGGCGATTCATGTTCGCGTAGCCGTGCGCCGGATCGTGACAGCTCGCGCACGTGGTCCTGCCATCGGCGGCGAGCCGGCCGTCCCAGAACACGAGCTCGCCGAGCGCGAGGGCTTCGGGCGATGGAGTGACGCCCGGTGGTAGCGGTGGCAGCGGCGGTAGGCCGAGCGGCACCTCCGGCAAGGGGTCTGCGGGCGGCAGGGCGATCGACGCCGAACCGGTGACGCCGTCGGCGGCGTCATCTGGCAACAGCTCGCGACCGGCGTCGCTACCGCGCGAGGCGGGCTTCGGTTCGATCGTCTGCTTGTGCTCGCCGTGCTCGGGGCACGCCGCGACCGCGGCGACCAGGACGGCGAGCGCGAGCCATTTCACGCGGCGAGCTTACCCCACGCCGGCACCGCGTCGAGCACGCGCAAGACGTTGCCGCCGAGGATCTTCTCGAGCGTGCGATCCGAGACGCCGCGCCGCGACAGCGCGACCGTCAGGTTCGGCATCGCCGCGATGTCCTCGAGCCCGATCGGCGGCACGACGAAGCCGTCGAAGTCGCTGCCGAGCGCGGGCACGTCCTCGCCGGCGACGTCGATCACGTGCAACAGGTGATCGACGACCGCGTCGATCGAGGCCGAGCCGAGGAACTTGCGCGCGAAGATGATGCCGACGCAGCCTCCCTTGTTCGCGATCGCACGGATTTGTTCGTCGTCGATGTTGCGCCAGTGCTCGTGCACGCCGAGCACGCCGGTGTGTGACACGATCGGTGGCACGGTCGCGAGCTCGATCGCGTCCATGAAGCCGCGCCTGTTGATATGCGCGAGATCGACGATCACGCCGCAGCGCTCGCACTCGCGCACGACGTCGCGACCGAACGCGGTGAGGCCTTCGCTCGGATCGGAGCCACGCCCCTTCGCGGGCCGGCCGATCGCGTTCTTCGAGAAGTGCAACAGGCCGAGGTAGCGCACGCCGCGGCGCGCGAACGCCTCGAGCGGCGCGAGTTGACTCTCGAGCGCCTGGCCACCTTCGATGCCACCGAGCGCCGAGATCTGACCGGCGGCCTTCGCCGCGCGCACGTCGGCACCGGTGCGGGTCCAGCGCAGCTGCTCGGGATGCTGGTCCATCGCGACGTCGAGCGCGTCGAGCTGCGAGACGACCGCGCGCGTGCAGCCGCGCTCCGGAACGGGGGAGGTCCAGAAGCTGAAGAACTGGCCGGCGACGCCGCCGTCGCGCATGCGAGGCAGATCGACGTGCCCGATCAAGTTCGCGCCGCGCGGCAGCGGGCGCTCGTGGCGCGCCGCGAGATCGTAGCCGAGCTTGTCCATCAGCTTCGCGGTATCCGCGTGGAGATCCATCACGCAGATCTCCGCGTGGAACGCGCGGGCCTCGTCGAGCGTCATCGCCATGGCCCTACGGTATCGGCTCAGCGCTTCGGCAGCCAGCGATCGCGCGCGACCTCGAGCACCGCGAGCGCGGCGTCGACGCGATTGAACGGCGGCATCACGTACGCGCCGGCGACCCGTTGCTTGACCGCGGCGAGCGCCTCCTGCGCGATCCGGATGCCCTCGGCGCGCGCGGCCGGCCCGCTACCGACCTTGGCCATGCGCTCGCGATACTCGGCGGGGATGCCCATGCCCGGGACCTCGTTGTGCAGGAATTCCGCGTTGCGGTGCGACGCGAGCGGCAGGATGCCGACCATCACGGGCAGGCCGAGGGGTGCGGCGTCATCGAGGAAGCGCTCGAGCGTGCGCGGGTCGTAGACCGGCTGCGTCATCACGAGCTCGGCGCCGGCGGCCTTCTTGTCCTCGAGCCGGCGCAGCTCGCGCTCGCGATCGTGCGCGCCCGGCTCGGCGCCGGTCGCGAGCACGAACGAGGTCGGCTCGCACTCCTTGCCGGCCGGGTCGACCCCGGCGTTGAGCCCGGCCGCGATCCGCAACAGGCCGATCGAGTCGACGTCGTAGACCGGGGTCGAGAACGGATAGTCGCCCATCTTCGGCGGATCGCCGGTGATGATGACGAGGTTGCGCAGCCCGAGCCCGTGCGCGCCGAGCAGGTGGGCGACCAGCCCGAGGAAGCTGCGGTCGCGCGCGCAGACGTGAAGGATCGGCTCGACCGGCGTCTCGGCGGCGAGCCGCGCGCACACCGCGATGTTCGCCATCCGGGAGGATGCGCGCGGACCGTCCGCGATGTTGACGACGTCGACCCCGGCGGCGACGAGCTGCTCGACCTGTTGACGGGTCTTCGCGAGATCGAGCCCACTGGGCGCGGTGAGCTCGACCGAGACCGCGAACTCCTGGTTCGCGATCCGCGCACCGAGCCGGCTGCGCGCGGCGAGCGCGGTCTTCGCGGGCGGTGCCGCGCGCACCTCGGTCGGCCGGGCGGCGATTGGCGCGGCGCCCTCGATCTGCTGGCTCTCGCCGCGCAGCATGCGGACCGCCCCGAGCATCGCGCGCGTGTGCTCCGGGGTCGTGCCGCAGCAGCCGCCGACCAGCCGCACGCCGCTCTTCAACATCCGGCGCGCGAACACGCCGAAATGCTCCGGGTTCGCGACATACAACGTGCGGCCGTCGACGGAGGCGGGCAGGCCGGCGTTGGGTTGCGCGATCACCGGCTTGCCGCGGCCGACCATGCCGGTGACGACCTGATAGAGCTCGGCGGGGCCGATCCCGCAGTTGCCGCCGACGACGTCGGCGCCCGCGGCGATCAGGCGATCCGCGATCTCGGCCGGGCCGAGGCCACCGTCGCTGCGGCCCTGACCGTCGAACATCATCATCGCGAAGATCGGCACCTTCGGGCCACGCTCGCGGGCGACATGGATCGCCTCCTCCATCTCGAGGATCGACACGAACGTCTCGAGCACGATCGCGTCGGCGCCGGCGAGCACGAGCGTGTCGATCTGCTCGGCGAGCGCGAACCGCGCGAGCTTGCGCTCGGTCTGGGTCGCGATGCCGAACTTCACGCCGGTCGGACCGACCGCACCGGCGACGTACGCGCGATCGCCGGCGGCGGACCGCGCCAGCTCGATCCCGGCACGGTTGATCTGGTGGATCTGGTCGACCAGGCCGTGGCGCGCGAGCGCGATCCGGTTGGCGCCGAACGTGTTGGTCTCGATCACGTCCGCACCGGCGGCGACGTAGTCCTGGTGGATCTTGCGCACGAGCTCCGGCTGCGCGAGGTTGAGCTCGTCGTAGCTGCGGGTATGGAGCACGCCGCGCTCGTAGAGCAGCGAGCCCATCGCGCCGTCGAGCAGCAGCGGATCCGAGGCGATCGCCTCGACGAGCGGCTTGGCGGGGCCGGTGATCACGACCGGTGCCTCCGGCCGGGCATCTCGATCTCGCCGAGCGCGTGGCGTACCGTGCGGAGCGCATCGCCGCGCCCGATCTGGGCGAGGTGGCCGCCGTCGAACCACAGCACGTCGCGCTGCCAGTGCGCGGCGAGCTCCTCGGCCTGCTCGGGGCCGGTGATCCGATCGCCGCGGCCGGCGATCACGAACAAGCGCTCGCGCGGCACGCGGGGCGCGCGGGTCAGCGGCGCGTGGACCGCGAACGCGTCGACGAGCAGGTCCTCGGTGATGCCGGCCTTGATCGCGTGGCGCCGCTGCGCCGTGTCCTCGCCGAGCCGCCACATCAGGCGCCCGAAATTGACCGCGGGGATCATCGCGACCGCGAAGTCGACGCCGCCGACATCTCCGAGCTCGGCGGGCCCCGCGACGCTCGCCCACAGCGAGGTGGTGTAGCCGCCGAGGCTCATGCCCATCACGCCGACGTGCCGGGAGCCGCGGTGGCGCAGGAACCGCGACAACGCGCGCAGGTCGTAGATCGCATGCCCGAACGCCTCGTTCGTGCGCAGCGGGTTCGGCGACGGAAACAACGCGCCGGACCTGACGACGCCGCTGACCGCGGGCGCACGCGCGCCGTGATACGGCAGCTGGAACGACACGACGTCGTAGCCGTGCTTCAACCAGTACGGCACGACGAACGTGCGTTGCGTGACCCAGTGGCTACCACCACCCCAGCCGTGGATCAGCACGATCGCCGGACGGCCGCGATCGCTGGTCCACCACCGCGCGTGCGCGATCTGGTTCTCGGGATGGGCGAGGTGGACGTCGCGGGCGAGCGGGAGGAACGGCTGGTAGTCGGTCCGGTAGGTCAGGTCCACGATCTGCGTGCCCAGTGGACCATCGCCGAGCGGCGCGAGCGTGACCTCGGGCAGCTCGGGCTCCGGAAAGAACCGGCTGGGCGAGCCGAGGGTGCCGTGGTTGTAGGCGCGGGCGACCGCGATCAGGTCGGCGCGGGGGTCGCCGGCGTCGAGCCGTGGCGTGCGCGGGGCCATCCGGCGCTCCATCAAGCGCACCACGCCGCGGTCGAGCGCAGCCGTCGCACGCGTCAACACCGAACGCATCGCGTCACCGTACCGTACTTCGCACTCGAATCCCATCCGCGCTATGACGTCTCCATGGCGATGCGATGGGTCCTGGCCGCGATGCTCGCGCTCGGTGGCACGGCCGCTGCGGATACGTTCGGCGGGTTCTCGTCGATCGATGCTCCCTACCTGGTCGACCAGGATCGGCTGTGCACGCCGCTCGAGGTCACCGGGGGCCAGGCGACCGGGGCGCCGAAGTGCGAGAAGGCGGCGGCCGACGCGATCGCGCAGGCGACGATCAAGCCCGGGGTGGTCCAGAGCGGCGCGAAGGCGACGTACGCGGCGAGCGCCACCGGCTCGACGCTGACGATCACCAAGGAGGGCTCGGCGGTCGTGACGTGGAAGACGCTCGATCCGATCGGCAGGGTCGTCGAGGTGTTCGCGAGCCCGTACGAGGACCGCGTCGCGGTGACATTTACCGCGCGCGTGCTCGGCAAGGAGACCACCCGCGTGGTCGCGTTCACGATCGTGAAGACCACGGGGCGCGATCCGAGCGCGATCTCGCCGACCAAGCCGCCGGCCGGTACGACGGTCGCGTCGCCGGTCGCGTCGCCGGTCGCGTCACCGGTCGCGTCACCGAAAGACGATCCCGCGGTGACCAAGGCCGTCGTCGCCGCGCGCAAGGCCGCCAAGAGCAAGGCGCTCGCCGCGTGGCACGCGGTCCAGGCCCTCGACGCGGATCACAGCGAGGCGCGCTACCGGATCGCGGTGCTGGAGGCCGCTGCGAAGCACACCGCGGACTCGATCGCGGCGCTCGGCGCGCTCGCGAATAGCTCGCGCGGCGATGCGATCGAGTGGCTGGTCGAGGCGCGCTTCGATCCCGCGTTCACGGCGATCCGCGCCGATGCCCGCTATCGCGCGGCGGTCGGCCTCGATCGCCCGGCGGCGACCGCCTACGAGCGTGTCATGGGGTTCGGCGGACAGTGGGAGCAGACCGGCACGAGCTGCGATACGCCGGAGATCCGGCTGGTCGTGAAGCGCGACCGCAGCGTGAAGCTGAACGTCAAGAGCCACTGCAACGGCCAGGTCTACGATGTCCCGTTCCGCGGGACCTGGCGGATCGATGATGCGGATCACATCACGCTGATCATGCCGACCCAGGGCCAGGCAGCGACGGCGAAGGACGAGGCCCCGTGCGCCTTCAAAAAGCGCGGCCAGGAGGACCAGCTGCACTGCGTCGTCGGTAAGGACCTCGAATTCGACGTCTTGCCGACCCGTAGGTAAGCCTGCGCACCAGATCGGTCGGACGTGCGTGAACGCACGCGTCTGCGCGGCCACTAACTCCCCAGACGCACGCTATGCTGGCCAGGGTGAAGCGCGAAACCGGCTCGACGACCGCTCTGGACCCGGTCGACGAGGCGGAGCTGATCCGGCGTTGCCGCGCCGACGAGCGCGCCGCGCAGGACGAGCTCTATCATCGGTTTCGCCGCCAGGTCGCGGGCAACCTCTACCGCGTGCTCGGCGATCGCAGCGATCTCGAGGACCTCGTGCAAGAGGTGTTCGTGATCGCGTTTCGCGGGCTCGAGCGGTTCCGCGGCGACGCCCGGCTGTCGACATGGCTGTACCGGATCTGCGTGAACGTCGCGCTCGGCCGGATCCGGACCCGCAAGCGCAGGCCGACCGCGGTCGGCGTCGCCGATCTCGACGCCGCGAACGCCGATCCGTCGTTGATCGAGCGTCCCGAGACGCCCGAGCGCTCGCTCGAGCGCCGGCGCGATCAGGCGCGGGTCTACGCCGTGCTCGAGTTGCTCGCGCCGAAGAAGCGCATGGTGCTGTACCTGCACGAGATCGAAGGGCTCGACCTCAAGGAGATCGCCTACCTCGTCGATTCGAACCCGGTGACCGTACGCACGCGGTTGTTCTACGCCCGCCGCGAGTTCTACAAGCTCCTCGTGGGTGAGCCAGCCTCGACGGGGGGCGGCGATGAGTAAGCATGTCCCGGCCTATCGCTGGGCCGACGTGATGGCGGGCGAGGTCGCGTCCGCCGAGCGCTCCGCGATGGAGGCGCACGCGGCGACCTGCAAGCGCTGCGATCGTGCGCGCGTCGGCGTGCAGCGGGTGTCCGATACGTTCCCGGTGCTCCGCCAGGCGCCGCCACCCGAGCTCGGCTGGGATGGCGTGCGCGCGCGGATCCACTGGACGATCTCGAAGGCCAAGCGCGACACCGAGAGTCATCCGAAGGTCGCGCGCCGGGGCTGGCTGCCGATCCTCGTCGCGGGCGCGGCGGTGGTGGCCGGTGGCGCCGGCGTGTACGCACTCACGCGCGCGCCGGCGCCGGCGGTGGCCGTCGTCGCGCCGCCTGCGCACGCTCCGGAGGCCGCGAAGCCTGCCGCCTTGACCGCGCTCGTCAGCCGGCTCGCCGGTGACGTGATGATCGACGGTGTGCGCTCGCCGGCAGGCGGCGACGTGTTCGCGAAGCCGCTCGGCGCCGGCACCGTCCTGGCGACCGGCGACGGCCGCATCGACGTCCAGTTCGGCGAGGCCAGCGCGTTCGCGCTCGGCCCGCGCTCGACGCTCGAGTTGCGCTCGTTCGACGCCCACACGATCGCGCTCGTCGTCGACGGTTCGGTCGATCTCGAGGTCGCGCCGCGCGCGAAGCACCAGCGGTTCTTCGTGATCGCCGGCGACCGCACGATCGAGGTCCGCGGCACCCGGTTCGCGGTCACGCACGACGCGCATGGCACGCTGGTGTCGTGCCAGCACGGGCTGGTCGCCGTGCGCGACGCCCCGAGCGAGGGCCACCGCAAGGCCCCCGCGGATCACGAGCTCGAGGTCGGCACCGCGCGCAAGGCGTTCGTTCCGGCCGAACAGGCGGTGACCGAAGTCCACGCCACGCCGCTGACCGCCGACGAGCTCGCGACGCTCGTCACCGCGACGCCGTGGTCGATGCCGGGCTGGAACCCGGATCTCGCCGAACACACCGCGCCGCTCGAGATCACGACCGCCGCACCGCATCGCGTCGTCCGCGTCGATGGCATCGAGCTCGGCGCCGCGCCGTTCGCGATGCGCGTCGCACCCGGCCGTCACACCGTCGAGGCCACCGATGCCGCGGGTCGGTTCCGCCGCGCGGGTTGGGTCGACGTCGCGCTCGGCGCGCGCGATGCGCACTTCGAGGCGCCACCGATCGACGAAGCGCCGCTGCCCGCGTCGTCCGCCGCCGCGATCACGGCGCGCAAGCACCAGCTCGCCAGCGGGCTCGACCGCGCGCGGCTCCAGCTCTGCACGCGCCGGCTCGCGAAGTCCGGCCTGACCGATACGTTCGTCCAGATCGAGATCACCGTCGACGCAGGCGGAGCGGTGAACGTGCTCAACATCATCGATACCGACCTGCCGGCCGATACCGCCTCGTGCATCCACGACGCGCTCGCCGAGACCAAGTTCCCCGCCGGCGCGGCGGTGACCTGGCGCGAGAAGCTGACGCTCTAGCCGCTCGCGCCTCGCGGAAATCTGAGACCGGCGCTCGTGGTTTCGCGCGCTTGCCCCGCGCGGTCGCGGGCACGGGCCATGCTGTGCGCTCGGTCATGGTTCGTCTCGCTCACGCCGTCATCCTCCCCGTGGCCGCCGCCGCCTCGATCGCAAGTGCCGGCCCGATCACGGTCGGCGCCGGCCTCGGCGTCACCCAAGACCAGGTCAACAGCAGCCAGGATCCGAACACCACGCTGTCCGCGTTCGGTCGCATCGCGCTGACCCACCACTTCGGCGCGGAGCTCGACCTCACGAAGGTCGACACCGGCAGCGGGTACTCGGCGCGCGTGATCACCGGGCTCGCCGTGCTCGACCTCGGCGACAGCGTCCGCTGGGTGCCGCAGGTGTTCGCCGGCCTCGGCTACGATCAGGCGAACGTCGGCTATGGCGATGTCGAAGGCCATCACTTCGAGGGCGGCCTCGGTCTCGAGTACCGCGCCGCAGGCGGCTTCACGGTCGGCGCGCGGTTTCACCTCGGCAGCCGGTCGATCGACTCGCAGCCCGCGGTCTATCCGCTCGCGTGCTGCTCCGACCTGTGGTCGCCGAACACGCTGGAGGCGGGCGAGTACCGCAGCCTCGGCGCCTACGCCGGCATCCGGTTCTAGGTCGAATCAGGCCGAATCAGGTCGAATCAGGTCAGGTCTTACGTGCGCTCTGGGGCCTGTGCCGGGGCGTTGTTCGCCTGCATCGGTTGCTCGCCCGCGTCGTGCATCTGCTCGGACGCGCCGCCCCTGAAGCGCTTCGGGTCGTACTTGAGTCGATCGACATGCTCGTCGAACCACTGCTTCACCGGCGACGCGAGGGCGCCGCCCTTGCGGTCCTGGGAGCCAGGGCTGCCGTCGGCGCCGCGGTAATACTCGACGTAGCTCTCCGCAAAGTATTCGGCGGGCGCGTTCAGCGAGTAGTCGCTGGGCGCGACCGCCGCGGCGCTCGCCTTCACGCTGAACAACGAGTCCTCGACCGTCCCCGCGATGAAGATCCGGTCGCCGATCTGCGTGCGCTCGGCATAGCCCAGCCGCTTGCCCGCGGCGCCAAGGGTCACGAGCCCGACCTTCTTGTACTTGGTCGTGTTGACCGCCGGGTGCTCGGCGTCGACCAGCGTGTCGACCGCGACCTTGCCGCCCATCGCGGAGATCCAGGCCTCCTGGATCGACTTCTGGTCGGCTGCAGAGACCTCATCCCAGCCCCCCATCTCCGCCGCCCACTGGCCGAACGTCGCGTTGCTGTACTCGTGCCAGCCGGCATAGTCCCAGACCGGCGGGGTGCGGCTGCCGAGCATGTCGTCGACCGAGTGGCCGACCTCGTGGAGCACGACCTGCGTGAATAGATCGGCGATCTGTTCCTTCATTCGATATTGCGTGGTCGGCATCGGGCCCACGGTTGCGGTTCGCACCTCGAACCGCCCCTGGCTCGCGAGCTGATCGAACGCGGCGTCGCTGTAGCCGAACGCCTGCTGCAGCTCGGACCGCGTGTACCAGGCCTCGTGCGCAACACTGTAGAACGCGTCCTTCTGCTTGCCTTGCTCGAGCTCGGTCGCGATGTCGATCCGCCCGTCGCCGGGCGAGTACAGACCCGCCGCATCCATCTCGTCTCTCGGTACCGCGTCGAACTTGCTGATCCGCTCTTGCTTGAGCTGATCCGGCGGTAGCCGACCGATCACGTCCCACAGCTGGTTCGTCAGCTTGATGTCGTAGCCCGCCGGCGGGGGCATCCCGAACCGGATCCGGAACAGGGCGTGAAGCCCCGCGCTGTTCGCGCGCAGGAGCGCGCGCAGTTGCTCGATCACGCGGTCCTCGAGGCTGTCGAGCTCGAAGCCTTTCGGCAACCGAGCCAGCCACTGCATCGCTCCCATCGTGTTCGCGCTGATCGCTCCAGCGACCACCGCGATCGCCTGTGGAGCGTTCACGAGCTGATGTAACAGCGCGAGCGGATCACGAAATGCCATCCACCACGCCACCGCGTTCGGCATGCGCGCGAGTGCGGTTGCGTCGAGCCACGGGATCGCCACGTTCGGCGGGAGGTCCAGGAGCCCCGCGAGCTTCATCACGCTCGGGCGATGCGAGGGCTCGTTCAGTAACTCGGGTACCTCGGCGCGATGCTGCTCGAGGATCGCGAGCGCGTTGGTCTCCGAGACGTGCTGCTCGCGCGCGTGCTCTGGGCGCGCCTCCGGATCGTGGTTGTCGTCGATTCGATGTTCGCCTTTCGCGTGTTGCGTGCCGAGCGTCTCGAGCGCCTCGACCAGGGTCTTGGCCTTGCGTGCATCGCGCAGCCGTCTCGCCTGATGTTCCACGCCCGGCTGCTTCGAGTCCTCGTCGAGCGATTCGCGGACATCGTCGCCATCGGGATCCGAATGCTTCGCGAGCTCGTCGACGCCGTGCTGCGCCGCCGGAGCGAGCTCCTTGTAGTGCGGTAGC
Source organism: Kofleriaceae bacterium (assembly GCA_039922635.1). Lineage (GTDB taxonomy): Bacteria > Myxococcota_A > Polyangia > Haliangiales > Haliangiaceae > JABFXX01. The sequence continues at coordinate 1,778 of JBDTEH010000257.1, read as the reverse complement.
CGGCCGAGCAGCTCCGGATGCTGGTCGAGCATCGGCTGGGCAGCCCCGCGTACCGGGTCCGCACCGATCAAGGCGGCGATCCGTCCAGGGTCGCTGCCTTCCAGGAGCAGCGCGAGCAGCGGTGGTCGCCCGATCAGGCCGGCCAGGACCGCGGGATCGGCCAGGGATGGGAACACGAGCAACAGGTTCGGGTGGACCGTTTGCGCGACGAGCGCGAAGTCCGCGCTCCGCAGCGCCGCGAGCTGTTCGGCATGCGGGCGCGATGCGAGATACGCGAGGGTCGCTGACGAGGGTGCGGGGCTATGACGGATCGTGCGCTCGAACGTGAGGTCGAGCATCCGCGCCGCGCGCGCGTAGAGATCGCCGGTGAGGTCTTGGGCGATCGGCGCGACCGCGGCGTCGTCGCGACCGAGTCCGAACCGCACCGGTTCGTCGAGGTCCCCCAGTCGCGCGATGATCTCCGCCGGCGAACCGTACTCGCTCAGCGCGTCGATGAACCGCCCACCTTGTCCGCTGCGCGTCGCCGGGTCCGTGGGCTGCGAGCCCTTCGTCGTGGTCTTGTCGCCGAACGGTGGATCACCGAGCAGGTGCTCGCGTACGTAGGCCGCCGTCGGCTCGTCGTGGCAGTAGAGCGCGAACGTTCGGAGCAGGCCGTCTTTGCCTTGCTCCAGCGTCAGGAGCCGGTGAACCCAGGTGAACCCGACCTGCGCCGCGACCAGGCGCGTCGCGCGCGCCGCGACGTGGGGATTCGACGCGCACAGCCACAACAGATCCTCCGGCGCGACCTCGCCTTTCATGAACCACGTGAACATCGAAGGCGAAGCGACGATCACGTCGTGGATCCGCGAGTCCGGTGAAGGCCCCATCAACTGGAGCAGCGATGGCATGCCCGCCATCCGCTGGACGGCCATCCGAGGCTTGTCCTTCTTCAGGAGCTCGAAGCCGTCGTGCTCGGCGAGAAACACCTGGACGTGCGTAGCGGTGACGCCGCGAGCACGCAGCAACAGTTCGAGCATGTCCTCGACATGGATGCCGTTGACCTGCGAAAGCGAGATCACGTCGTCGGCTGACGCGTGGAGGCGGTCGAGCGTCGCGACCAGCTTGCCGAAGCGGTTCTGGTCGATGTCCATCGCCTGGCCGGCCGCGGTCAGGATGGTCTCGATCGTCGCGTGTTTGTCGTCGAGCGCCAGATCGAGAGCGCGGCGGTTCTCGGGCTTCTCCCGATCGTCGAGGTTCGCGTTGTCCCCCATCCCCGCGCGGCCGCTGGCTGCGGCGGTGAACGCGGCGCGTGCATGCGGATCCCCGATCTTGGGAATTACGCTCGTTGTCAGGTGTCCGACGTCAGGCGGTGTGAGGTGATCGATCCATGGTGACCATAGCTGTCGCGCGTCCAGAAGCGCCGCCATCTTTGGGCTGAGCGCCTGCCCGATGGTGTGAGCGCATAACCCCGGTGGGGTCGCTTCCACGATCCACTCGATCATGAACCGATTCGCTTCTACACGGTAGAGGTCACGGATTAGCGCGGGAAAGCGCCGCAGTGGCGATCCTGGAAGTCTCGATCTCAGGCCAGAGATCGATTGCTCATCGAGCTTCGCGAGTAGCGATGGGTCTTGAACGTATCGGACCAGCTCGGATTCGCCGGGGCCCGGATGTCCACGAAGCGCGACACGCAAGACAAGATTCGGATCTGCGGGCAGCTCGCTTGCACATCGTAAAACGATGTCGCCGGGCAGGCTGGACAAGGTCTCGAACGTTGAGGCCAACTGACCGCGGTCGTT
>JBDTEH010000256.1:0-14477 GCA_039922635.1 Kofleriaceae bacterium | reverse complement strand
GTCGGCGATACGCCGGCGGGCAGGTACACGATGAACGTCCGGCTCAGCGTGCCGACCGTGATCGTGCGGTTGGTCTTGCCGCGCATCCCGGTGCGCAGGCCGCAGGTCGCCGCCATGGGCGGGGCGTCGGAGGTCACGGCGCCGTCGCTCGCCGGGGTGGCATCGCTCGTCGTGGTGTCGTCGCCAGCCTTCGGAGCGCTGCCGCACGCCGCGAGCACGACGATCCACATCGCGATCCGCATCGCGCGGACTCTACTGCCGCCACCTCGTGGTAGGAACCGAAATGTGAGCGATCAGGTCGTCCAGCACGTCGAGCTTTCCAACGCTGTGCGGCGGATCGCCGTGGTCGCGGACACCCACTCGGCGCCCCACGAAGGCACCGGGCGCGCGCTCGCCGAGCTCGCGCCCGACGCGATCTTCCACGCCGGTGACATCGGCGACCTCGAGGTGCTCGAGCACCTCCGCGAGGTCGCGCCGCTCTACGCGATCCGCGGCAACATCGATACCCGCGCCGAGACGCTGCCCGACATCCTGATCGTCGACGCGCCGAACCGGCTGCGCGTGATGATCGTGCACATCGGCGTGTATGGCCCCAAGCTCCGCGCCGAGGTCGCCAAGCGCGCGCGCGCCGAGCGCGCGAACCTCGTCGTGTGCGGCCACTCGCACGTACCGTTCATCGGCATCGATCACGGCATCTACGTGTTCAACCCCGGCTCGTGCGGGCCGCGCCGGTTCCAGTTGCCGATCGTGCTCGGCCGGATCGATCTCGCCCCGACCGGGGTCAAGCTCGCGCACATCGACTGCGAGACGCTCGCGCCGTGGTCTCCGCCCTAGCAGGCGCGCTGGAGCTGGAGCGCGCTCTCGAGCTCGGTGAGCGACTCGTCGGTATAGTCGAGCATGCGCTGGAGCTGCGGCACCGACCGGCGGCACGCGATGTAACCGAAGCCGAGCTCGCGGTGGTAGCCGGTGATCGTGATGTTGAGCGCGAGGTAGTCGACCGGGATCGAGACGGGGTAGCTCTCGTCGAGCCGCATCCCGTCGAGAAAGAGCTGCTGCTTGGGGCCGGGCACGTTCGAGATCACCACGTTGTAGATCGGCCGGCGCTTCGCGTGACCGGTGACCATGCTCGCGCCCATCGGCGCGCTCATCGCCGCGGCGTGCGCGACGCGCTCGAGCCTCGACATCTTCGCGAGGTGATCCTTCGCGAGCGTCGTCGACTCGACGATCAGCTTGAGCCGCTCGAGCGGATCCTCGAGGTGCGTGCCGAGGTTCGCGATCAGGATCGCGAGCGCGTTCCCGCCGATCACCTCGGAGGTGGGCGCGGCCCCCTCCACCTTCTCCACCCTCGGGCCCGCATCGCGGACCGAGACCGGCACCATCGCCGTGAGGGGCCGGTCCGGTAAGGCCTCGTGCGCGAGCAAGTAGCGGCGCAGCGTGCCGGAGCACACCGCGAGCGTCACGTCGTTGATGGTCGCGGAGGCGGCCTTGCCGATCGACTGGAACCGCGCGAGCGAGAACGACTGCGCGGCGAACCGGCGCGAGCCCGAGATCCGCACGTTGAACATCGTGGGTGGGGCCTGATACGGCTGCGCGTGCGCGGCCGTCTCGTCGCGCACGAATTCGCGCAAGCCGCTCTGCACGCCGGGGACGATCTCGGCGCCCATCTTGAGCGCGCGCTCGAGCAACCCCGGCGAGTGCTCGCCGGCCGGCTTGTCGGTGCGGTCGCGCTTGTCGTGGACCTGCGCCCAGATCGGGGGGCGAAACTCCTTCGGATCTGGGGTCAACAGGTGCGTCATCATCTTCATCGCGGCTACGCCGTCGAACATCGCGTGGTGCACCTTGACGTAGAGCGCGACCCGGCCATCGGCGAGGCCCTCGATCAGGTTGACCTCCCACAGCGGTCGCGTGCGGTCCATCAGCGTGCCGTGCAGGCGCGACACCAGCGAGAGCAGCTCGCGGATCCGGCCCGGTCGCGGCAGCGCCGAGTGGCGCAGGTGGTAGTCGAGCTCGAAGTCCTTGTCGTCGTCCCAGAAGTAGTGGCCCAGCCGGAAGTGCGCGAACTGGTCGAACGGCGGGCGCGCGGTCGTGTAGTCACGCCACTTCTCGACGAGCTTCTGCACGAAATCGGTGCCCGCGCCGATCGGTGGCGTGTACAGGTGAAGCCCACCGACGTGCATCGGTTGGCGGCGACCCTCGAGCCACAAGAACATCGCGTCCGTCGGCGACAGCGGCTTCATGCCGGAGTCATCATCGCACCGATCCGATGCTGGCCGGTGCTCGCCGATGCACGCCGATGCACGGCGATGCTAGCATCGGGTAAGACCGTGCTCGGGGAGACGATCGGCAACTTCAAGATCGTGAAGAAGCTCGGGCGCGGCGGGATGGGCGAGGTCTGGCTCGGCGAGCAGCTCAGCCTCGGCACGCGGGTCGCGATCAAGCTCCTCCTCGAGCCGTTTCCGCCCGACTCCGAGGACGTGCTGCGGTTCTTCAACGAGGCGCGCGCGGTCGGCAAGATCCACCACGCCGGGATCACGAAGATCTTCGATAGCGGGGTGCTGCCGAACGGCCGCGCGTACCTCGTGATGGAGTATCTCGATGGCGAATCGCTCGCGCATCGCATCCAGCGTCGCCAGGTCTCACTCCCGGCGCTCGCCGACATCGGCCGCCAGATCGCCAGCGTGCTCGACGCGACCCACAGCGCCGGGATCACGCACCGCGATCTCAAGCCCGAGAACGTGTTCCTGATCCCGGACCGCGAGCAGCCGCGCGGCGAGCGGGTCAAGGTCCTCGACTTCGGCGTCGCGAAGCTGACCGGCACGCTCGCCGCGAACTCGCCGCGGACGTTCGGCACGCTCGGCACGCCGATGTACATGGCGCCCGAGCAATGGGGCGATGCGTCCCAGGTCGACTGGCGCGCGGATCTCTACTCGCTCGGCTGCGTCGCGTTCGAGATGGCGTGCGGCAAGCCACCGTTCGCGTGCCGGACCGTCGCGGAGGCATGCGCGAAGCACCTCAACGACCTCCCGCCGCTCGCGAGCTCGCTGGCCCCGAGCGTGCCGCGTGCGCTCGATCGCCTGATCGCACAGCTGCTGGCGAAGGATCCCGGCGCTCGCCCGGCCTCGATGCGCGAGGTCGCGCGCGCGTTCGAGCAGATCGGCCAGGGCCTCGGCCACGACCAGGGTACCGAGGCGACGAGCGAGACGATCTCCCGCGCCGCGCTGCCCTCGAACGCGGACGTGCTCGCGACGGTGGCCGCGGGACAGGCGGCCGCGACCGAGCCGGTGCGGCGGCGCGGCCGGCTGTGGCTCGGCGCCGGCGCCCTCGTGATCGCGGGCGGTGCGGTCGCGGGTGCGCTCGCGATCCGCGGCGGCGACGACCCGACGCGGCCCGCGCCGCCGCGCCCCGTCGTCACCGCGATCGCCGGCGATGCGGCGCCCGGACCCGACGCCTCGGACGAGGTGCTGCAGGCGCTGGTCACGGCCGCGCATGCGTACGACGCGGGCGTTGCCACGGCCACCGCTGCGACCGTCCACCACCCCGCACCGACGACGGGCGCGGGGCCGGTCGCTTCGACGATCGCTTCGACGGTCGCTTCGACGATCGCTTCGATCGACCAGGCCGCGCTGCGCGCCGCCCTCGCCGCACACCGCGCCGCCTTCCAGCAGTGCAACGCGCACCACGACCAGGCCGAGCACGTGCGCCTCACGTTCACGATCACGTCCGATGGACACGCGACCAAGCTGGCGGCGACCGGTGGCAGCGATGCGGTCGAAGGCTGCGCGATGAACGTCGTGCGTTCGATCGGGTTTCCACGCCCAGCGGGCGGCAGCTTCGCGATGGTGCTGCCGATGACCTTCGATCCGCAACCCGATGCGGTCCTGATCCCCGCGCCGGCGCTCCCCGAGCGCCTCACCGACGATCAGGTCAAGGTGGGCTTGCTCGCGGCGGAGCAGGCGCTCGACGCGTGCATGGCGGCGAACCACGTCGACGAGGAGGTGATCCTCGCGATCACCATCGCCCCCACCGGTCGGGTCAGCGCGACCGACGCGCAAGGCCACCTCGCCGGCTCGGCGTTCGCGGCGTGTGCGTTCGGCGCGATGCGCGCGATCGAGTTCCCCGCGGCACGGACGCAGCTCCACGTCACCGTGCCCGTGACGCCCCCGTGATCCCCGCGACCCATAGCGCTTGACTAGAAACTAGAAAGTTCTACTCTCCACCCGTGCTGAAGATCGCGGAGCTGGCCGAGCGCTCGGGAGTGTCGATCGCGACCCTCAAGCACTACCTGCGCGAGGGGCTGATCGCGCCCGCAAAGAAGACCGGCCGCACGATGTCGTATTACGACGAGCCCACGGTCGCGCGCGTGCGCGTGATCAAGGAGCTCCAGCAGCGCCAGTTCCTGCCGCTCGATCTGATCAAGCGGACGCTCGCCGCCGACTCCGCGCCCGACGAGCTCGCGGCCGCGAGCGCGATCGCGGGTGTGCTCGCGAAGCATCGCGGGACCCAGGCGCTCACCCGCGCCGAGCTGCTCTCGCGCGGCGCCGACGAGCGCGAGCTCGACTGGCTGGCCGCGGCGCAGCTCGCGGTGCCGACCGATGGTGCGTATCGCGGTGACGACCTCGCGATCCTGCAAACGCTCGGCGCCGCCCGCAAGGCCGGGATCTCACCCGCGATGCTGCCATTCGAGATCTTGCGCGACTACCTCGCGGCGCTGCGCCGGCTCGTCGAGATCGAGCTCCAGATGTTTCGCGCGGGCGTGCTCGCGCGGGCCGAGGGCGTCGAGCTCCCGGCCTTGACGACCGCGGCGACCGAGCTGTCGGAGCGGCTCGTCGTGTTGTTGCGTCGCAAGCTGCTGTTACCGACCCTGCACCGGATCGTCGAGGAGGAGCGTCATGAACCGGATCATCGTCATGTTGGGACTGGCCGCGTGCGGGTCGCCAAGCCCCGGCGGCCACCAGGCCACCGACCCCGACGCAGCACCGCTCGGCGCGGCTAGCGACGCCGCGCTCGGCGACGCACCGATTACGAGCTCGACCGATCCGGCGAACGACGGCCCGGCGACGGTGACGTCCACGATCGTCCAGATCCCGGCGACCACCGGACACACCGTACCGGCGACGATCTACACGTCGCCCGGCGCGAACGCGCTCGTCGTGATCTCGCCCGGCTTCCAGATGGCGCGGACCCAGTACGCGACCTACGCCCATCACCTCGCGACCTGGGGCTTCGTCGTCGTGTTGACCGACTACGCCGATCAGGGCTTCCTCGCGGATCACCAGGTGATGGCGAACGACGTCACCGCGGTGATCACGTATGCGCTCGCGGCGGAGCCCGGCATCGATCCCTCGAAGATCGCCGTCGCCGGGCACTCGCTCGGCGGCGATATCAGCGTGCTCGCCGCGGCGGGGGATCCGCGCGTCAAGGCGGTGGTCGGTTGGGATCCCGTCGATGCATCCAGCCCCTCGGTCGTCCCGGAGCACATGACCGGCTTCACCGCCGCGCTCGCGGTGATCGGCGAGACGACCGATGCGAGCGGCGGCTTCATGCCGTGCGCGCCGACCGCGGACGACTACGAGCAGTTCTATGCGGCCGCGCCCTCGCCGGCGCTCGCGATGACGATCGACAGCGCCGATCACATGGACTGGGTCGACGACGGGACGTGCGCGCTGTGTAGCCTGTGCACCGCGGGGACCGCGCCGCCGGAGCGCGCGCACACCGCGACGCGCCGGCTGAACGTCGCGTGGCTGCGGGCGCGGCTGTTTGGCGATGTGGCGATGCAGCCGTGGCTCGCGGCACCGCCCGAGGTCGCCGCCGGCGTCGCGAGCCTCGAGCACAAGTAGCAGTTCGTCTCTCAGCCGGATCCGCCACGAGCCTCAGCGACGGCCGCCGTGCGAGCCACCGCCATGGAAGCCGCCGCCATGGAAGCCGCTCCCTCCACCACGATAGCTGCGGGCCTGCGGTGCCCCGCGCATCGGCGCTGGGCGACGCGCGGGTCCAGCGCGATAGGTTCCGCTGCGATGATCTCGGACCTCGGCGCCAGCGCGATAGCCCTGGCCAAAGGAGCCGCGATGATCGATGACCGCGCCGCCGCGCCAGTGCGCGTAGTAGCCCGGGTTGCGGATGCCTCGCACGCCGATCGGCACGTTGTACGTGAGGCCCCAGCCACCGTAGTAGTAGGGTGACTGGTACCAGAGGCCGCCGTCGTACAGCCAGTACAGCCCATCCGAGTAGAACACCGGATAGTCGTAGTCGGCGATCGCCTCGACGCCGGGGCTGACCTCGACGAGATCGGGGGTCGTCGCAGTCGCGGCGTACGCGACGTCCGGTTGCTCGCTGTAGCAACCCGCCGCGGCGGTCGCGAGCACGGTCGTGATGAAGAGTGAGCGCACCATGATCCCTCGCGATGCATCGCGAGGGCCACGTTGGTAACTGCCCGATCTATTTTAGATCACGATGTTCGCGGCGCGCACGTCGACCGGGGAGCTCGCCTGCTGCGCCCATGCGGTGGCGATGAACAGGGCGGATTCGCGCAGGGCGGTCGGGTAGGGCGACGTGACGTGAAGGATGCCGTTACGCTGGCACCACGCGCGCGTGATCTCGGCCGCACGCGGGAGGTTGTGATGCGCGATCTTCGGGAACAGGTGGTGCTCGACCTGGTAGTCGAGGCCGATGAAGAAGAACGACACCACCTTCGGTAGTGCGAGGTTGCGCGTCGTCTCGAGCTGGTGCACCCAATCGTGGTTCTGTCCGTCGGTGATCGGCATGCTCATGTGGGCGGGTGCGAAGATCAGCGAGAGGCAGACGCCGACGACCCCCCACAACAGCGCGTACACCGCGATGCCGACGAGCGGTCCGAACACGAGGCACGGCACCACGATCCAGCACGTGTAGTGCACGACGAGGCACGCGACATCGGCGACCCACGGCCTGGTGAAGCCGTGCTGCTTGGGATAGTTCGCGAGGTAGAGGATCGACGAGCGGCGCATGCCGAGCGCCATCAGCGTCGACATCGGCCAGAACGCGGTCTTCTGAAAGTGGCGCTGAAACCACCGGAGCTGCGCGGGCGAACGATCGTGATCACCCTTCGACGACACGAACGGGAACGGCTTGATGTCCGGATCGACACCTTCGACGTTGGGATGGCCGTGGTGCAGCCGATCGTGCTTGTTGCGCCAGTACAACGACGACAGCCCCGCGAACGCGGGGAAGGCGAGGTACGTGATGACCTGGTTGCGCCACGCCGACTTCGAGAAGCTCTTGTGGCTGCCTTCATGGCCGATCATCGCGATCGAGGTCGCGGCGACGCCGGCCATCGGGATGAGCAACAACGCGACCCACGTCGGTACGAGGGACATCGCGATCAGGCACGCCGCGAGGCCTCCGCCGAGCACGGCTAACTTCAGCCAGCTACGTAGCTCGTGGTATTCGAAGCAGCCGCTCTTGCGGAGCTCCGCCCGCAAGCCACCCAGCTCGGGTAATCCATTCATTTTTCTGAACGCGAACATCGGCCAAAACGGCTGGGCTTGTCGTCAGCTCCCTGTCACGATCTGGCCACGAACCGGCGCGAAATGCGACGTTCTGACGCACGTGACCAGACAGAGCTGTCTGCCCCCTAGCGGGTAAATGCGCGGTTCTTGCCGATCATGTTCGGCAGCGCCGGCAACCCGAGCGCCGCCAGCGTCGTGGCCGCCGTATCTTCGGTGTCGATGCTCTCGTCGAGGACGACGCCCCGCGGGATGCCGGGGCCGCGCACGATCCACGGGATGTCGCGATCGACCATCGCGTGACCGTCGGAGTGACGCTTGCCGTGGCCGCCGTGATCCGCGGTCACGATCACCAGCGTCGTCGCGGCGTCCGGGCTCGCGTCGATCGCGGCGAGCACCGTCGCGAGGCAGCCATCACTGTGGTGGACCGCGAGCAGGTACTCCTTCGACATCCAGCCGTGGCTGTGGCCGTACTCGTCCGGATCCGAGAAGTGCACGAACAACAGGTCGGGCTTGGCCTCCGCGATGTACTCCGCCGCGCGCTTCGAGACGCCGCCGCACAAGTAGCTCGGGCGCTCGTAGTGATCGACGGTACCCGGCGCGGCGATGTGGCGGAGCTTCGGCTTGCCGACGATCATCGCGGTCGACAGGCCGGCGGCGTGCGCGGCGCTGAAGATCGTCGGCACGTGGATGTAGCCGCGGTCCGCCTGGTAGCTGTTCCACCACAGGCCGTGGGCACGCGCCCCGACCCCCGACAACATCGAGGCGTGCGACGGCAGCGTGTCGCTCTGCGGGATGGTCTCGGCGTGGAGCGCGACCTCTCCTTCTTTCATCAGCGCGACGTGGCGCGGCGCGACCTTCTCGGTCAGCACGTCGGGACGCATGCCGTCCTCGCTGATGATCACGACGTGCTGCACGACGATCGGCGGCGGTGCCACGGCGATGCGTGGCCTGGCGACCGCGAGCACCGGCAACGGTGGCTGCGGCAGCTCGCGATCGGGACCGCATCCGACCATCGCGACGAGCACCACGACGCGGCGAAGGATCACACCTCACGATAGCAAATCCTGGATCGCGCGAGCGCGACTCCGGACCCGGTTTACGGATCGTGGCGGATCGCGGTGTAGGTGCCGCGAAACTGGACCAGCACGGTTTGCCCCATCGGCGTGACGTTCGCGATGTACTCGCGCGCGTACGGCTGCGAGGAGCTACACCCCGGCTCCTCGAGGAAGCGCGCCTGCACGCCGGGCGTGAGCCACGCCGCGAACAACATGGTGTGGTGGTCGTTGTTGATCGCGTCGCCGGGCAGCAGGTCGATCGCATCGATCGCGTGCGACACCGACGTGTCGTACGGCGCGAGCGTCGCGGTGGTGTGCCCCGGTGCCGGGAGCTCCCACGCCCACGACACCAGGCCCGAACAATCCGAGCGATACGGATCCCACTCGGCGTTGTCGGGGCGGGTGCAGATCGCCGAGCACGACGCGTCCGCATCGGCCTTGTGGTTCGCCGCCTGGCAGTACGGCACCATCGCGTCGACCCACTGCTGGGCGCGATCGACCGCGGTCGGATCGCCCAGCGGGGTCATCACGCCGGCGTCCGCACCACCGGCGTCCGGTTCGACGTCACCGTCGACCGAACCGGTGCACGCGGCGCACAGCAGGGCGGCGAGGGCCAAGCGTCGAACCACGGCACGACGCTACACGAGGTGAAGTCGGGTCGGAAGTGGCGAATCGAGTTGCCACTCCGGCGCTCTCACGGATCGGTCCAGGTCGCTTTCGGCGCCGTGAAGTTCAGATAGAACCACCAGCCCGTGACGGCGTTGTCGGTGTCCTTGTCGGAGTAGGTCGGGCACGCACCCGTCCCGCCCGCGAGCAGCGAGCTAAGCGGCTGGCCGCCGACCAGCGGCAACGACGCCGGCAGGGTCGTGTTGTTTGCATCGGTCTCGCTGATGAAGCCGACGAGCAGGCCGTTGACGACATTCGTCGCCGGCGACCCCGAGAACGTCGCCGCGACGCGCGCGTCGTGCAGCGTGATCGGGATGCCCGCGAGCGTCAGCGTCACCGTGGTCGACGACGTCGCGAAGCACGGTCCGGTCGCTTTCGTGATCGCGGGCGAGTACGGGTGGGTCGTGCCGGCGGTCGCCGCGAGACAGGTCCCGGTACTCGCGATCGACGCCGTCACCGACGAGGGCGGCGTGGCCCCCGGCACGCACGACGTGCTCGACATCGGCGCCGTGCAATTGGCGAAGTAGAAGTCGAGCGCGGTGGTCGCGCCGTTCGCCTGAGTCAGCGGCCGGAACACCACGGTCGGCGATAGATCGAGCAAGCCGTCGGGTGGCGACGAGTTGTCGTTCTGCACCGACTTCTGGATCTCGTTGTTGACCGAGAACCCGACGAGCTGCGTGTCGGTCACGTCGCGGCAGCCGAGGAAGTTCACGAACACGTGCGGATCGCGAAGCTCGAGGGTATCGAACCGATACGCGGTCGGCGCGAGCTTGCAGGCGTTCGTGCACGCATCGTTGTTATTCGTGTTGCCGTCGTCGCACTGCTCGCCGGCCTCGACCACGCCATTGCCGCACGTCGGCGTGCAGTCGGTGTCGTCGTTCGCGTTCGCGTTCGCCGGGCAGCAGCCATCGCCGTTGATCGGCGTCGTGATCGCCGGGTACGTACACACCACGGTGCAGGTCCCCGCGTTGACCAGCACGTCGTTCGTGCACGCCATGTGGTCGTTGCACGAGGTCGGGCACGCGCCCGCACCGCTCGCGATCGCCGTGTCACAGGTCTCCCCCGGATCGACGACGCCGTTGCCGCACCCCGGCAGGCAGTCGTTATCGTTGCCGGTGTTCGCGCCCGCGGGGCAGCACCCATCGCCGTTCACCGGCATCGTGATCGCGGTGTGCGAGCAGCTCGCCTGGCACGAACCGGGGTTCATCAACGTATCGGTCGTGCAGGCGACGCCGTCGTCACACGAGCTCGGGCAGGCACCCGCGCCGGCCATGATGCCCGGATCGCACAGCTCGCCCGCCTCGAGGATGCCGTTGCCGCACATCGCGGTGCAATCGTCGTCGTTGTTCGCGTTCGCGCCGGTCGGGCAACAGCCATCGCCATCGGCGGGCCCGGTGATCGCCGCGTGGACGCACTCCGCCGTGCACTCCGATCCGGACAGCACGTCCGTCGTGCAGGCCTGGCCATCGTCGCAGCTCGTCGGGCACGAGCCCGGGCCCGTCGCGATCGCCGTGTCGCACGCCTCGCCGGCCGCGCTATCGACCACGCCGTTGCCGCAGGTGAAGTGGCAATCCGAGTCGCAGATCGCGTCCGTGATCTGATCGCCGTCGTCGCAGTCCTCGCCGGGCTCGACCTTGTAGTTGCCGCAAATCGCGGTCGCTCCGTCGGCCACCGCGGCATCGCCGGCCAGGTGCAGATTATCGCCGCACGCAGCGGCGACGATGAGGACGGCGAACAACGCGACTCCCCGCAGGATGCGTGTCATGGCTGGGAGGGTAGCCCCGACGGTGTGTGTAAAGGAAGTAAGTCGTGAACAGCGTCGCAATCAGCGCGTTCCGACGTCAGAGCGGTGTGATCGAATGAGCAAATGCGCTCCTCGAAGTACACGCGTGAGGTGCTCGAGCCCGTCGTGGCGCGGGCGTGTTCGCTGTCGGATGTCATCCGCGCGTTTGGACTGAAACCGACTGGAGGAAACCATCGTCACTTCACCGCCGTAATCTTCAAAGCTGGACTCGATACCGATCACTTCGGTCCCCATGGCCTGAGGAGAATCCGCTCGCTTTCTCGTGAGGAACTCCAGCCAATCGTCAGCGTGGTGACGTCGATGGCTCAAGTGCTTGCTCGCTTAGATCTGCCGACCGTAGGCCGCCCACATTACGAGCTCGGTCAACGCATTCGAGCCCTCGAGATCGACGTAGCTCACTTTCGTGGCCGCGGCTGGTCGCGGGGCGAGACCAAACGAACGCATGCCTCGGTCGCGCACGTAGCGAACACTCACACATTTTCCGACGCACAAGTGTTCGTCGAAGGCTCGCTGATCACCGGCAAGGGCCTGACGCCGCGGTTGTTGAAGCTGGGTTGGAAGTATACGTGCACGGTTTGTGGGATCGCCGAGTGGCAAGGTCGTGCACTTACGTTGCAGCTCGATCACATCAACGGAAAGCACTACGACAATCGCCTCGAGAACCTGCGCTTCATGTGTCCGAACTGTCACGCGCAGACGCCGACGTACGGCAACCGGGCGCGCGAGGCATGCTATACACTCGCCTCGTCGCGAGCGTGGTGGAATGGCAGACACACTACGTTTAGGTCGTAATGAGGGTAACCTCGTGGGGGTTCGAGTCCCCCCGCTCGCACAACTCAAGCGGCGATGATCGCTGCGGTTCCCTCCGACGAGGCGGGAGCCCGTATGGTGCCGAAATTGGATCGGGCGAAATGAGCTGGAATCGTCCGCTCTTGGCGCTTGCGTGGATTCGCGCGCCGTCCGCGCCAGCCGCGCGTTGTGCAGGCTACGGTCGCCCTGATGTCGGCCGAGCCGTTGCAGTTCCTGCTGTGGGTGTTCGCCGGCTGGGCGAACCGCCGACAGCTTGAGTTGATCGAGTACCTCAACGAGGAGAACCGCGTGCTGCGCGAGCAACTTGCAGGCCGACCGCTCCGCTTCACCGATGCCCAACGACGCCGGTTGGCCGTCAAGGGCCGCGTGCTCGGCCGGCGCGTCCTGGACCAGCTTGCCGGTCTGGTCACGGCTGACACGATCCTGCGCTGGTACCGCGAGCTGATCGCTCGCAAGTATGACGGCAGCTCGCGACGAGGGCGCGGACACCCCGCCACGGCAGTCTCCCTTCAAGACCTCGTCGTCCAGATCGCCCGCGAGAACCCGGCCTGGGGCTACACCCGGATCCGCGGTGCGGTCGGAAACCTGGGGCACCACCTCGGTCGCAATCTTGGTCGCCCAAGGGCTCGAACCTGCGCAGTTGCGCGGCAAGACCATGCCGTGGAAGACGTTCCTCAAGGCGCACTTCGGGGTGATCGCTGCGACTGACTTTTTCACCGTCGAGGTTCTCACCCTCACCGGGCTGGTCCGCTACATGGTCCTGTTCGTCATCGACCTCGAGTCCCGGCGCGTCCACATCGCTGGCGTATCTCGCCAACCCCACGGCGTCTGGATGACGCAGCTTGCACGCAACCTCACCGACGCCGTCGATGGATTCCTCCACGGCAAGCGCTACCTGATCCACGACCGTGATCCGCTGTTCACTCGCGAGTTCCGCGAGCTGCTTCGCAACGCGGGCGTCGAGTGCATCAAGCTTCCTCCACACAGCCCCAACCTCAATGCGTTCGCTGAACGCTTCGTGCGTTCCATCAAGTCCGAGTGCCTGAGCAAGCTCGTTCCGCTCGGCGAACGACACCTTCGACTCGCCATCTCCGAGTTCGTCGACCACTACCATCTCGAACGCAACCACCAGGGACTCGACAACCGGCTGATCTCCACGCCGACCACGCCGGGCAACGACAACCTCGTCGCCACTGCGCTCGTCGCGCGTCGTGAACGGCTCGGTGGTCTGTTGAACTACTATCATCGCCACGCCGCCTGACGGCACCGATCACCGACAGCACCTTCGCTGGCCCCGGCATTCCTTGCCGCCGTATTGCCATGGCCGCCGTGTTGCCATGGCCGCCCTGTTGCCATGGCCGCGCGGATCCTCTTTGACCTCTTCTCCCTGCCCGGCCCACCGCTCCGGCTGCCCGATCGACTTCTGGCACCATACGGCGTCGCCGAGCTTCAGCGGATCGATGCGGGTCGCCGGCATCGACTTCGAGATCTTCTCGCCGCGGATCGTCCACCAACCGTGCGCGAAGATCGTCTTCGGTAGCGGTAGTTCGGCGGTCATCAGGAACGCCGGCCAGTAGACCGAGTGAAACCGCAGAATGTCTGCGCATATCCTTTCATCATGGACAAGTGCATCGGCGTCATGCACCGCACGTTGGGGATTCCGCGCAAATCCTCGACGGCGCTGGGCTAGATCAAGGTCGCGGACAGAGATTCGCGCCCGCGCTCGGAAGCGTCGGACGCGCAGTGAATGAACACACGCCGCCATCGTTGAACCAGACGCTCGCGTGCGCGACCAGCTCGTCTCCGTCCTCGCTGGGGAACGCAGCGAACGTCACGGTGACCGCAGCCAGCGGCAGCCGGTCGGGCATACGTTGCCCGCGCTCGTACCAGAAGTTGACGTCACCGTTCGCGTTCGAGGTCGTGTTGACCGCTGTGGCTCCGTCCTGCTGGTCCGGCAAGTCGACGTGGAACGGGGCGAGCGCGATCGGATACTCCACGTTCACGAGGTCGGTACGAACGAAGTCGATGGCGATCGCGGTCTGAGGTGTGCCCTCCGGACCTCGAGTGTCGTAGAGAAAGAGGTCGTACGAATCCAGATCATCGAACGGTGGATCGGCTACGCCGCACTTCGCGGGGTAACGCGTCAACGTGACCTCGTCCGGGATCCACATCACCGTGGAATCGGGATTGGTCTCGAACAGTGGGGCCGTGCATCCAGCTGTGAGGGAAAAGACAGACAACCAAGCAACTCGCATCACCATGACCTCAGCAAGTGACGCGCCATAGGCGATGCCACGAGATTCAAGCGGTTGCGGTCCGGCAGTGCCAATGTCGTTGGCGAAACAGAACAGAAGTCGGTGTTCGGCGCATAGGTCTGGGTAGGTCCAGCGCAATAGCATGTGGCCGATGCCGGCCATTCCGATCAGCAGCGAAGGATTCGGCCCCGCCGAAGGCACACCCGAAGGCCACCACATCTCTCCGCAATGTTGCTTCAGTACCGCCGCGGCCGCGCGCTTCGCCCACATCACAACACTAGTACTCCGGATCCGAAGTCCGCTCCGGGTTTCTACGCGATCGGCGTGAGGGTCCACGCGAAGTCGTCGAGGACGGTGCGCACGAGGTCGTCGAGCGAGGCGCGGAACGGGGTTCGCTCCCAGC
>JBDTEH010000255.1:0-4100 GCA_039922635.1 Kofleriaceae bacterium | reverse complement strand
GCGAGATCGAAGAGGAGACCGCGAAGCTCGAGAGCTACCGCCAGCTCAAGGCGCCGGTCGAGCCGGTGGCCGCGGTGCGCGAGCCTGCCATGACGCGCACGCCGACCGGCTCGAAGCCGCCGGTGGTGCCGAGCGCGGCGCGCCGGTCGACGCAGGGCATGCCGGCGGTCGGCAACACCAGGCCTCCTCCGCCGCCGACGCGGACGTCGCAGCAGATGCCCGTGCTGTCGCCCCAGCAGCAAGCGATCACAGCGCCGACCGGCAAGGTCGGACGCCGCCAGGTCGAGTCGGGCGATCTCGCCTGGGACGACGACGAGCTCGAGACCCAGATCTACGACAACCCCGAGGACGATCCGCGCAATCAGCCCAAGCCGGTCCAACCCGAGGCGCGCGCGCGGCCGGGCGGTCAGAGCGGCAAGCAGGCGAGCATCCCGCTGTCCGCACCGCCGACCCCGGCGCCCGAGCTGGCGGCCTCGCCGGCCGCGACGTTGACGGGTACGGGGCCCGATCTGTCGTCGTTGGTGAGCACGGCGAAGGGCTGGGAGGCCGGACCGTTGCCGGGCACCAACGGCAGCAGCTCGCACGGCTCGACCGTTCCGCCGCCGTTCGCGAACGGCTCGGGCAGGGGCCCGACGCCGGCTGCTCCCCCGCTGTCGCCGTACGCGGCGCCGATCCCGAGCATCCCGCAATCGCGCGAGACCGCCGCACCGGTGCGCCTGGTGTCGAACCCGGAGCAGATGTTCGATCCGATGGCCTCGTTCGGCTCCGGCATGCTCGCCCGCAAGGGACCGCGGCAGGCGAAGTCGAAGTCGGTGGTCTACCTCGCGGTCGGCGGTGCGGCCGTCGCGGTGATCGCGGTGATCGTCGTGATCACGATGACCGGCGGCAACAAGACGCACCCGATCGCGAGCGCTGGCAGCGACGCGCCCGCCGTGGTCGCCGGCGATCAGATGACCGGCTTCGATCTCTATGTCGTGCCCGGCGGGGTCACCACGTGGCGGCTCGACGGCGAGTCGCGCACCGACAAGCTACCTTCGCGGATCCGTGGGATCGCGCCGGGCGAGCACCAGGTCTCGATCGACGCGCCGCCTGGCTTCATGAGCCAGAACGAGCCGGTCTCGGTCGAGGCCGGCAAGCCCTCGAAGGTCGAGATCACGCTCAAGCCGATCGAGGGGATCAGCGGCGACTTCGAATCGACGCCTCCCGGCGCGAAGGTCTCGCTGATCATCGACGGCAATCGCCAGCCGCTCGGCGACAGCCCGCAGAAGGCGCCGCTCGATCCACGCAAGACGTATCAGGTGCTGTTCGAGAAGGATGGCTACGTCTCGGTCAACAAGCCGATCGTATTCACCGGCGCACTCGACGAGAAGGTGGTGGTCAACCTCGAGAAGGCAGGCGCCGCGACGGTCGCCGAGGCCGGCTCGGCCGAGGTCGCAACCCACCCCGTGACCAACCCGATCCCGAACCCGGTCACGCATCCGGTCACGCATCCGGCGAACCCCGTCACTCACCCCGCGAGCGGCGGCACCGTCGTCCACCCGGCGAGCGGGCCGGCGAGTGGGGCCGAGAAGGTCGCGGCCAATCCGCTACCGGGCGAGAAGTCCGGCGGCGAGAAGTCCGGCGGCGAGAAGACCAACGCGAAAACCGGTGGCGAGAAGACCGGTGGCGAGAAGGTCGCGAGCGGCGGTGGCGAAGGCACGTTGCTGATCGGCTCGAAGCCGCCGTGCGACATCTTCATCGACGGCAGCTCGACCGGCCTCCACACCCCGGCCAAGGACATCAAGCTCCCGGCGGGCAAGCACAAGGTCACGCTCGTCAACAACGAGTTCTCGCTCAAAGAGACGTTCACGGTCGAGATCAAGCCGGATGCCCCGAACAAGGTCATCAAGGACTTCTCCGCCAAGATCAACCCGGCGCCGTAGGGCTACTCGAGCGGCTCGAGCTGCTCGGGCGGTGGCCTGGTCACGAGGTCACGACCGCCGGTGGCGAGGTTCGTCATGTCGAACCCGGGCGTGGTGCGAGGGCCGAGCAGGATGTACATCGTCGGCGGGATCGTCGGACGATCGCGCTGCCACGCGGCATCGAAGCGCTCGCGCTGCTCGAACACCTCGGCCGCGATCTCGGTCGAGTCGCTATCGGCGAGCTTCGCGAGCTTCTCGACCAGCGCCTTGCGCGCCGAGTCGTCGCGGGTGACGAGCAACAGCTCGCGGAGGTCGTTGATCGCGCGGTCGCGCTGGCCGAGCTTGGTCTGCATATACGCGACCCAGGTCGCGGCCTCGAGCGGTGCGCCGGGCTTGCGGATCGCGGACTCGGTCAACAGCGTGCCACGCTCGTCCCAGGCGCGCTGCTGCGCGGGATCCTTGGTGACGAGGTCCTGGGTGTAGATCTGGCCGGCGAGGTACGGCAGCTTCCAGTCGTCGGGGAATTGTGTGAT
This sequence comes from Kofleriaceae bacterium, assembly GCA_039922635.1. Classification (GTDB taxonomy): domain Bacteria; phylum Myxococcota_A; class Polyangia; order Haliangiales; family Haliangiaceae; genus JABFXX01. The sequence continues at coordinate 1,666 of JBDTEH010000255.1, read as the reverse complement.
GCCCTGCTCGAGCACGGCCAGCGCGCGCCGGAACGACGCCTGGGTCACGCCGTGCGGCGCGATCGTGATCGCGCGGGCCCCGTACTCGTACGGCCGGTGGAAGCTCGGATCGAGCGCGATGATCGCCTCGACGAGCGCGGCGACGCCATCGGCGGTCGAGTCGGGGCTGCCGAAGTAGCCGGTCAGCCGGATCCACAGCAGGTCCGCGGTGAGCTCGCGGAACCCCAGCGAGACCAGCGGCGCGCTGGCGGGCGAGGGTGCGTACGGCTCGGCGGCGAGGTCCTGCCGGGCACCCGCGGCCTCGCGCGCGAACCGCGCACCGACGAGCGCGACGGCGGCGATCGCGAGCGCGACAGCTGGCATCCGTGCCGCGCTGCGGTCGCTCGGCGTGGGCGGCGTGGGCGGGGCGGGCAGGGCCTGGCTGCCGGACGAGGCGGGCGGGGCCTGGCTGCCGGACGAGGCGGGCGGGGCCTGGCTGCCGGGTGAGGCGGGCGACGGCGGTGCAGGCGTCATGATTTTGCCTGGGCTTTGTCGTCTTTGTCTTGTTTGTCGTCGGGCTCGTCCCGGTCGTCGTCTTTATCGTCGGGCTTGTCGATGCCGAGCTTCTGCAACCGGTAGCGCAACGACCGGAAGCTCACGCCCAGGAGCGCCGCGGCCTTCTTGCGCACGCCGCCCGTTTGCTCGAGCGCGCGCAGCACCCACGCGCGCTCGAGATCGCCGAGCATGCGATCGAGATCGATGCCGTCGGGCGGCAGCTCGGTCGGTGTAGGCGCTACCGGCTTCGCCGTCGGCTTGGGGTCGGGCAGATCGGACGCGCCGATCGTGGGGCCGGACGTCAACGCGACCGCGCGCTCGATCACGTTCTCGAGCTCGCGCACGTTGCCGGGGAAATCGAGCGACTCGAGCCGCCTCATCGCCTCGGGCGTCAGGCTCGCGACCCGCCGCTGCTCCGCGGTGAACCGGCGCAGGAAGTGATCGGCGAGCAGCGGGATGTCCTCGCGGCGGTGGCGCAGCGGCGGGATCCGGAGCTCGATCACGTTGAGTCGATAATACAGATCCGCGCGGAAGCTGCCGGTCGCGACGTCGGCCTCGAGGTCGCGGTTGGTCGCCGCGATCACGCGGACATCGACCTCGTGCTCGTCGGTGTCGCCGACCGGCTTGATCTTGCGCTCCTGCAGCGCGCGCAGCAGCTTTACTTGTAGACCGAGCGCGAGCTCGCCGATCTCGTCGAGGAATAGCGTGCCGCCATCGGCCTCCTGGAACAGGCCGCGCTTGTCGGCGATCGCGCCGGTGAACGCGCCGCGCTTGTGACCGAACAGCTCGGACTCCATCAGCGCCTCGGGGATCGCGCCGCAGTTGACCGCGACGAACGGCTGGGCGCCGCGCGCACCCTCGGTGTGGAGCGCGCGGGCGACCAGCTCCTTGCCGGTGCCGCTCTCGCCCGTGATCAGCACCGAGGTCCTGGTCGAATGGATCTTGCCGATCAGCTCGAACACCTGCTGCATCCCGCGGCTGCGGCCCACCATCGCGGCGAGGCGCGCGCGGCCGGCGACCCGATCGCGCAGCGTGAGGTTCTCGGCGAGCAGGGCGCGCTTCTCGAGCGCGCGCGTGATCACGACCTCGATCTCGTCGAGCTTGAACGGCTTGGTCAGGTAGTCGTACGCGC
>JBDTEH010000254.1:0-22242 GCA_039922635.1 Kofleriaceae bacterium | reverse complement strand
CGAGGAGCGGCGCGAGGAGCGGCCCGAGGAGCGGCGCGAGGAGCGGCCCGAGGGGGGTGGCCGAGGCGCCGCCGCGGGACCGGAGCGCTCGGAAGAGATCCCGGAACAGGTCCTTACGCGTGTGGGGACGGTCGTGCCGATCGCGGCGAGCGTCGCGACCTCGGCGGTGACCGGTGAAGGGCTCGACGCGCTCAAGACGCGCGTGCTCGAGCTCGCGGGCATCGCGGCAGCAGAGGGCGCGGAGGACGCCTTCATCACGACGGAGCGGCAGCACACCACGATGGCGGTCGCCCGGGATGCGCTGGCGGCGGCGGTCACGGCGAGGACGACCGGCGCGGTCTCGGAGGTCGTCGCGCTGGAGCTGCGGCAGGCGTCCGGTGCGCTCGCGCAACTGCGCGGCGTCGAGGTCGGCGACCGCGTCCTCGACGAGGTGTTCGCGCGGTTCTGCATCGGCAAGTAGGCTGTCCTCGTCGAAGAGAGTGATCTATACAGTGCTGCGTGAGCCTGGATGACGATGCGCGCGCCGAGCTGAACGAGCTCGAGGCGATCGGTCGGCTCCGCGTGCCACGGGTGGTCGATAGCGCGCAGGGTGCGCGGATCACGCTCGACGGCACCGAGGTGCTCGACCTGGCCTCGAACGACTATCTGTCGCTCGCGAACGATCCGCGGCTCGTGAAGGCCGCGCACGCCGCGCTCGACGAAGCAGGCGTCGGCGCGGGCGCGAGCCGCTTGATCACGGGGAATCATCGCTGGCTCGTCGAGCTCGAGCGCTCGCTCGCGGATTGGTTGCGCGCGGGCGCGGTGCGGGTGTTCGGGTCGGGCTACGCGGCGAACCTCGGCACGCTCGGCGCGCTGCTCGGTCCCGACGACGTCGTGTTCTCCGACGAGCTCAACCACGCGAGCCTGATCGACGGGTGCCGGCTCGCGAAGACCGCGGTCGTGGTGTTCCCGCATCGTGATCTCGCGAGCCTCGATGCGAGCCTCGCGGTGCGGCACGGTCGGCGTCGGCTGGTCGTGAGCGAGAGCTTGTTCTCGATGGACGGCGATCTCGCGGACGTCGAGGGCCTCGCGGCGGTCGCCACCAAGCACGGTGCTGCGCTGATGCTCGACGAGGCGCACGCCCTCGGCGCGCGCGGGCCCGAGGGCCGCGGAGTTGCGGCGGCGGCGGGCGTCGTGCCGGACGTGCTGGTCGGGACGTGTGGCAAGGCGCTCGGGGCGTACGGTGCGTTCGTCGCGACGACGCCCGCGATCTCGAGGTTGTTGTGGAATCGCGCGCGGTCGCTGGTGTTCTCGACGGCGTTACCGCCGATGATCGCCGCGGCGGTGGTCGCGTCGATCGCGATCGTGCGTGGCGCCGAGGGTGAACAGCGGCGGCGCGTGCTCGCCGAGCGCGCTCGTCAGTGGCGCAGCCGGGTTCGAGGGCTAGGTGGCGCCGAGGACTCGGCGATCGCGCCGTTGATCGTCGGGGATGATCAGCGGGTCATGGAGATCAGCGCGCGCCTGTTCGAGCGGCGCGTGTTCGTGCAGGGCATCCGATATCCCACGGTGCCGGAGGCGACCGCCCGGTTGCGGACGAGCCTCCATGCGGGGCACTCTGCACAAGATATTGATATTGCTGCGATAGCACTTAATGACGCGATGAGTCAAACCGATGGCCAATGACCTGACTCGAACGCTCGCGGAGCTCGATCGCCGAGTGCTCTGGCACCCCTTCACGCAGATGGCCGAGTGGTCACCGCTCGTGATCGCCCGAGGCGAAGGCAACTACCTGTTCGACACGGACGGTCGCAGGTATCTCGATGGCGTGAGCTCGTTGTGGTGCAACGTGCATGGACATCGGCATCCGCGGCTCGATCGCGCGCTTCGCGATCAGCTCGACAAGGTCGCGCACTCGACGTTCCTTGGACTCTCGCACGAACCAGGAATTCGTCTCGCGGCGGCGTTGATCGAGGTCGCGCCGGCTTCGCTGAGCCGCGTGTTCTATTCCGACTCTGGTTCGACGGCAGTCGAGATCGCGCTCAAGCTGTCCTTCCAGTACTGGCAGCTACGAGGTCGGGGCTCGAAGCAGCGATTCCTCCGGCTCGGGGACGCCTACCATGGTGATACGCTCGGTGCCGTCAGCGTAGGTGGCATCGATCTGTTCCATCGGATCTTCGGCCCGCTGCTGACGAGCAGCATCGCGATTCCATCCCCGAGTGATGGCAACGAAGCGGCGGCGCTCCAGCGACTCGAGGACGAGCTCGCGCATCGAGCTCACGAGATCGCAGCATTCATCTTCGAGCCGCTGATCCAGGGCGCCGCGGGCATGCTCGTTCATTCGAAGGGCTTTCTGAAGCACGCGGCTGAGCTGTGTCGCCGGCACGACGTCCACGTGATCCTGGATGAGGTCGCGACCGGATTCGGCCGCACGGGGACAATGTTCGCGTGCGAGCAAGAGGCGGTCGAACCGGATCTGATGTGCCTGGCAAAGGGTATCTCGGGCGGCTATCTGCCCCTGGCGGCCACGCTCGCGACCGAGGAGATCTACTCGGCATTTCTCGGGTCACATGGCGAGATGAAGCACTTCTTCCACGGCCACACGTACACCGCGAATCCGCTGGCCTGCGCGGTCGGACTCGAATCGCTCGCCCTGCTTCGCGAATCGACGCTCGCCAACGCTCGAGCGTTGATTCCTCAGGTTCGAGCTGCACTCGAGCGTGTCGGCGCACACCGGCTCGTAAAGCAGATCCGCCAGGTCGGGATGATGATCGGCATCGAGCTCCACGAAGTGGCGGGCCGGTTTGTGGGCCGTGACGTCTGCGAACATGCGCGGACCTTTGGGGTGATCGTCAGGAATCTTGGGGATATCGTGGTCTGGATGCCTCCACTCACGCTTCAGACAGCCGATCTCGAGTTGTTGGAGCGAGCGACGCTCGGGGCATTCGAGTGTTTCACGTGAAACGAGTCGGATCCGAAATGCGCTGTTTCACGTGAAACAGGGCTACTTCATCACCGGCACGGGTACGGAGGTCGGCAAGACCTTCCTGACGGCCAGCTTGGCCCGGAGGGCCCGCGAACGAGGGCTGCGTGTGTTTGCCTTCAAGCCGATCGAGACCGGCTGCCGCAACCAGGGAGACGCCCTGATTGGCGCCGATCAACAGGTGCTCGTGACCGCGGCTGGCGACTGGCAACACGGACCGCTGTGCGGCGCCTATCAGTTCGAGCCGCCCGTCGCACCATCGGTTGCAGCCGCTCGTGCAAGCGTGACGATCTCGCTGGACCATGCGGTCGCGCTGCCCCGCGCCGCCATGTTGGGCCAGCCACCGTTCGAGCACGTGGATCTCGTGCTGGTCGAGGGTGCCGGCGGTTGGCGCGTTCCGATCACCCCCACCCACGACATGTCGAGCCTCGCGGCGGCCAGCGGCCTCCCGGTCCTGGTCGCTGCGCTGGCGACGCTCGGCACCCTGAATCACACCCTGCTGACCGTCGAAGCGATCGAACGGGATGGCCAGCGCTGCGCGGGCGTCGTCCTCTCACAACGGCCCGAGGACGATCAGAGCTTGGTGCAGAGCAACCTTGCAGAGCTCCGTGCGCGCTGGGACGGACCGATCCTCGCGCTCACGACCGACCGATCGGTGCTCGACCCGTTCCTCAACTTCGCCGTTGCATGACGACGATCGCGCGGGCTTTACCCTCGATGGTGTAGGCATCACGCTCGACGGCCCCGAGGTCCGCGCGGGTGTGAGCCTCGAAGCCAAGGACGGTCCCGCCGATCCGGACGCGCTCGAGGCCGAGCTCCAGCCAGTCCTTCAAGTCGAACGTCGCACGCGACATCGCTACATCGTAGTCATGGCGGGCATGAACCTCGAGCCGCTCGGCTCGGGCTTCGAGGTTCGGCAGCCCGAGCTCGCGGGCGGCGGTCTTCAAGAACGCTTGCTTCTTGTGTACCGGCTCGAGCGAGACGAACTCGATGTTCGGCAGCGCGATCGCCGCGATGACGACTGGAAACCCACCGCCGGAGCCGACATCGAGCACCGCGGAAGCTGCTCGCAGATGCGGAATCACGTGCAGGCTGTCCTCGACATGGGCGCTGACCTCGGCCCGCGTCGAAGCCGCCGAGAGGTTGATGCTGCGGTTCCACTTCTCGAATAGATCGATGAAGCTATTGAAATTACTCAGGTCCATGGTTCGCAGAGCAGCTGGCTGGCACGGGGAACGACGACCACGCGATTGGTCGGGCCAATCGAGCTCACGACATCCGCACCGTACTCGACAAGGGTTTGATCGACGACGCCCTTCGGTAACCCGCTGACCAGCACGATCCTCGCGCCCGCGGGCAGCCTCGGCAAGATCCCGATCCTCAGGATCGCCTCGTTCACGGTCTCGAGCGGCCCCACTCCATCCCCGCACTCCGCCGCGACGACCAGCACCCCACCGGGCTCGACCCACGGCGCCACCGCGGCGGCGATCTTCGACGCCTGATAGAGCGAACCGGTCACCGGCAACGCATCGGAGGCGATCACGACCGCGGCGGGCCGTGCTCGCACCGTGAACCACGGCCGGGCGAGATCACATCCAGCGCGGAACGCGCGCTCGAGATCTCCCGCGACCACGGCATGGACCTGCCCATCAGGAGCGGTGACGCCGTTGACGAGGAGCTTCGGGGTCGGCACCAGCCGCACGGCCTCCTCGAGATCCTCGCGGCACGGATTCCCGTCGACGATCCCGGCGCGCGAGCCGGCGGCGGTCTTCAGGCGATGGTTGAAGCGGATCGCCGTGGCCTCGCCGAGCCCGGGAAAGATTGCCTTCGCGCCCGCGCCGAACCCCGCGAAGTAATGCGGGCGAATGCAGCCGGTCAACACGACGAGATCGGCCTCGACCACGCACCGATGGACACGAACCCGGGTGCCATAGCCGGTCGTCCCGAGCTCGATCAAATCGCGCGACGCGTGGCCATCGTGATTCACGATCGGCGCGACCAGCGAGGCTGGAACAGCGTCGCCGAACGGGGAGGCCGCGAGACCGAGCGCCGTCACGTCACACGGGCCGTGGGTCCCGGTCGCCACCGCGACGGTCCAGGACACCCCGGGGAAGCGCCGGGCGAGCGCGGCGAGGAATGCGGCTCTCGGCTCCGCGCGGGTCGGGTCGCTGATGATCACCGTGACCCGCGCACCGGAGGCGAGCGAGACCTGCGCCGTGGCGAGCGCTTCATCGAGCAGCTGATCGATCGGGGGAGGAGGAGGACGTTCGGCCGCGCAGACCACCTCGACGTCACGGGAACCCAGGTCGACCCGCAGGGGAGTGCGGCCATAGGGCAGCTCGACGACCACGCCATACCGTACACCGTCGCTGCGATTCGCTCGCGATCCTCCTGCGGAGGGCGATGGTTCGGCGCCACGGGCGCCACCGCTTCGTGGGAGGGGGGCCCCAGCTCCTCGGTCCCGAGCCCCGCGCGCGCCGGATCCACGAAATGCTGAGCCTGGGCGGCGCCGCCAGATTCGCGTGCCTGCGGCACCGAACAAGCGCATCGCCGACCGGGGCGGGTGGCGACATCTCCGGTAGTTGGTTACGATTTGTGCGCCGGGACGGCCCTGCCGTTCGGTGACTCGTGTCCAAGCAAAGCCTGCTCTTGGTCGACGGCGATACCCGTAGCCTGCGGGTGCTCGAGGTGTCGCTGCGCAAGGCGGGTTTTACCGTCACGCCCGCCGCGTCGGTCTCGGACGCGCTCGACAAGCTCGCGCTCGACACCCCGGACTTGATCCTTTCGGAGACCAAGTTCCCGACCGACCTCGATGGCTTCGAGCTGCGCCGCCGCGTGCGTAGCTCGCCGGACTGGGCCGACATCCCGTTCGTGTTCCTCACGGCGGAGACCGCGATCGAGCACAAGATCCGTGGCCTCGAGCTCGGCGTCGACGACTACCTGACCAAGCCGATCTACATCAAGGAGATCGTCACGCGGATCAACATCCTGCTCCAGAAGCGCCAGCGCGCGCACTTCGACGAGCGTAAGGACGGCGTGCGCTTCGCGGGCCGCGTCGCCGACATGCCAGTGGTCGACGTCATCCAGACGATCGAGGTCAGCCGCAAGTCGGGCGTGATCCAGTTCGTCGCGGATCGCCATCGCACCGCCGCGATCTACTTTCGAGACGGGAAGGTGATCGATGCCGAGGCCGGCACGCTGCAAGGCGAGGACGCGGTCTATCGCCTGCTGACCTGGAGCGAGGGCGAGTTCGAGGTCGTGTTCCGGACCGTGCGCCGGCGCGAGGTGATCACGACGAGCTCGCAGGGGCTCTTGATGGAGGGCATGCGCAGGCTCGACGAATGGTCGCGCCTACTCGAGCAACTGCCGCCGCTGGTGCATCGCTTCGAGATCGACACCCCCGAGCTCGCGGGCCGGCTCGGCGAGGTTCCCGATCACAACAATCCGATCCTCCGGATGATCGACGGAAGGCGCTCGCTGCTCGAGGTGATCGACGAGAGTGATTTCGGCGACCTCGAATGCCTGCAGGCGATCGCGCGGCTCTATTTCGAAGGGCTGCTGGTCGATCTCGATCCCGGTCAACGCCCGAAGCGCGACACCGGGCGGCCGATGCCGCTGGTGGTGGTCGAGAGCGAACCGACGCCGATCGAGGAGGTCGCTTCGGGGCCGTTCGCCGTGCAGCCTGAAGAGGAAGCGCCGACGACGACGTCCTCGGCGCCGCCACAGACGACGACGTCCTCGGCGCCGCCACAGACGACGATGTCCTCGGCGCCGCCACAGCCGACGACGTCCTCGGCGCCGCCACAGCCGACGACAGACGCCGGGCCCGCCCTCGGCGTCGCGGCCCCGGTCGCCGGCGCGACCGGCTACGTCGAGGTCGCCGACGCGGCCGCGGTCGTCGGCGCGACCGGCTCCGTCGAGGTCGCCGAGACCGAGGTGGTGTCCGACGAGGATGTCCCGGGGCCGTTGATGGGTGGTTATCGGCCCTCGAGCCTGCGCCTGATCGATGAAGCGGTCGCTGCCGCCCAGGCGATCGATCCCTCCTTGTTCGAGAGCGATCTGATCTCGTCGTTACCGGAGCCGACGCAGCTCGCGCGCGTCCAGGTCAAGCAACGTGAGTCCGATCCGAGGATCGCGAACGCACGTGGGGTCGTCGAAAAGCTCGAGCTCGGGCGGGCCCGGAGCAAGAGCGTGCCGCCGGCGATCAAGGACGCGATCCGGCGGGCCGACGCGAGCGCCGAGATTCCGTTGCCCTCCGACGAGGCGCTCGCGGCGGCGCAGGTCGACCCGGCCATCGCTCCAGCGCACTCGCTCGCGCCGCGGGGCACCCCCGCGTTGAACGAGGTCGATCGCGCGGCGCTGGACGAGCTGCTCCGGCCCGTGCGGACCCGGCCCGAGCGCTCGGGCGACGACGGCTCGGATCCGATCCATGCGGCACCGACCGCCATCACCGACGACGATTCCGGAGTACCGCTGGCGATCGAGTCAGAGGACGAGTCCAGCGGAGCGAGCTTCGACCCTGACGACCCTGACGACCCTGACGATCACGACGAGCCCACCGAGCCCGACCGCCCGCCGTTCGTCGCACGTCGCGATCCATCCGGCCGGCGAATGACCAGCTCGCATGGTCACGATCGCGCGGAGACCTCCGGCGAGCTCGACACGGCGCCCCGCTCGGTAGCCATCGAAGCGCGTGGCGAGCACGATCGCGAGCTCGTCACGATCTTGCCCCGGCGGATCACGCGCGAGGTCCCGATCACCGCGGAGCGAGTTGCACCGCAGACCGAGGGCCCGAGCGCGGCGCCACCGGGTATGCCCACGACACCACCGGCGGAACCCCTACCGGCGACGACGAGCCTGCCGCCAGCGCCGCGCTACTCGATCGCCGGTGGCGTCGCGCGCTCGACCGGGCCGGGCGCGATGGTGATGGTGCTCGTCGTCCTGGCGTCGTTGATGGCAGGCATGGCGATCTATCTCTACGTCCACAAGCATCGCCATCAGCCCCACGTCGCGGCGTTGTCCGATGCGCGTGCTCTCGAGCTCCACGTCGCCGACGCGACCGAGATCGCGGACGCGGGTGTGCGGGTGGCGGCGATCGCGGACGCGGGGGTGCGGGTGGTGGCGATCGCGGACGCGGGGGTGCGGGTGGTGGCGATCGTGGATGCGGGTGTCGATCGCAACCAGGAAGCCTCGCGGCTCAGAGACCAGGCCGCGGCGGCGCTCGCCGACGGCGATCCAGCCCGCGCGCTCGAGCTCGCGGAACGATCGCTGCAACTTCACCGCACCGCGCAAGCGTACCTCGTCCAGGCGCGTGCGCTCCAGCGCAGCGGTCGGATCGCCGACGCGATCGCTGCCGCGACCCAGGCACGCGATCTCGCGCCGGGCTACTACATGACGCACCGCGAGCTCGGCATGATCCTGCTGTCGGCGCGCCGCAATGCCGAGGCGCGTCCCGAGCTCGAGAAATATCTCGAGCTCGCTCCCAACGACAAGGACGCCGAGACCGTGCGGCAGCTGCTCGCGGCGCCATCGCCATGACGTTTCGGGTCCTCGGCATCGAGAGCTCGTGCGACGAGACCGCGGCGGCGGTCGTCGAGGACGGCACCCGCGCGCTCTCGGACGTCGTCGCGTCGCAACACGAGGTCCACGCGCGCTACGGTGGCGTCGTGCCGGAGCTCGCGTCGCGCGCGCACATCCTCAACGTCGTGCCGGTCGTGCAAGCCGCGCTCGACCGCGCCGGCACTCCACTCGAACAGCTCGACGGCATCGCCGTGACGACCGCGCCGGGGCTGATCGGCGGCCTGCTCGTCGGGCTGCAGACGGCAAAGGCGCTCGCGTGGGTCACCGCGCTCCCGCTGGTCGGCGTCCACCACCTCGAAGGTCACCTCAGCGCGGTCTATCTCGAGCCCGAGCCGCCGCCGCTGCCGCACCTCGCGCTGATCGTGTCCGGAGGGCACACCTCGCTCGTCCGCGTCGATGATCACGGCGTGCTCGTCGAGCTCGGCCGCACGCGCGACGACGCCGCGGGCGAGGCGTTCGACAAGGGCGCGAAGCTGCTCGGCCTCGGCTATCCCGGCGGCGCCGTGCTCGACGCGCTCGCGCGAACGGGAGATCCGGGCGCGGTCGCGTTTCCGCGTTCGATGACGCTCGAGCAGCATGGCCTTGACTTCTCGTTCAGCGGGCTCAAGACCGCGCTGCTCCATCACGTGCGCGCGCTTGGCGTGCCCGAGGGCCAGGCGTTCGCGGACCTATGTGCGAGCTACCAGGCCGCGATCATCGAGGTGCTCGTGCGCAAGACCCGGCGGGCGGCGCGGCGGCTCGACCTTCACCATGTCCAGGTCTGCGGCGGGGTCGCCGCGAACTCTGGCCTGCGCGCCGCGATGATCGCCGCGGGCGCGGCGGACGGCTTCCGGGTCTACATCCCGCCGCCCGCGCGTTGCACGGACAACGCCGCGATGATCGCGGCCGCCGGGCACTACCACCTGATCCGCGGCGAGCGGGCCGGTCTCGACCTCGACGCCAGCCCGAACGCACCGTTGGCCCGGTCATGACCGACGATCTGTCCAAGCGCAGCGCGCGCGATCTGCTGGGGCCATTCCCCGACGCGCGGATCCTGCTCGACAAGTACAACCTGCGCGCGAAGAAACAGTTCGGGCAGAACTTCCTGATCTCCGAGCGCGCCCTACGTGCGATCGCCGATGCGACCGTGACCTCCGACGAGGATTGGATCGTCGAGATCGGCGCGGGGCTCGGCACGCTCACCGCGCAGCTCGTCGAGCGCGTCACCGCCGGCAAGGTGATCGCGCTCGAGATGGATCCCGACATGGTCGGCGTGCTGAAGGCCGAGCTCGGCGCCGTCGACAACCTCGAGATCGAGCAGGTCGATGCGATGCGCTACGACCTGCGCATGGTCGCGAAGTGGCGCGGCGAGCCGATCATCGTGTGCGGCAACCTGCCGTATCACATCGCGTCGCAGCTGATGTTCCGCGTGATCGACGCGCGCGAAGCCGTGCGCCACTGCGTCGTGATGATCCAGAAGGAGATGGCCGACCGGATCGTCGCGAAGCCCGGCACGAAGGAGTACGGCGCGATCGGCGTGATGCTACGGACCTACGCCGAGATCTCGACGGTGATCAAGGTGCCGGCCGGCTCGTTCCTGCCGCCGCCGAAGATCGACTCGACGGTGATCAAGCTCGTGCCGCTCGCGCAGCCGCGCACGCCGATCGCGAACGACAAGCACTACTCGAACGTCGTCCACGCCGCGTTCGGCCAGCGCCGCAAGACGCTGCGCAACGCGCTCAAGTCGCTATGGGAGGACATCGCCGTCGATGCCGCGCTCGCGGTCACCGCGATCGACGGCATGCGCCGCGGCGAGACCCTCGATATCCCGGAGTTCGGCGCGCTCGCGGCGGCACTTCCGCTCACGACCGGCAAGCTCCACGATCCGGACGCCTAGCGTTTGCGCGCCACGAAGCGCACGAGAGGCTCCTTGGCGCCGCCCCAGTCTGGCGTGTCGGCTACGAGCTCGTCGCGCACGATCTCGTAGCCGGCGAACAACTTCGCAAGCTCGCCCTTGCCGAAGCCACGCCACGCCACGGGTCCGGTGGCGTCGGTCTTGGCAACGAATTCGTAGACGAACGTGCCCCCCGGCTTCAACGCCTGCTGTGCCTTCGCGATCGTCTTCAGGTCGCTGCCGGCGTAGATCATCGTCACGAGGTCGTACTTCGCCGTGCCGAGGTCGGCCTTGTCGAGGTCGTCTTCGATCAGCTCGACATCGAGGTGGTTGGCGCGCGCCGCATCTCGGGTCTGCGCGATGCCCTCGTGCGAGAAGTCGATGCCGGTCGCCTTCCAGCCCGCGCCCGCGAGGTAGAGGACGTTCCGGCCCTGACCCGAGGCGATGTCGAGCGCGGTGCCGTGCGCGAGCGGAGCGGTGGTCGTCACGAGCAACTTGTTCGGCGCCTTCTCGAACCCCGTGCCGTGCTTGAACACGTCGTTCCAGGTCTCGGTCTGGGCCACCGCGCCGGCGCGCTGCCACGTCCACAACGCGAGCTTCCACGCGGAGCCGTCCCATTGCCACGCGAGCGTGTAGCGGCCATCGTACGTGAACCCGCCGCGCGCGCCCGACGAGTGCTCCGCGGCCTGGCCGATGAACACCGCCTCGTCGCCCTTCGCGAACACGTGTTCGTTCGACCAGGTCCGCGCGATGATGTGCGGCTGCTTGGGGTCATACTTGTCGAGCTTCGCGAGCTCGTGCTCGCGGTCCGTCGGGTCGCCGTCCTCGGAGTGCACGAACCCCGGCGCGAGGGCAGCCTCGACGTCCTTCGCGTCGCCGCGATCGAACGCGTCGATGACCTGGTGGCTCATCTGCTTCACGTCCGGTGGCGGCGGCGGTGCACGGACGGCGGGAGCGCAGGCGGCGCACAAGATCGCGGCGGCGGCGGTTCGCATCGTGGAGTCCATACCGAACGGCGATGCTCGAGATTCCCGTGCTAAGCAGCGGCATGCCCGAGCTGCCGGAAGTCGAGACCGTGCGGCGCACGCTGGCGCCCGCGATCGGCGCGAAGATCCTGGCGGCGTGGGACAGCGGCCTCGGCTTGCACATGGCTCGCAAGCCACCGCGCGCGAAGCTGAAGCAGCTCGTCGGCGCGACGATCACGCGGCTCCATCGCCACGGCAAATATCTCCTGATCGAGACCGATACTCCACACACGTTGCTCGTCCACCTCGGCATGACCGGTCGGCTGCTGATCGTCACCAAGGGTGCGCCGAAGGCGAAGCACACCCACGTCGTGCTGGAGCTCGGTGATCGCGAGCTGCGCTTCGTCGACGCGCGCCGGTTCGGACAGATCGACGTGGTCGAGCGCGGCCACGAGAAGGCCCACGAAGGGCTCGCGTTGCTCGGTCCCGATGGCCTGTTCGAACCGGTCACCGGTGCGTATCTGTTCGAGCGGTCGCGCGCGAAGCAGGCGACGCTCAAGGCGTTCGTACTCGATCAGAGCGTGATCGCGGGGGTCGGCAACATCTACGCGAGCGAAGCGCTGTGGCGCGCGAAGCTGAGGCCGACGCTGCGCGCGCATCGCCTCACCTTCGCGAAGGCGACCGTGCTCGCGAACGCGATCTACGAGGTCTTCGAGCGCGCGCTGACCAAGGGCGGCACGAGCCTGCGCGACTTCGTCAACGCCGAGGGCCGCGAGGGCACCAACGCCGACTACCTGTGGGTCTACGGCCGCGACGGCGAGCCGTGCCCGCGAGACCAGACGAAGATTCGGCGTTCCGTCCTCCAAGGACGGGCCACCTATTACTGTCCAACGTGTCAGACCTCGTAAGGGTCTGACGGCCCGCGCGTTCGGACCGTGTTAGTGTCGATTACACTGCACTGCCATCCGGCAGTGCTGCCTCGCCGGGGCAAGCCCGGCTTGTCGACGGCGCTCCGGTAATGTTCAACGATCAAGCCGACGAAGACCTGATGGTCATGTACCAGAAGGGCGAGGTTCGCGCCTTCGAGGTCTTGCTGTCGCGTCACCGCAGGCCGGTGTTCAACTTCATCCTGCGCTTCGTCGGCGACCGCGAGACTGCTGAAGATCTGCTCCAGGAAGCGTTCATGCGCGTCATCAAAGGCGCGGAGGCCTACAAGCGTCAGGCCAAGTTCACGACGTGGCTTTACACCATCGCGAGGAACTTGTGCGTTGACCAGACCAGGAGACGCAAGCATCGCAAGCACGCGTCGCTGGATGCCCCCATGGACTCCAGCGAAGAGAGCGGCACGCTGATGGATGTGATCCCCGGCAACGAGATGGCCAGCGATCGCAAGAGCGTCAACAAGCAGCTCCACGAGCAGATGCAGCGGGCGATCGCCGCGCTCTCCGAGGACCAGCGCGAAGTGTTCCTGATGCGCGAGTTCCTCGACATGCCGTTCAAGCAGATCGCGGACGTCGTCGGGGTGCCCGAGAACACCGTGAAGAGCCGGATGCGCTACGCGCTCGAGAAGCTGCGGCTCGAGCTCGACGACTACAAGGATCTCGCGAAGGTCGCGCCGTGATGGCGGAGGAGGACCCCGACGAGCCGCAGGTCGCCGCGCTGCGCGCGGTGTGGCTCGCGATGCGCGATCACGACGAAGATCCGCCGGACAGTGGCCTGTCTGCGCTGATGGCCGCCGCGCGCTCGCAGGCCGTGCACATGACGGCGAAGCCGCGGTGGTGGCAGCGCGGCTTCGAGCAGGTGCGCCGTCCGCCGGTGCTCGCGCTCGCGACCTTGTTGGTCCTGATCGGCGGTGCCGTGCTGATGACGAAGCACCAGGACACGATCGAGAGGGCACCGACGGCCGCGCCGGCACGGTACGAGGAGATGCCGGCGACGAGCCGCGAGGTCGATGTCGATCGCGGCGGTGGTAGTGGGGGCGGTGGGGGTGGTGCTGCGGGAGCAGCGACGACCCCGGCGTCGCCCGGTACGCTCCCGACAGAGCCGTCCGTCGCCCGGCCCGTCGCGTCGCCAGCGCCAGCGCCAGCGTCCAGCACCGCACACGAGCATCGCGTGTCCCCGCGCCCGCGGACGGCCCCGGAAGCCAGCGCGGCGGGGACGACGGGCACACCCAGAGCCGGCACGCTCACCGGCGCCGGCGCGCCCACCGCCGCCGGCGCGCCCACACGGTCCGGATCCACCGCGGCCGCCGTCGTGCCGGCGCCGGCGCGGGCCTACCCTGGCTTCGAGCCCGATGCCGCGGAGGCTGACACGAAGTCGCGCGCACCGGTGAAGCGCCCGACGGCCGAGGATGAACCAGCGCCCAGGCAGGTGCTCCTCGACCAGCTCGCGGCCCGAGCGCGGCGCGCCGCACAACGCGGCGATTGCGAGAACGCGAAGGCGATCGCGACGCGGATCGCGGGCCAAGACGCGACCTACTACCGCGACCACGTCGCCAACGAGCTCGCGAACTGCGTGCCAGCACCCGCATCCACGCCGTGATGACTGGCGCGTGCTGGCCGGGTCACACCGGACGGCGAGCCCACGTCAGTTATTCTGCGCGCCCTGTGCGATCCAGCGGCGCAGGATGTCGCGGGTCTCGACCGGGAGCTGGCCGTCGCGCGGCATCGTGTCGTTGCACGTCTGGTTCGTGCATCGCGCGGCGAGCATGCACTGATCACCATCGAGCTTGTGCATCACGAAGCTGTGGTCTGGATCGCTCGCGGTGACGTACGGCATCGTCCCGAGCTCACCGGCCATCGGCCCGACGAGCGAGGTGAACACCTTCGCCGCGTCGGTGCCTTGCGCGAGCTCGGCGCCGAGGAACAAGCCGCCCTGCGCACCGTTCGCGATGCCGTGACAGCTCGCCGACGAGCAACTCGCGGTCAGCACCGGCATCACGTTGGCCTTGAACGACATCATCGGCGCGGTCAGATCGAAGCCGGGATCCGAGGCATACGCGATGCAGGTCCCGCCATCCGGCCCCCACTCCGGGGGGGGCGTGCCACACGCGGCGAACGCCGCGAGGACGGCGAGCGCGCCGCACGCGGGGCCCAGCTTCACGCCAGCGCCTTGTCGACCACCGTGCCCGAGGTGATCGCCTTGTCGACGAACGCGTCGGCCACGCCGGCCGCCTTCATCACGGTCTTGCCGAACGACGCCAGCGTGTCGGTCGGGACGATGCTGCCGATCGCGGTGGCACCGAAGTCGTTGCCGACCGGCGCGATGCCGCCGAGGATGCCGCTCTTGAACGGCTTGCCGATCGTCAACGAGACCTGGTGGTTCGGGTTGTGCTGGCGGCCGTCCGTGTTGCCAGGACCGATCGTCCGCCCGAACACGTTGAGCGACGCGAACGTGACCTGATCGATCAGCGCGCCGCGGGCGTTGGACATCGTGTGGAGCTGGCTCATCAGCATCGCGATCGCGGCGAGCCCGCTCGTGGTCTGCGCCGCCTCGTTCGCGAGGGCGGTGTCGGTGTGGTTGTCGCCACCAAACGGGATGTGGATCGTGACCACCGGCGTCACGTTCATCTGGATCAGCACGATCGCCGCGGTGATCTGCGAGGCGACGCTGTTGTCGGTGATCGAGCCGAGCGCGTTCAACAGATCCTGGTCGATGCTGCGGATCTGCGATTGCGAGGTGATCACGGCGTCGAGGTACGACTTCTGCGCGCGCGTCGCGGTCCGCCGATAGATGTCGTTGATCTGCGAGAGCGTGTCGTCGCGCAGCTTCTGCAGGCTCGTGATCCCCGCGAGCGTGCCGGCCGGGTTCGCGAGCGTCGCCTTGAGCGCGAGCGGTGGGATGATCGGCAGGGCCTGGCCCGAGAAGCTGAGGCCTTCGCTCGGCGAGGTCGCACCGAGCGTGATCGGCTGGTTCTGGATCGTGCCGAGGCACGGGCCGAGCTGCTTGCCGAGCAACGAGGGCAGCATCTCCTTGGGTGCCGTCGTGTCCATCAGCGACAGCACGTCGGGCTCCTTCGGGTGCACCGGCGTGTTCGTCATCAGGTGCCAGACCGCCATCCGATCGAGCACGTACTGCGGGAGTTGGCCACCCGCGGCGGGCGTCGCCCAGGGCAGCGCCGCCGTCGTCGCGGCGCCCCCGAGCGTGAGCGCCGTCGCCTTCATCGTCGGGTCCTGGTTGTGCGCGATCGTCGCGAGGGGACCGGCCCCGTACGTGCCGGGTGCGTTCGCGTTGAGCGGATCGCCGAGACCCGAGGTCGCGAGGATCACGAACTGCGCCTTCGTGGGGTCCACGCAGGTCATCGCGTCATCGGCAAACGCGCGTGGTCCTTTCGCGAGGAACGACACCGGGATGCCGGTAGCGAGCGAACGGAGACCGAGCAGACCGGCTCCGAACAGGGTCGATTTCAAGATGCTGCGGCGAGCGAAGGTCATGGTGGCTCCTTACATCCCGATCCCGATGAACGAAGGCGACAGGCACGCGGCGACGAACGTCGAGCGCAGCGCATCGGTCGCGGAGGCGCCACTGGTCTTGGCGGCGGCGAAGTGGGCGGTCAGCGCGGCCGTGACGTCGGCGGTGCGCGGGTCGTGCGAGGTCAGGCCCATCACGAGCGAGACGAGCTCCGTGATCGCGGCGGCGGGTTGCGAGCTCGACCACATCTTGGCGCCCGGTTGCTTCGGGTTCGCCTTGGCGTCGATGACCTGCGCGGCGACCTGGACGCAGATGTTCTCGAGGCCGCCGCGGTAGAACAGCGTCGGCTGGTTCGGCAGCACCGGGATCACGCCGCCGCGGCCGTAGCCATCGGACGGCATGCCGCTGACGATCTGGGCGATCGCGGTCTTCGCGCCGACCTGGCTGCTCTCGTCGAGCTGGCAGATGTCGACGAAGCCGAGCCGGTTATCGAGCTGCGCGCACAGGTGGTCGCGGCGCGACACCGCGATCACCTCGCTGTTGGTCGCGTAGGTCTTGGTCTCGGTGACGTTCGTCGTGATCGGCGAGCTCAGCAGCTCCTTGACCAGGGCATTCCACTGCAGCCCATCCGCCGAGAAGTCAGCGACGATGCGCTGGAACTCGGGGTCGCTTGGATCGCACGGCGCCGAGTTCGCGTAGTAGCAGAGCTTCTGCGCCCACGCGCCCGGGACGAGCGGGTGCGTCGCGAGCAGGTTCGCGAAGTCATCGATCGTCGACATCGGCGCGATCACGTGCTGGAACGCGAACAGGCCGGGTTGCTTCGTGAGCAACGGATCGGTCTGCTGGTTGTAGAACCACGAGTACGTCGACGACAAGATCGAGCGCGTCGGATCGAGCAGCTGGTGACAGCCAAAGCACGCGGTGCCGGGCCCGGCGTGCGCCGGATCGAGGCCGGGCGTCATGCCGGGCTGCGTGCCGTCGCTGCCGTCGATCTGCATGCCGGTCGCGACGATCAACGCCTGGTTGAGCGTGACGCGCATCTGGTTCGAGGAGTTCGTCGGCCAGTTCGCGAAGAACGCCGGCGTCGAGAAGAACCCCGGGCGCGGCGTGCGCACGACCAGCTCGGTCGCGGTCCGCAGCGTCGGCAGGTCGTAGAACGCGGTGGGTTGTTCGCCGGCGTTCGGCGGCCGGATCGTCACCATCTTCCAATCGGTGAAGTCGGTGGCGAGCAGCTGCGTGCCCATGCCCGTGCCACCTCGGACCGGACACGCGACGGTGCCGACCTTATGCGCGGGGATCTGGCCGTAGATCAGCCTGTACAGCTGATCCGAGCTGACGGTGATCGTGATCGGGTCGACCCCGTTGCACGTCGGATCCGGATAGGTCTGGGTCGCGACATCGGGGTTGTACCAGTGCATGTAGTTGGGGCCGCCGACGGTCAGCGTGCTCGCGATCGGGATCGCGCCCGCCGCGCTCTCCATCGTGAACGTCAGCGTCGGGTTCGCCTTCGCGAACGTATCGGTGATCGCGCCCGCGTCGTTGGCCTGGTGGGCTTCGAAGTACGCGTAGAGCTGCATCAGCGCCGGCGTCATCATCAAGTGCTTGGTCTTGAAGCCATCGGTGAGCGGCTGGCCCTTCGCGGTCAGATCGAGCACGGTTCGCGCGAAGCTCTCGCGGCTGTTCTGGACGAGCAGCGCGGTCTGCTTCGAGTTGGGTAGGCCGTTCGGCGGCGCGATATCGATGAAGTTCGCGTCGGTGATCTGGGTCTGCTGGAACGCCAGCTCGAAGAACACCATCATCTTCTGTTGGTACTGCGGCAGCGCCATCCACGTGTCGATCAGCTGCGGAAGCGCGTCCGGATCGGCGTCGACCGCGGCGATCTCGTCATCCGTCGGCGGCAGGCCGACCAGGATGTTCTTGACCTTCGCGACGTAGACCTCGGGTGTGTCCGTCACGAACGGCGTGGAGCTGTCGTAGCTGGGACCGGTGCAACTCGTCGCACCCAACAGCAGGGCGAGTCGAGCGACGTGGGGCAACGTGCTTCGCAGGGTCATGACGACCACAGATTCAGCAAGACCCCGGCCAGGTGCTCCGACCGATCCATGCGGACATGCGAGCGAAACTCCGGCGCTTTCCGCCACGGTGTCGGCTGGTCCCCGCAACAGGTTGTAGGGTCGCCCCCGCAAGATCGCGTGGGCAGAGAAGGTGGCGTGCGCGCCCGCGTGGCGCGACATTCGCAACGAGGCTGCCTCCTGATGAGCGTGAAGACGTGGCTATGTGCCCTGCTGATCGCAGGCTGTAACTTGTCGACCAGCGACACGACCGACGACCGCCCGGAGACGTTCGGCTTCATCACCGAAGCGATCCTCAAGCCGAGCTGTGCCACGGCCGAGTGTCACTCGGCGATGAAAGCGCAGAGCACCGACGTGTTCGACAGCGTCGCGGCCGCGCGCGCGTCGATCCACGCCAACCAGCTGGTGTTCACGTGCGAGCAGCTGATGCCGGCCGAGACGTTCCCGTGCGGAGACGACGCGCTGAACGTGTCGTACCTCTATCAGGTCATCGACGACAAGGATGCCGAAGGCGATCGCATGCCGCGCGATCAAGCGCTGTCGAACAAGGACATCGTGTTGATCCGCGAGTGGATCCGCGACGGCGCGGACGGGTTGAACTGATGCGCGCCGTCAGCGTCGCGATCGGCCTCGTACTCGTCGTGGCGGCGGCACGCACCGCCACCGCCTATCCGCAGTTCCAGCTCGTCAGGGATCAGACCTGCTCGGCCTGCCACCTGTCACCGGCCGGCGGAGGCCTGCTCTCCGAGAACGGCCTCGATACCGCCGAGGCGATCTCGCAATGGGGCACCGCGCCGGAGTTCTTCTACAACAAGGTCCCGCTGCCGTCGTGGCTCGCGCTCGGCGGCGATCTGCGCGGCGCCGGTGGCTTCGACCAGAGCAACACCCACGACAAGGGCTTCGTCGTGTTTCCGATGCAGGCCGACGTCTACGCCGCGGCGACGTACGCCGCGTTCTCGCTCCACGTCACCGGTGGCGTGCGCGATCCGCAATACGACAACACCGCGAAGACGCTGTTCGCGTCGCGCGAGCACTGGCTGCAGTGGCAACAGAAGCCCGGCGACTCCGAGGGCTTGTTCGTGCGGGTCGGTCGGTTCATGCCGGTGTTCGGGCTCCGCGAGGCGGAACATCCGGACTACGACCGGCGCTACGGTGGCACCCCTCTCTACGGCGAGACCTACGGCGCCGCGGTCGAGTACGTCGATCCGCGCTGGGAGGTCCACGCGACCGGCTTCATCCACGATCCGATCTTGAAGGACTCGATCGAGCGCGGCAACGGTGGCGCACTCTACGCCGAGGCGCGCGTGACGGCGTCGACGAGCGTGGGTGTCGAGTCCAAGGTCGACATCACGCCCGACGACAAGACCACGTACGTCGGCCTCACCGGCAAGCAGGCGTTCGGGACCACGGTGCTCGTGCAGGCCGACGTCGAGGCCGTCCATCACAAGATCTCGGTCGGTGGGATCGAGAATCAGGTGGTCGCGACCGCGATCGGCTCGTACTTCATCGGGCCGTTCATGATCGATCTCGGCGTGAACGTCTATCACGAGAACCTCGCCTACGCGCTGCTCGATCAGGAAGCGGTCGACGTCAACGCGCACTGGTTCGCGACCTCGCACGTCGAGCTGATCCTGACGAATCGCTTCCAGATGCTCGCGTTCGGCGCCGATGGCGAGAGCTCGGGCTATTCGCTGCTCCAGCTCCACTACCGGCTCTAGGACGGGGACGTACTACAGTTTCACAAGTTCGGTCTCGCAACCGCGCGAGATCACGAACCGCGAAATGGGGACGTACTACAGTTTCACAAGTTCGCCGCCACTTCGTCGCGTCCGAGCCGAGCCCTCGTCCGCACTCCGGATCCGGATCAGGATCCGAACGGGCCACGCGATCGACGAGCCGAAGAACGGGCTCGCGCTCCGGCCTTGGCCTTGGCCTTGGCCTTGGCTCGTGCTCGATCGGCTCGATCGGCTCGATCGACATGATGTACGTGATCGGAACGATCCGAGCTAGCGCACTAACGGAGTGGCATTGGCTCTGGTCCGCTCGTCACTGCGGGAGCGTGACCGTCACGATCAAGCCGCCGCCAGGACGGTTCGCGAGCGCGACGCGGCCGCCGTGCGCTTCGGCGATCTCGCGCACGAGTGCGAGCCCGAGCCCGGTACCGCCGCGCTTGGTCGAGTAGAACGGCAACAAGGCGTTCGCCAGCACGGTCTCGGTCATGCCCTGGCCACGATCACTGACCTCGATCGCGACGGCGGCTGGCAGCTTGCGGACGCGCAGCCCGATCTCGCTCGCGGTGGAGCCCGACTCGTGCGCGTTGCGAAGCAGATTGACGAGGGCTTGTTCGAGTTGCGCCGGATCGAACCGTCCCGGTGAGTCCGGCAACGGCCCCTCGATCTCGAACGCGACCTGCGCG
This sequence comes from Kofleriaceae bacterium, assembly GCA_039922635.1. Taxonomy (GTDB): domain Bacteria; phylum Myxococcota_A; class Polyangia; order Haliangiales; family Haliangiaceae; genus JABFXX01. The sequence goes on along the minus strand of JBDTEH010000254.1, from coordinate 1,967 downwards.
CGCAGCCGATCCGCGAGCTCGTGCCACGAGCGCGGCTCCGGCCGCGGCGCCGGCAGCTTCGCGAACCGCGCGTAGCCCGAGATGAACTGCTCGAGGTGCTTCGCGCGCTCGGCGATCGTCGCGAAGACCTTGTCGAGTTGGTCGAGCTTGTCGAGCTTGACCAGCTCGGCACCCGAGTGGGCGAGCGAGGCGATCGGCGCCAGCGAGTTGTTGAGCTCGTGGCTGATCACGCGGATCACCTTCTTCCAGGTGCGGACCTCCTGACGGCGGAGCTCGACCGTGAGGTGGCGCAACACGAACAGCTCGTGCCGGCGGCCGTTCAAGCGAAAGCCGCTGCGCGCGAGGTAATAGATCTCCTCCTCGTCGTCGCGCTCGACCACGAATAACCCGTCACCGCCGCGGTCGACGGCTTCGCGCAATGACTCCGGTGCGATCTCGAGCAGCGCTGCGAGCCTCACGCCTTCGAGGCGGCGGCCGTTACCGACCAGCTTGCGCGCGGCGAGGTTGCCGTACACGATGAACTCGTCGTGCTCGACGAGCAGCATCGCGACCGGCGTGTTCTGCACCATCGTGTCGAGCAACAGCTCGCGCTGGACGAGCGCCTCGCGCTGGGCGCGCAAGGTGGTGCCGAGCGCGTTGTGCGCGTCGACCAGCTCGCCGACCTCGTCGCCACGGTTCCACGCCAGCCCGAACGCGAAGTCGCCGTCGCGATAGCTCGTCACCGTGCCGGCGAGCGCGCGGAACATTGCCTTGACCGGTGCGAGGATCCAGCCGATCGTCCAGAACGCGAGCGGCAGGCAGAGCCCGAGGACGATCGCTCCGGCGAGCACCGGGTCGCCGAGTTGCTGCGCGAGCGCGAGCGCGCCCGTCACCGCGATCGCGCCGATCATGAACGCGGCCATCCCGAGCCGCCACGACAACGAGATGCGTGAACGTCGGTCGATCATTCGCGGGCGATGTCGAGCTTCTCCATCCTCCGGTAGAGAGCCTGGCGGCTCAGGCCAAGCTCCGCGGCCGCTTGCGCGATCACCCCACCGGCTCGGGTCAGCGCGTCTTCCACGGTCGCGCGGTCGAGCTCCTCGGGCGGCGCGGTCGGCGCGGGCGGCGCGGCTGCCGAGGGGGCCGCGGCCGGCACCGTGGCGAGGCCGAGGTCGGCGGGCGTCAGCTCGGCATGGGTCGCGAGCAGTGCCGCGCGTTGCAGCGTGTTCTTGAGCTCGCGGACGTTGCCAGGCCAGCCGTGCGCGCGCAACGCGGCCCCAGCCGCGGTGGAGAGCTGCTTGTCGGTGGCAAGGAAGTGGCGGGCCAGCGGGAGAATATCGTCCGCGCGCTCGGCCAGCGGCGGGACGCGGATCTCGATCGTGTTGAGCCGGTAGAACAAGTCCTCGCGGAACGTGCCCGTGCGGATCATCGCGCCGAGGTCGGCGTTGGTCGCGCTGATCACGCGGACCCGGACCTGGCGCTCCTTGTTCGAGCCCAGGCGTTCGAACCGACCGGTCTCGAGCACGCGCAGCAGCTTCATCTGCCCGTTCGGCGACAGGTTGCCGATCTCGTCGAGGAACAGCGTCCCGCCATCGGCAGAGTCGAACTTGCCCTCGCGGGCGCGGTTCGCGCCGGTGTAGGCGCCGACCTCGGCGCCGAACAGCTCGGCCTCGAGCAACTCCGAGGGCAACGCGCCACAGTTGAGCGTGACGAACGGCCCGGCACGGACCGCGGAGTTGGCCTGTACGATCTCCGCGATCTTCTCCTTACCGGCGCCGTTCGGCCCGGTGATCAGCACCGGTACGTCGGCGCGCGCGACCTGACACGCGAGCGCGATCACGCGCTCCATCGCCGGATCCGCGAACACCGCGTCGCGCAGGTCATAGCGCAGCGCGAGCTCGGCGCGTCGGCGGTCCTCGTCGGCGCGGCGGCGCGCGAGCTCGCGGCGCGTGACCGAGAGCTCCAGCAGGTTGTGCACGGTGGTGAGG
>JBDTEH010000253.1:0-5438 GCA_039922635.1 Kofleriaceae bacterium | reverse complement strand
CGGCGCACGTCGGCGTGCTCGATGATCGGCACCTGCGGCGAGCTCGGGTCCCTGGCCTGGAGAGGGCGCCCCTGGGGGCGCGTCTGCGCGTAGGCGACGGCCTCGTGGTAGGCGACCGACGCGGTGGCGACGCCGTTAACGCCCACCATGATGCGGGCCTCGTTCATCATCTGGAACATGTAGCGGAGGCCCTGGTGGGGCTCTCCGACCAGCCAGCCTCGGCAATCGCCGCGCTCGCCGTAGGCGAGCAGGATGCTCGGCAGCCCGCGCCAGCCGATCTTGTGGACCAGGCCGGTGACGCTGACGTCGTTCTCGACGAGCCCGCCGGCCTCGACCCGCCGCTTCGGCACGCACAACAGCGAGACGCCGCGCAGGCCGGGCGGTGCACCGTCGATCCGCGCGAGCGTCATGTGGACGATGTTCTCGGTCAGATCGTGATCGCCGGCCGAGATGAAGATCTTCGCGCCGCGCACCAGGTAGTGATCGCCGGCCGGCGTCGCGACCGGCGTCGCGGTCGTCGTGATGTCGGCGAGGCTGGAGCCGGCCTGCGGCTCGGTCAGCGCCATCGTGCCGGTCCACGCGCCCCGGTAGAGCGGCGCCATGTAGGTCTCGCGCAGCTCGGCCGAGCCGAACGCCTCGAGCAGGTGCGCCGCGCCCTGCGTGAGCCCGAGATACCCGTAGACCGAGAGGTTCGCGGCCATCAGGTACGCGGTCGCGAGCGAGCACACCACGAGCGGTAGCTGGGCGCCGCCGACCTCGTGCGGGCGCGGCGCTGCCGTCAAGCCGAGCTCGACGGCGCGCGCGAACAAGCCGTGGAGCGCCGGATGGACCGTGACCTTGCCTCCGGCGAGCGTCGGGGGAGCCTCGTCGAGCGTGCGATAGGCAGGGAACAGCGTGTCGCGCGCGAGCGCGCGCGCCGATTCGAGCACGAGCTGGTAGGTCTCGCGGTCGTGATCGGCGAAGTACGGCAGCCCCCGCAGCGCGCCGAGGTCCAATAACTCGTCGAGGATCAGCTCGACGTCGCGATCGTCGATGAGCGGGTTCACGCCGCGAGCTTCGCACGCTCCGGGCCGGGACGTCGGACCCACCTGGTAGACAACCCCTACGTATGCGCGCGCTCGCCGTCCTCCACGACACCTTCGGCCACACCGCGTTTCGCGGCGGTCAACAGGAGGCCGTGGAGGCCGTGCTGGCGGGCCGCGATGCGGTCGTGTTGCTGCCGACCGGGGCCGGCAAGTCGCTGTGCTATCAGGTGCCCGCGCTGGTCCGCGCGGCCGCGGGCGAGGGCACGACGATCGTGATCTCGCCGCTGATCGCGTTGATGAACGATCAGGTCCGCGCGCTCGCCGGCCGCGGCATCGCGGTCGCCGCGCTGCATAGCCAGTGCGATGAAGCCGCGCGCGCGGCGACGGTCGACCGGTTCGGACGCGGCGAGCTCGCCCTGCTCTACGTGTCCCCGGAGCGCGCGGTGATGGCCTCGTTCCAGCGGCTGCTCGCGCGCACCCGGATCGCGATGTTCGCGATCGACGAGGCGCACTGCGTGAGCCAGTGGGGCCACGACTTCCGGCCCGAGTACCTGCGGCTCGCCGAGCTCCGCGCGACCGTGCCCGAGGCGCCCATGATCGCGCTCACCGCGACGGCCACGCCGCGCGTGATGCACGAGATCGCGAGCTCGCTCGAGCTCCGCGCGCCCGCGATCGTGCGCGGCGATTTCCGCCGGCCGAACCTCGCGTTCGAGGTCCGAGCGCTCGGCGGCGATGCCGCGCGGCTCGCCGCGACGATCGAGGTCCTCGACCGCGCCGGCCTGCGCGGGCGCAGCGGCAGCGGCCGCGGCCGTGCGATCGTGTACTGCAGCACGCGCACCAAGGCCGAGTCCGTCGCGGCCGGGCTGAGCCAGGCCGGGTTCGCGGCCGGCCACTATCACGCCGGCCGGACCGCGCTCGCCCGCGAGCGCGCGCAAGCGGGCTTCACGCTCGGCCGGCTGCGCGTGCTGGTCGCGACCAACGCGTTCGGGATGGGCATCGACTATCCGGACGTGCGCGTGATCGTGCACTTCCAGGCGCCGGGCAGCGTCGAGGCGTACTACCAGGAGGCCGGCCGCGCCGGTCGCGACGGCGAGCCCGGCCACTGCCTGTTGCTGTATGGCGCCGCCGACCTCGCGACCCAGCGCCGGATCGCGGAGGGCGGCGGTCGCGCCAGCACCCTCGAAGACGCGCTCGACCGGGTCGCGCGCTACGCGACCGAGTGGCGATGTCGCCAGCGGATGTTGTGCGAACACTTCACCGGCCAGCCCGATCCGGTGGCGTGCACGGCCTGCGACGTGTGCCGCGATCCCGACCGCGAGCAGGCCGCGGCTCCGCTGGTCCCGCCGGCCCGCGCACTCGGCGCGGCCGAGCAGCAGATCATCCTCGCGGCGCTCGCCGCGCACGGCCGCGCGGTCGGCAAGGGCAACCTCGCGAAGGCGCTGCGCGGCAGCCACGCCAAGCCGATCCAGATCCACGGCCTCGACCGGCTGCCCCAGCACGGCTCGCTCGCCGGGTGCTCCGAGGACGACCTCGCCGCGACGATCGAAGCGCTCGTGCGCGAGCGCCGGCTCGTCCGCCGCGGCCGCAAGTTCCCGACGGTCGCGCTCCCCACCCCGACTGCGCGGCCGCGCGCCACCCGGTCGAGCTTCACGCGGCGCGGCCGCGATGGCTCGAGCGCGAGCAGCATCACCGTCGAGCTCGATCGGTTCCGCAAGCGGATGGCGCGCCAGCTCAAGTGGAAGCCGTACATGGTGTTCCACAACCGCACGATCGCCGCGATCGATCGCGCGCGGCCCGATTCGCTCGCGGCGCTCGACCGGATCCCCGGCCTCGGCACGGCGAAGATCGCGCGGTTCGGCGACGAGCTGCTCGGCATCATCCGGCGCTACGGCTAGGAGGCCGTGCACCGCCCGACGCCCGGCGCTTTCGATCCAGGGAGCCCGAACAAAGGCACGTGGTACGGTTGTCCATGGTCGACGTCGCTCGAAGACGAGCCACATATGCCGAATACCTGGCATTCAGCGCGACCAGCGAGCTCAAGCACGAGTTCATCGCCGGAGAGATCGTCGCGATGGCAGGCGGCACGATCATCCACGGTCGCTTGATCGGCCAGGCAACCGGACTGATTCGAGATGCCTTGAAAGGCCGCCCGTGCGTCGTGTTGCCGGCAGAAGTACGCGTGCGGATTCGTGCCGCGGACCGCGCCACCTATCCCGATCTCCAGGTCGTGTGCTCGGCGATCGAGGCCGATCCCGATGACTCGCATGCCGTGATCAACCCGACCGTGATCGTCGAGGTGCTCTCCGACAGCACCGCGGACGCGGATCGTGGAGACAAGTTCGCCGCCTACCGACGGCTGCGTTCGTTACGCGAGTACGTCCTGATCTCTCAACACGAGCGAAGAATCGACGTCTACACCCGCGATGGGCGGCGTTGGGTATTGGACGAATATCGCGCAGGCGAGCAGCTCCAGCTGGCATCGATCGCCGTGATGCTCGCGATCGACGAGGTCTACGCGGATGCACTCGGCGAGATCATTCCAGGCTGATGATTTCGGTGACCTCGGACAAGGCGGCCGAGGTACCGGACGTTCGACGCGCACCCGGAGCTCGGGGAGCCGATCTAACCGCTAACGAGGGATCACGAACAAGAAGTCGCGCGGCGGCACGAACCGGTAGCCATCCTCGGTGACGCGGATGATCTCGGAGCCGTCCTCGCCGAGCAGGCGGCGGATCCGCATGATGTTCGTGAACAGCGCCGCGTCGTGGCGCAGCGGGTGGTACTCGACGTTCCACACGGCCTGGACGATCGCTTCCTTCGAGTAGACCTTGTTGGGTGCGGAGGCGAACAGGAACAGCAGGCGCTTCAACAACGACCGCCGGCGCAGATCCGCGAGCTCCGCGCCGTGGCGCCAGATCACCTCGCGCACGCCGTCGACGGCGAGCGAGCGGGCCGCGAGGCGCAGGACCTCGGGGTTCGCGTCCGCGACGTCACTCGGCACGCCCTCGGCGTCGATCACGCGGAACGGACGTTGCGCGGTGAGGCCGAGGTCGGTGAGCAGGCGCGCGGCGCCTTCGATCGCGGTCGTCGCCATCGTCGCGGCGCTCGGCGCCGACGGATCGGCGACCGCTTCGTGACCGCTGATCGCGTCGAGCGCGGCGTGCGCGACGAGCCGCTCGACCGGCAGGCCGGCGGTCAGCGCGAGGTCGGCGGCATCGCGCGCGTAGGCGACCGCCGAGGCGGCATCGTCGTCGTCGCGGGCGAGCGCCGCGAGCGCGAGCAACGCGTGGACCCGCGCGCGGACCAGCCCGGCGGCGGCGGCTTCGCGGGCGGCGCGCGTCGCGGCGGCGCGTGCGTTGCCGCGGTCACCGCGCGCGAGCTCGAGGCGCGAAACGATCACGAGCGCGGAGGCGAGCTCGATCGTGCGATGCGAGCGCTCGGCGAGCACCGCGGTATCGCGCGCGAGCTCGAGCGCCGTACCGACATCGCCGGTCGCGAGCGCGACCTCGGCGGCGGCGAGGCGGCGATCGAGCTCGTCACGCGACTCGGCGCCGGCATTCTGTGCGAGCTCGACCGCGCCGGCGCGCTGGCCCGATAGCGCGCGCGCGGTCGCGAGCAGCACCGCGACGTTCGCCGCGGCCGCGGCATCGAGCGCGGGCGAGCCGTGCAACTCCTCGAGGCGCGGGAGCGCGACCTCGGTGCGCAGCTCCATCAGGTCGATCGCGGCGACGACCGCGGTGCCACGCGCGGCGAGGTGACCGAGCTCGCGGCGCACCGAGGAGGCGAGCGCCGCGGAGGCGAGCTCGGAGGCGAGCGCGGGTTGGCCACGCAGGATCTCGAGCTCGGCGAGATCGAGCTCCGCGCGGAGGGCGCCGAGCTCGTCCCCGCGCTCGCGGCGAGCGTGGACGAGATCGCCGAGCAGCGCGGCCGCGGTGGTGGAGTCGCCGCGCCGGCGCGCGACGAGTGCGCGCGCGGCGAGCACCTCGTCGGCGACCGCGACCGCGTCGAGGTCACGCGCGACTGCATCCGCGGCATCGAGCGCGGAGGCGGCCTCGACCAGGCGGCCCTCACGCGCGAGCCCGACCGCGCGGCGCGCGTCGACGATCGCGGAGAGCTCGCTCGCCTCGAGGCAGGCCGGCACGCTCTTGCACGCGCCGTGGGCGCGCGCGAGCGCGGTGCGCATCGCGGCGACGCGGCCGACATATTCGTCGACGCGGGCGGCGGCGAGGTGGACCCGCGCACGCGCGAGCGGCTCGACGCCGGCGAGGTCGCCGAGCGCGGCGAGGTGCGCCGCGGAGAGCTCCGGCTTGCCGGCGAGCAGCTCGAGCTCCGCGAGCATCGCGAGCGCGCGCGCGCGCTCCGACGCGTCCGACGACCCGATCAACGCGGTCAATGCGCGGCGGGCGCTCGATA
>JBDTEH010000252.1:0-28218 GCA_039922635.1 Kofleriaceae bacterium | reverse complement strand
GTGATCTTGGTGTGGGTCTTGAGCCCGACGACGCCGTAGGTGACGTGGATGCCGGCGCGCTCCATCCGCGTCGCCCACTTGATGTTCGCTTCCTCGTCGAACCTCGCCTTGAGCTCGAGCACGACCGCGACCTGCTTGCCGTTGCGCGCGGCGCGCACGAGGTGCTTGATCACTTCGGAGTCCTTCGAGGTGCGGTACAGCGTGGTCTTGATCGCGCGCACCTTGGGATCGTCGGCGGCCTCCTTGAGGAACCGCTCGACCGACTCCTGGAACGACTCGTACGGGTGATGCACGAGCAGCTGCTTCGCATCGCGGATCGCGTGGAAGATGTTGCCCTCGGTCAGGAAGTCGACCGGCTGGGCGGGCGCGTGCGGCGTGTCGCGCAGCTCGGGGATATCGAGCACCGCGATCTCCATCAGGTCGCGCTGGCCGAGCATGCCCTCGGCCTCGAAGACGTCGACGGTCTCGTCGAGCCCGAGCTCGGCCGCGAGCCGGCCGCGCAGCACCGGCTGCATGGTCCTGTCGACCTGCAGGCGCACCACCGGCGCGAACTTGCGATTGCGGAGCTCGATCTCGATCATCTCGAGCAGATCGTCGGCCTCTTCTTCATCGCGCTCGGTGATCGCGTTGCGGGTGACGCGGAACATCGAGCACGCCTCGATCTGCATGCCGGGGAACAACAGATCGAGGTTGTTCGCCATCACGTCGGCGAGATCGACGAACGTGCGCGACGTCCCGATCCGCACGAACCGCGAGAGCCCACCGCCGCCGATCGGCACCTTGACCCGCGCGAGCAGCGATTCACTGTCGTTCTCGTAGCGCAACGAGACCAGCAAGTTGAGCGACATGTTCGAGACGAACGGAAACGGGTGCGCCGGATCCATCGCCTGCGGCGTGACGAGCGGGAAGATGTTGCGCAGGTAGTACTCGCGGATCCACGCGCGCTCTTGCGCATCGAGCTCCTTGAACGGCGCGGTCCACACGCCGACCGCCTTGAGCTCGGCGAGCACCTTGTCGAGGATCTGGATCTTCCTGGTCTCGAGTCGCGTGATCAGATCGAGGCAGTCCGCGATCTGCTGGTGCGGCGTGCGACCGTCCGGCGTCGTCGAGTGCAGCTGAGCGCCGACCTGCTGCTTGAGGCCGCCGACCCGCTTCTGGAAGAACTCGTCGATGTTCGAGCTGACGATCGCGAGGAACTTGACGCGCTCGAGCAGCGGGACGCGCTCGTCGGAGCCCTCGTGCATGACGCGCCAGCAGAAGTTGAGGTACGTCAGCTCGCGGTTCAGATACAGCTCGGGCGCATCGAGCGAGGTCGGCACGAGGTCCCCGACCCCGGGCGCGGACGGCGTGCGGCCCGAGACCTCGATCGTGCGGAGCGCGGGCCGCGGCCCCGGCTCGGGCTCGACGATCTCCAGCCGGTGCACGGTTGGAATCGTCTCGTGCACGCCACTGTGTCGCTCGGCCGCCATCTCCACCCGAACTATAGCGCTCCGGCGGCAACCGCGTGATGGTCGCAGGAGGTCGGAAACCGACTGGGATTCGCTTAGTTAAGCGAACGGTCTTCGTTGCCATCGAGCATGTTGTAGTAACGCTTCTGACCGGCCTGGATGACCCAGACGTAGGGCGTTTGCACTCCCGCGTCCTGAACCTCCCAGTGGCCGAGCTCGGCCTTCCACAGGGCCTTGCCGGTCCGGAGCTCGATCGCGACCAGCTGGTGCCACTTCTCGCCTCCGACGATCTCGTAGGAGCGGATGTGATCGGTGACCGTGATCGGGCCCTTGGGGAGCGTCGTGATCGGCTCGTGCTCCGGCGCGAGCCGGAACCCGCCGAGCTTGGCCGCATCCTGCATCGCGAGCGCGAACACCTCGGCCTTGCCGCCGCGGTGCACGCGGACGGTCACCGCGACGTCGTTCCACGCGATCGCCGGCCGGCCCTTCTCGCCGATGTAGTGGGGGATCAGCGCCTGCCACACGGTCGAGCCATCCCGATCGAGCTCGAGGAACGAGCGGTCGCCGCCCTGTTCGGCGCGGACGACGAGCTGGGTATTCGCATCGACCTGGAACGAATCGATGACCGCGCCGGCGTGTGGCCGCGCATGGACCACGTACCAGATGGCCACGCCACTGGCCGCGAGACCGACCACGAGCAGCGCAGGTCCGAGCCAGCGCAGCCTCACGCGCTTCATGTCTGGCCGACCCGCTTGCCGCCCGCGGCGTTCGAGTGATCGAACGGCTTGGGCCGCTCGAGCGCGTCCTTGGGCGCGTCCTTGGCCTGCACGAGCACGCGACGACCACTCGCGAAGAACACGGTGACCTTGCCGGACTCGCTCACCTCGACGACGCCTTGCCCGAAGTTGGGGTGCTCGACGCGCTCGCCGACGGCGTAGCTCTCCGAGGCTCGGTAGGACTTTGCGGGCCTCGAGAGGTCCGCGGCGACCGCGGGCTTCTCGAACCGTTCGACCGGCTTCGCGCGCTCCGGCTTGGGCGTCGACAACGACGGATGGCGGACCGCCTTGGCCGCGGCGTGCGGCGACTTGTAGCGGTGCTCCTTGTTGCACTCCTTGCAGTGCACTTTGACGATCTGATCGCCGACCTTGGCGACCACCACATGCCAGACATCCCCGCACTTGGAGCACAGCGCTTCAACATCGGCTCCAACGGCTGCACTCATCGCGCGGAGCATACCAGACATGGTATTTCGTGGACGTGAGCCAGGCTGCCGCAGACGCGCTGGTGAGTGAAGGTCACGAGCTGTTCCGTGCGGAGCAGTTCGATCAGGCTGCCACCCGGTTTCAGCGCGCGGTCGTCGTGTTCCCATCTCACGCCCTGGGCTGGAAAGGGCTCGGCCACGCGCTGCTGTGCCTCGGCAAACCCCACGAGGCCGCGCGGGCGTTCGATCAAGCGATCGGCCTCAAGCCCCAGAGCGCGACGGCGCTGTGGGGCGGCGCGCTCGCTCACGCCGAGATCGGCAACAAGGTCGTGGCGCAGAACTACCTGCGCCGCACCCTCGCGCTGCAGCCGACGTGGATCGCGATGGCACAGGGCGTGCCGCAGCTCGCGCCCTTCCTGCAGGTGTCGACCCACGCGGCGGACCTGTTGCGCGCGGTGTTCGGCGCGTTCTCCGGGCGGACGTATCGCCACGCGATGGATGCGCAGCGCGCGATCGAGGTCGGCCGGATCGCGAACCTGCCCGTGTTCGGGCAGTGGACGTTCGTGACGATCGGCGTGTCGAACCAGGAATGGCCGGAGGCGCGCCCGCGGGTCGAGCTCGTGATGGCATCGACGGTCGATACCGAGGTGTGCGGCCAGATCCTCGCGAACCTGGGCTTTCACCTGACCTCGACCGAGTTCTTTCCGGAGCCCGGCACGATGGTGCGCGACGTCGTCGCGTCGCTCGACGCCGGCGAGCTCTCTCAGCGGTTGCCGCACGTCTACGTCCACCTGCCCAGGGCGTGGAACGTCCATCTCCCGCTCGACATCGGGCCGCCGGCGATCACGCTCGCGCAGGTGTTCCCGATCAGCGAGCACGAGTACCAGGCGTGGCGCAACCTCGGCGCCGAGCGCTTCGAGCGCAGCCTGGTCGACCGTCGGGTCGACATCGCGGACCTCCGGCGGACCGGCCAGTAGCCCCAGCGATTGCCGATTTGGCACGCAACTCACGGGAATACCGGCTGTCTCCGGCGGTGTACCCTGCGAGCACGCGATGCCTGCGCTGATCGAGCTGGTCGATATCGCTCGCTACTACGTGATGGGCGACGAGCGGATCGCCGCGCTCGATGGGGTGTCGTTCTCGATCGCGCGCGGCGAGATGGTCGCGATCGTCGGCTCGTCGGGGAGCGGCAAGTCGACGCTGCTCAACATCCTGGGCTGCCTCGATACCCCATCGGCCGGCGAGTACCGCCTCGATGGCACGAACGTGCAAGATCTCTCCGACGACGATCGCGCGCGGGTCCGCAACCGCCAGATCGGCTTCGTGTTCCAGAGCTTCCAGCTGCTGCACCGCGCGTCGGCGCTCAAGAACGTCGGCCTACCGTTGCAGTACCGCGGTATCCGCGCGCGCGAGCGCGACCAGCGCGCGAGGCAGGCGCTCGACCGGGTCGGGCTCGGGCACCGCACCGGCCACAAGCCCTATCAACTCTCGGGCGGCCAGCGCCAGCGCACGGCGATCGCGCGCGCGCTCGTCACCGAGCCCTCCCTGCTGCTGTGCGACGAGCCGACCGGCAACCTCGATTCCTCGACCACCGAGGACATCATGGGGCTGTTCAAGGCGCTGCACGACGAGGGCAACACGATCATCAACGTCACGCACGAGCCCGAGATCGCGGCCCGCTGTCCGCGGGCGATCCGCGTGTTCGACGGTAAGGTCACCTCCGATGGCAAGGGCAGCGACGTCGCGTACGTCGCCAGAGCCGCCGAGCGAGGGTCGCACGTCGCCGAGGAGGCGCGCTAGATGACCGGCCCGAGCTACGCGGCGATCCTGATCGCGTGTGCCGCGTGCCACGGCGCCGTCGCGCAGCAGGCCGCGCACGAGGCGACCCGCACGGCGAAGGTGACGCGCGGCGATCTCCACGATCGCGTCGTGTTGACCGGCGATCTGCGCGCGCCGAGCTCGGTCGACCTGACCGCGCCGCGCACCGAAACCTGGATGATCGCGATCCGCTGGCTCGCGAAGGATGGTGCCGAGGTCAAGGCAGGCGACCGCGTCCTCGAGTTCGACAACACCGCGGTGACCTCGACGCTCGAGCAGAAGAAGCTCCAGCTGATCGAGGCCGAGATGGCCTTTCGCAGCGCCAAGGACCTGTCCGCGATCGAGACCGAGACCAAGGCCAACGCGCTCGCCCAGCACCGCGTCGCGCTCGACAAGGCGCGGGTCAAGGCCGACGTGCCCCCGGATCTGGTCTCGAAGCGCGAGTTCCAGGAGCGCCAGCTCGCGAAGAAGCAGATGGAGGCCGAGGTCGAGAAGGCCGCGCGCGAGGCGGTCGCGCAGGCCCAGGAGGCCAAGCTCGATCTCGAGGTCAAGCAGATCGAGCTCGACAAGGCGAAGCGCGCGATCGACACCGCGGAGAAGACGATCGCCGACCTCGTGATGACCGCCCCCAAGGACGGCGTGGTGGTCGTCGACGATCACCCGTGGGAGGCGCGCAAGTTTCACGAGAACGATCAGGTCCAGCCCGGCTGGCCGATCGTCTCGATGCCGGACATCACCCGACCGATGGAGGTCCGCACCGAGCTCTCGGATGTCGACGACGGCCGCGTCACCGTCGGCATGACCGGCGCGTGCACGCTCGACGCGTACCCCGCCGATCCGATCGCGTGCGCGGTGCTCGATATCACGCCGGTCGCGCGCCCGATGGGCGAGAACTCACAACGCCGGATGTTCACGGTGCGGATGTCGCTGCAGAACACCGATCCGGCGCGGATGCGGCCGGGCATGTCGGTCAAGATCGAGCTGCCGCGGCCCGGGCCCAAGGGGGCGTTGCTGGTGCCGCGTGGCGCGGTGCTCGCGCAGGGCGTCAAGCTCGGTGCCTGCGACGCCCAGCACTGCGTCGTCGAGAGCGGGCTGCACGAGGGCGACACCGTGATGCTCGGCGGCGGCTCGTGAGGCGGTGGGTGGTGTGCGTCGCGGTGCTCGGCGCGCTCGGCGGCGCGGTCGCGAGCTGCTCCAAGCGGGCGGGCGAGCTCCAGTTCGTCGATGTCAGGCGCGCCGATCTGATCATCGGCGCGGAGGTCTCGGGCGAGCTCGAAGCGATCGATTCGACCGACGTTCACCCGCCCAACGTCGGCCAGATCTGGAACTTCAAGATCGCGCAGATCGCGAGCGAAGGCGACGACGTCAAGGCGGGCGAGCTGGTCGTGGCGTTCGATCCCTCGGAGGTGATGCGCGACCTCGAGACCATGCAGAACGAGGCCGATGCCGCGCAGAAGACGCTCGAGCAGAAGCACGACGACGCGGCGCTCGCCCGGCGCGACGACGCGCTCAAGGTCGCCGAGGCCGAATCGGCGTTGAAAAAGGCGAGCCTCAAGGCCGCGGAATCGCCGGATCTGGTCGCGGTCGTCGATCTCGAGACCGAGCGGCTCGACCAGCAGAACGCGCAGCTCGTGCTCGACGGCGCGAAGTTCCACGCCGCGTCGACGAAGCAGTCCGACGAGCAAGAGCTCGCGCAGCTCGCGGAGAAGGCGGCGTACGCGAAGCATCGCGCCGAGGTGTTGCGGGCGAGCCTGTCGCAGATGCAGGTGATGTCGCCGCGCGCGGGGACGATCGTCGTGCCCGCCGACTGGCAGGGCAACAAGAAGAAGGTCGGGGATCCGGCGTGGAAGGGCGAGACGGTGTTGCAGGTGGTCGGCCTGAGCAAGATGCAGGGCAAGGGCATCGTCGACGAGGTCGACCTGTCGCGCGTGCGTGCGCACCAGGTGGTGACGCTGCGGCTCGACGCGCTGCCCGACGTCAAGCTCACCGGACACATCGACGAGATCGAGAAGTCGGTCGGTGCCAAGTCGCACACCGATCCGAGCCGCGTCGCGAAGCTCACGATCGCGCTGGACCCGACCACCGTGGCGCTGCGCCCGGGCATGCGGTTTCGCGGCGAGGTCGAGACCGACAAGCTCGTGCAGGTCGTGCAGGTCCCGGTCGAGGCCGTGTTCGTCACCGCCGACGGGCCCGTCGCCTATCGCGCGACCGGCAGCGGGTTCGAGAAGGTCAAGCTCGTGCTCGGCAAGCGTTCGGCCACCGCGATCGAGGTCAAGTCCGGGCTCGCACCGGGAGATCGAGTGTCGAGGGTGGAGCCCGGAGCCAAGCCATGAAGATCGCGGTGCGCGCTGTGGTGACGCTCGTCTTACTCGGTGGGCTCGGTGGGCTCGGCGCAGGTGCGTGGTGGTTCGTGCGGCGCGACGCGGGCGCCGGCGCTTCGACCGCGACGTACGTCGTCAAGAAGGAGAAGTTCGTGCGGCGGGTGACCGCGGAGGGCAACCTGCGCGCGGTCAAGGCGACGAAGATCTCGACGCCGCGCAACGCCGGCACGTTCGGACCGATGAAGATCGCGTGGCTCGCGCCCGATGGCGTGTTCGTCAAGCAGGGCGAGGTGGTCGCGAAGTTCGATCCGAGCGATCCGGAGAAGCAGCTCCGCGATGGCCAATCGGACCTCGCGTCCGCGGACGCGAAGCTCGCGAGCGCGCGGATCAAGGCGAACACCAGCGTCGCCGGCCGCGAGACCGACGCCGAGACCGCGGCCGACGAGCTCGACCAGCAGAAGCGGTTCGCGCAGAAGGATCCGGAGATCTTCTCGCGTGACCAGATCATCGAGTCCGAGATCGATCAGGACCTCGCCGGCGCGAAGCAGGAGCACGCGACCGAGGCCAAGCAGATCGAGGGCCGGCGCTCGACCTCGAACGCGGCGGTGATCGATGTCGAACGCAAGAAGGCACAGCTCGCGATCGATCACGCGACCAAGACGCTGGCGAGCATGGAGGTCGTCGCTCCGAACGACGGCGTGCTGGTGCTGCAGCGTAACTGGAGCGGGGCGCTCCCGAAGCTCGGAGATCAGCTGTTCCCGGGCCAGGCGCTCGCCGAGATCCCGATCCTCGATGCGATGGAGGCCGAGGTCTACGTGCTCGAGGTCGACGGCGCCGGCCTCGTCGACAAGCAGCCCGCCGACGTCGTCGTCGAGGCGCGGCCGGATCAGACGTTCCACGGCACGATCCGCGTCGTCGACAAGCTCGCGCAGCCGCGCGATCAGGGCTCGCCGGTCAACTACTTCGGCGTCACCATCGCGCTCGCCACGACCGACAAGGCGATCATGAAGCCCGGCCAGCGCGTGCGCGCGACGCTCGTGCTCGATCAAGAGGAGGCGGTCGTGGTGCCGCGCCAGGCCGTGTTCGAGAAGGATGGCAAGTCGATCGTCTACAAGCAGACCACCACGGGCTTCACCGCCAGTCCTGTCGAGGTCGGCGTCGCGAGCGCCGGGCGCGTGGTGATCAAGAAGGGGCTGGTCGAGGGCGATCGGATCGCGTTGCGGGACCCGACCCAAACGCTCGACGCGCTCGGCAGCGGTTCGGGATCGGGGTCGGCTCGGTGAGGGGATCACGATGAGGCGGATCTTCGACGCGTTCGCGACCGCGTTCGGCTCGCTCGCCGAGCACAAGCTGCGCACGACGCTGACGATGCTCGGCATGATGTTCGGCGTCGGCGCGGTGATCGCGATGCTGTCGATCGGCGCGGGCGCGGAGAAGCAAGCGCTCGCGTTGATCGACAAGCTCGGCACGCACAACGTCGTGCTGCGCGCGAAGCAGTACAAGCCCGACGAGCTGCAGGAGCTGCGCAAGAAGTCGATCGGGCTGTCGCAACGCGATATCGAGGCGATCGAGGAGGCGGTCCCCGGCGTCGCGTTCGCCACACCGCGCGTCGAGATCGAGCCGTACAAGATCCTCGCGGCGGGTGCAAAGACGACCGCGCAGGTCTACGGGGTCGGTGACCGTCATCGCGACGTGGTCTCGTTCGCGTTCGCCGAGGGGCGGTTCTTCGACAAGCGCGACGTCACCACCCACGCGCAGGTCTGCGTGATCGGCGCGGGCGTGCGCCGCGATCTGTTCGGGGCCGACGTGGCGCTCGGCAAGGACGTCAAGATCAACGACGTGTGGTTCGAGGTGATCGGGGTGCTCGCGCCCGAGGCGAACCCGGTGTCGAACGTCGAGGGCGTCGCCGTGTCGTCGAGCGAGCACGAGATCTACATCCCGGCCTCGACCGCGCTGCGCAAGCTCGAGCACGATCCGTTGAAGTCGCCGCTGTCGGAGATCGTCGTGCGGCTCGATGACAAGGCGCCCGCCGGCGAGACCGGCGCGGTGATCGGCACGCTGCTCGATCGGCTCCACGGCGGCGTGCGCGACTACGACATCGTCGTGCCCGAGGCGCTGCTCCAGCACTCCAAGCAGACCCAGCAGCTGTTCAACCTCGTGATGGGCCTGATCGCCGGCATCTCGCTGCTCGTCGGCGGGATCGGCATCATGAACATCATGCTCGCGTCCGTGCTCGAGCAGACCCGCGAGATCGGCGTGCGCCGCGCCGTCGGGGCGCGCCGCGCGGACATCCGGTTCCAGTTCCTCGTCACCGCGTTCTCGCTCGCGCTGCTCGGAGGGCTGCTAGGCGTCGCGCTGGGCGTCGCGCTCGGCCGTGGCGTCGCGGTCTACGCCGACTGGCCGACGGTGGTCACGACGTGGTCGATCGCATTATCGATGGGCGTGTCGATCGTCGTCGGCGTGGCGTCGGGGCTCTACCCCGCGATGCGCGCCGCGAAGCTCGATCCGATCGAGGCGCTGCACGCCGAGTAGCTTCCGGATGAACTACCAGGTGATCGTGACGGTGCCAGCGCCCGCGTGGTTGCCGGCGAGGTTGTTCTGGTTCGTGCCGTTGTTGATCGAGCCGCCGCCACCGCCGCTGTAGGTCGAGCCGGCGTACGAACCGCCGCCGCCGCCGGAGTAGCCGCCACCTCCGCCGCCGGTGAAGCCGGCCGCGCCGCCACCGCCGAAACCACCGTTGCGGCCGCTCTGCGAACCGCCGGTGCCGCCCGCGCCGCCGTTGACGAACGCGACGCCCGGGGTGTCCGGCGTGCCGTAGTTCGTGCTTCCGCTCATGCCACCATTCGAGTTGTTGACGCCATTGGTGGCGTAGCCGCCGCCGCCGGTGCCGCCTTGATAACAACCCGAGCACGACAGGGACGTGCCGCCGTTGCCGTTCGCGCCGCCGGCCCCCGGAACCGCGGGCGACATGTTGATGCCACCGCCCGGCTGGCCGTTCGTGGTGGCCTGACCGGGGCCGCCGCCGACGCCGCCGCCCGGGGTCCCGCCGCAGGCGCCGCCGCCGCCGCCGGCGATCACCAGGATCGTCTGGTCGCGCACGACGAACGTGCCGCCGCCCCCGGTGCCGCCACGCTGGCCCACGGTACCGACGCCCGCGGTGCCCGTGGCTCCGACGAGGATCGACAGGTTCTGGCCGACCGCGACCGCGAAGTCGCCTTCCATCGCCGCCCCGGCGCCGCCGACCACGCTCGGCGCACCGCCGCCCTGCGCGCCCGCCGCGAGGATGTGCAGCGAGCTCACGCACGACGGCACCGCGAACGTCTGGATCGCGGCGGTGGGCGCGAACGTCATCGTGCCGTGGGTGTTGTTGACGTGGGTGCAGCCCATCACCGCGTCGCACGCGTCGGTGGTGCACGCATCGGCGTCGTCGCACGCGACCAGCGCGTGGGCGCACGTCCCGTCGTCACACGTATCGGTCGTGCAGGCGTTGGAGTCGTCGCACGACTCCGTACACGTGTGCGGGAGATCGCTGCCGCTGCCGTCTCCCGCGGGGCTCGCGTCCGCGCCACCGGTGTTCGGCGTCGTCGAGCCCGCCTGGGCGCAACCGACCACCAGACCGAGCGCGAGCACGGACAGCCTCATCATCCGGAGCTTATCGAGCGGGCGTGGTGACGTCGAGCTGAATGTGGCGCTGGTCGAGTAACAACCCGGTCGCCTTGAGCAGCGCCGCGGTCGCCTTCTTGTGGACCAAGACTGCTTGCAGCTCGGCGAGTTGCGCCTGGGCCAGCTCGTCCTGGTGCTGCGCGAGCGTGAAGTTCGAGGACTGGTTCGACAGGAACTTGCGCTGCTCGACCTCGAGGCTCTGGGTCGATAATTGCCGGAACTTCGAGGCGGCGAGCACCTGACGCGCCGCACTAGCCTGGTTCCGGACCGCATCACGCACCGCGAACCAGATGTCCTGCACCGCCTGGTCGCGCCGCACGATCGCCATCTGATGATGCGTCCGTTCGATCGCGGTCTGTGCCGCGGTGGCGCGCCGCAGCGGCGTCCAGATGAAGTTCAAGACCAGGCTGTACGCGTGCGAATCGGCGCGACCGAGGCCGCCGAGCGTCGCGCCGTACTGGTCGTCTTGCCCGATCAGCTGACCCGAGATCCCGACATCGAGCTGCGGCAGCTCGTTGTTCTCGGCCTGGCGCACCGCGAGCAACGCGGTCTGCAGATCGAGATCGAGCTGCGCGATCTCGGGGCGATGCTTGAGCGCGACGCCGAGCTCGTCCTCGGCGGAGTTGTGCTGCGCGACGAACTGCGGGGGCTCGACCGGAAGGATCGGCCGCGACCACTGGTCGCGCGGCAGGTCGAGCACCGAGCGCAGGACATCGTAGCTCTGATCGATCGTGGCCTCGGCCTGCAGCACCTGGAGGTCGCGTTGCGCGAGCGTGCTCTGCGCCGCGATCAGATCGGACGGCGGCATCAGGCCCGCGTCGATCTGGCGGTGGGTCAGCGCCATCTGATCCTCGGCACGCTTCTGCGAGCGGCGCTGGAGGTCGTAGCTGTACAGCGCCTGGACGACGTCCCAGTAGGCGTTCTCGGTGCGTTGCACGATGTCGGCGGCGGTGACCGCGAGCTGCGCGCGTTCGTGCTCGGTCGCGAGCTTCGCGCGCAGGATGTCGATCCGCGGGATCACGAGATCCGGTGAGAACCCGCGGAGCAGCGGCTGCGTGATCGTCGCCGTCAGCGCGGAGCGATAGTTGAGCGGCTCGATCGCCGTCCCGGACACCGGCGAGTACGCGCGGCCGTTGGTGAAGTCGAGCGAGAGCAGCGTGCCGGTCTCGAGGCGATCGCTCAGCGTCAGCCGCCAGTCGTCGGTCACGAACAAGATGTTCTGCCCGGCGATCCCCTCCTGGACCGTGACCGGCGGCGAGTCCGCGCGGTTGTGATCGTATGACGCCGCGATCGTCGGCTCGAACGCGCCCCCGGCGACGCCGACCCCGTGCGTGGTGACCGCGACCTGCTCGCGCTCGAGCACGATGCCGAGGTTGTCGTGCAACGCCACCTGCAATGCGTCGGCGAGCGAGAGCCGCCACACCTTCGCGGCGTCGACGTGGGGCGGCAACGGCGGCAACGCGGCCATGAAGTCAGGCGGGACGTAGGCCGGGTCGGTCGTCGCGGTGCTCGCCGCAACGGTCGGCGCGTCGTCGGCAGCCGCGGCCGGCGCCAATGCGAGCACGAGGAGCGCTGCTCCGATCTTGCGAACCACCATGGCGCCGAGCGTACTAGAGCGCGTCGCGGGTCGCGACGTTCAGCGGGAGGACACCGGGCTCGGAGCCCTGTTGCGAGCGATCGAACCGCACGAACTGACACGATATCCACCGTGTGGCGGTGCATCCGACCCCATCACGGCCGGCGACCACCTTCAACATTCGGACAACTGCATCGTAGAACAATCCAACGCTGGAATGCCGGCTTGCGTCTCTCGGTTTGACGCGGCAGGATGCCCGCGATGAAGACCCTGTCTTGTGTGCTCTTGGCTGTAGCGAGCCTCGTAGCCTGTCAGAACGATTCCAAGCTCGATAGCAAAGGCGGCTCGGCGGGCGGCGCGGCGAGCGGCGACCTCGAAGCTCGCGTGAAGAAGCTCGAGGCCGATAACGCGAAGCACGCCGAGGCGCTCGACTTCCTCGACAAGGTCTACGCGCAGCAGAAGGGCCAGCAAGAAGCGCAGGAGCGCGAGGAGCCCGCGCCCGATGCGATCTTCGCGGTCGACATCGCGCAGAACCTCAAGGCCGGTCAGGTCGAGGGCCCGGCGACCGCGCCGGTCACGATCGTCGAGGCCTTCGACTTCGCGTGCCCGTACTGCCGCCAGGTCTCCGACACGCTCGAGAGCCTGGTCAAGGACTACAACGGCAAGGTCCGGGTCGTGTTCAAGAACATGGTCGTCCACCCGCAGGTCGCCACCACGGCGCACCTCGCGAGCTGCGCCGCGGCGAAGCAGGGCAAGTATCCCCAGTTCAAGAACGCGCTGTGGACCAAGGGCTTCGACGCCTACGCGGCGGCCCACGATCCGTCCAAGCTCGGCGAGGAAAACATCCTCGCGATCGCGAAGGATGTCGGCCTCGATGTCGACAAGCTCAAGGTCGATATGAAGTCGGAGGAGTGCAAGACGTTCCTCGAGAACGACCGCAAGGAGCTCGACAAGTTCCACGTCAACTCGACGCCGACCCTGTTCGTCAACGGCACCCACGTCGGCGGCGCGCTGCCCGAGCAGCAGTTCAAGACGATGATCGACGAGAAGCTCAAGCTCGTCGAGCAGTCGGGTGTCCCGGCGGCCGAGTATTACGACAAGGAAGTCATGGGCAAGGGCGAGAAGCAGTTCCGCTCGAAGAAGGATCCGAAGCCGAGCTGATCGCGAGCAGCTCGCTCGCGCGTGTGACTAGTTGCGCAGCCGCGTCCCGGTGCCCGGGGTGTAGTCCGTGATCTCGAGCTTGATGTCACCGTAGTCGGTCTTCGCGACGGTCTGCAGCGGCACGCGGCCGTCGTCGTCGCTGATCCACACGGAGAAGTCGCGCGCGCTCGAGTCCGCGACCCGGACGTCGTGGCGGTCGACCTTGTAGGTGTGACCGTCGAGCTGGATCGCCGGCAATTCACCGAGTGCGGTGACGAGCTTGGTCTTGCCGTGCACCGTCATCTCGACATGCCACATGTACCGACTGCGCATCACCTCGGCGGTGAGCGTGCTGCCGGCCGGGGCGTCCCACGTGCGGAGCGCGACGAGGAATGCGTTGTAGTCCCAGGTGTCGGGCAGCGAGACCTGCTGCGGCTCGGCGTGCGGCGGCTGATCGTTCAAGTGGAAGTCGACGGGGACCGAGTCGCCGGTGCGCTCGAAGAACCGCGCGTCGGTGCGCTCCTTGTCGGAGCCATGCGTCGCATACTCGTCGGTCGACCACCGCAATGGCCGGCCGGTCTGGACGTCGATCCACGACGTGAAGTAGTCGTCGACCTTCGCGATCATCTGGACGAGCCCGACCGCCTTCGCGTGGCTCTGCACGACGATCGCCGGCTTGCCGCCGACGGTCGCGAGCTCGCCGACCACGAAGTCGTAGGTCGCGAGCTCCATGCCCTGGAGCTGGAGCTGATACGACATGTGCTCGCCCGGGGTGACCAACGGTGGCGCGACGGCGAAGCGATCGTTGGAAACCGAGGGCTTGGTGGGCGTGGTCGGAGCCGCGGCGGGGGGGCTACCACAGCCGGTCGCGATGGCAACCGACAGGGCGGCGGCCACGACGGCAGACGGGGCGGCGGGCAGGACGACGCGTGGCACGCCGGAAGCCTAGCGCAGTTAACCGGTGGAAACCGTTCATCACACGGCCCCCTCGATCATCTTGGGTTTGGTGCGACTCGCTGGTAAGGTCCGCGCCGACGGTCGCTCGATAGCGATCTTGAGGTGTACTCGATGGAAACGAAGCAACTGGACCGAGTCGTGATCCGCTTTGCGGGTGACTCCGGCGACGGTATGCAGCTCACCGGCAGCGAATTCGCGAAGGCCGCGGCCGAAGCTGGCAACGACATCTCGACGTTCCCCGACTTCCCCGCCGAGATTCGCGCTCCCGCGGGCAGCTTGTTCGGCGTCTCCGGCTTCCAGTTGCACTTCTCCTCATCGGAGATCTACACGCCCGGCGATGCGCCCGACGTGCTCGTGTGCATGAACCCGGCCGCGCTCAAGACAAACCTCCGCGATCTCGTCGACGGCGGCACGCTGATCATCAACACCGGCGCGTTCATCGAAGCGAACCTCAAGAAGGCCAGCTATACGACGAACCCCATCGAGGACGGCTCGCTCGACAAGTGGAAGGTCCACGCCATCGACATCAGCCAGCTGACGATGGCCGCGCTCGACGGCTCCGAGCTCACGAACAAGGAGAAGGGCCGCGCGAAGAACTTCTTCGCGCTCGGCCTCGTGTTCTGGATGTACGGCCGCGAGACGGAGCAAGAGATCCGCCGCATCCACCAGCAGTTCGCGAAGAACCCGGCGTTCGGCGAGGCGAACGTGAAGGTGTTCAAGGCCGGCTATCACTACGGCGAGACCGCCGAGGTGTTCCAGACGGTCTACAAGGTGCCGCCCGCGACGTTCGCGCCCGGCATGTATCGCAACATCACGGGCAACGAAGCGATCGCGCTCGGGCTCGTCGTCGGCGCGGAGCTCGCCGGCAAGAAGCTGTTCTATTCGGGCTATCCGATCACGCCCGCGTCGTCGATCCTGCACTCGCTTGCGAAGTACAAGAACTTCGGCGTCGTGACGTTCCAGGCCGAGGACGAGATCGCGGCGATCGGCGCGGCGATCGGCGGCGCGTTCGGCGGCGCGATCGCGGTGACCGCGTCGAGCGGCCCGGGCATCGCGCTCAAGGGCGAGGCGATCGGGCTCGGCGTGATGACCGAGCTGCCGCTCGTGATCGTCAACGTGCAGCGTGGCGGTCCTTCGACGGGGCTGCCGACCAAGACCGAACAGAGCGACCTCTATCAGGCGATCTACGGCCGCAACGGCGAGAGCCCGATCCCGGTGCTCGCGGCGAAGTCGCCGGGCGACACGTTCTACTGCGCGATCGAGGCCGTCAAGATCGCGACGCGCTACATGGTCCCGGTGATGCTGCTCAGCGACGGTTACCTCGCGAACGGCTCCGAGCCGTGGCCGCTGCCGAACCTCGCGGCGCTGCCTCGCTTCGACGTCCACCACCGCACCGATCCGGACAACTACTTCGTATATCAGCGCGATCCGAACACGCTCGCGCGCGATTGGGTCGTCCCCGGCACGCCGGGGCTCGAGCACCGCATCGGCGGCATCGAGAAGGATGCGCTGACCGGCAACATCTCGTACGCACCGGATAACCACGAGAAGCAGACCAAGGTGCGCGCCGAGAAGGTCGCGCGCATCGCGCAGGACATCGGCGAGCTCGATCTCGCGGGCGCGCCGTCCGGCGACGTGCTCGTGATCGGCTGGGGCGGCACCTACGGCTCGCTGCGCCAGGCCCAGCAGGCGCTCGGGGCGCAGGGCAAGCGCGTCAGCCACGCGCACCTGCGCTGGCTGTCGCCGATCGAGCCGGGCCTCGCGAAGATCATCCACAACTTCAAGCGCGTGCTCGTCGCCGAGCTCAACATGGGCCAGCTCCGCACCATGCTGCGCGCCGAGTTCCTCGTCGACGCGATCGGGCTCAACAAGATCCAGGGCCAGCCGTTCAAGGTTCGCGAGGTGATCGCGGCGGTCGAAGACCTGCTCGGAGCCACCACCGCCGAGACCACCGCGGCCGTCCATCAAGCGGAGGCGTTCTAGTCATGTCCGATGCAGTCAAGCTCAAGCTCTCGAAGAAGGATCTCGAGTCCGATCAAGATGTCCGCTGGTGCCCGGGTTGCGGTGACTACGCGATCCTCGCGACGGTCCAGCGCACGCTCGCGCAGCTCGGCGTCAAGCGCGAGAACACCGTGTTCATCTCCGGGATCGGCTGCTCGAGTCGGTTCCCGTATTACATGAACACGTACGGGTTTCACACGATCCACGGCCGCGCGCCGACGATCGCGTCGGGCCTCAAGATCACGCGGCCGGACCTCGACGTCTGGGTGATCACCGGCGATGGCGATGGCCTGTCGATCGGCGGCAACCACATGATCCACGTGCTCCGCCGCAACGTGGATCTCAAGATCATCTTGTTCAACAACCAGATCTACGGGCTCACCAAGGGCCAGTACTCGCCAACCTCGGCGGTCGGCACGCGGGCGCCGTCGACGCCGACCGGCTCGATCGATCACCCGCTCAACCCGATCGCGCTCGCGCTCGGTGCGGGCGCCACGTTCGTCGCCCGCGCGGCCGACACCGATGCCAAGCTGATGGGGAAGATCCTCGAGCAGGCCTACCGCCACAAGGGCGCGGTGTTCATCGAGATGCTGCAGAACTGCCCGGTGTTCAACGACGGCGTGTGGGACGGCCTCAAGGACGATCCGGCCGGCAAGCAGATCGTGCTCGCTGAAGGTAAGCCGCTGGTGTTCGCGAACGGGACCAAGGGGATCAAGCTCGGCGCCGGTATGGTTCCGGAGATCTGCGACGCGAGCGATCCCGGCGTGCTGGTCCACACCGAGCAAGGCTCGGCGGTCTACGCGAGCCTGCTCGCGCAGCTCGTCCAGCCGGACTTCCCGATGCCGATGGGCGTGTTGTATCGCCACGACAAGCCGACCTACGACGCGCTCGCGCAGCAACAGGTCGCGGACGCGATCGCGAAGCAGGGCCCGGGCGACCTGGCGAAGCTGATGTACTCGGGGATGGTGTGGGAGGTCGGGGCCGACGGGACGCGCCACTAGGCAGCCTGATAGGATGCGCGCGTCATGAGTCACGTCGTAACGATCGATCACGTCGAGAAGACCATCGCCGCGTTCACGCGCCTCGATCAAAAGGGCGACAAGAAGGCGATGAACAAGCTCGCGCAGCGGCTGCAGAAGGAGCAGCCGTTCCTGCTGCAGCACGCCGCGGCGGTGCGCACCGAGCACGGCGATACCGTCGGTGAAGCCGCGGTGTTCTACGCGACGCTGATCTGGGCGATGTTCGATCGCGGCGAGGAGGGCACGCTGCCGCGCCTCACCCAGCAGAACCTCAACGACGCCGATCAGGTCGTGACCATCGCGCTCTCCAAGCTCGAGGGGCTCGCCGACAAGATCCCCCAGGATCGGGTCGCGCCCGAGCTCGTGGCCGCCCAGCCCCACGTCTACGCGAAGCTCGCGGAGCTCCTCGCCGAGGACATCAAGGAAGCCGCGATGACCGCCGAGACCGCCGCGGCCATCATCAAGCCCACCGAGGTCGTGATCGAGGCGTTCGACGCCGCGGTCAACGGGCGGCGTCCCGGCCAGCAGCAGGGCACGATCGTCGCGAACGACCGGGTCGGCCGCAACGAGCCCTGTCCGTGCGGCTCCGGCAAGAAGTTCAAGAAGTGCCACGGCGTCGCCGCGTAGCGACGTTCAGCTCGTTCAGCTCAGGCCCTGCACGCGGATCCACGGCCCGGCCGTGTACGGAAACGATTGGTCGAAGTGGACGTGCGCGACGTACCACAGCGACACGTCTGCACCGTCGATCGGCTCGTCTCCGACGTAGCCCGCCGGGAACGGTTGGCTGCCCGCTGACGAGCGCGGCGAGAACGGCGCCCACTCGCCATCGTGATAGCGAATCGCGAACACCTCGGCATCGTCCCAGGTGTGCGGGCGGATGTTGATCGACGCGCGCGAGCCGAAGTCGATCTGCCGCCACACGTTGCCGCTCTCGTCGGCCTCGCCGGAGTACGGGAACCAGCCCTCGCGCTCGACGCGGTGCCAGCGGCCCGCTTCGAAGCGCTCGAACGCGTCATCGCCGGCGCCGTCGAGATCGAAGTCGAACCGAAAGTGCGGATGGTAGGTGTGCTGGTCGTGCACGCCGGGACCGAGGATCGTCAGCCATGGGCACAGCCGGCCGTCGTCGTGGAACCGCCAAAGCTGGGTGTACTGGTACGGCCCCGCGACGAAGCTCGCCGAAAGCTCGACGCCGCCGCGGAACGATTGCACGCGGACCGGGCCCGCGATCGTCCGCGTGCCGAGCGGGATCCACCACGGCCCGTGCGGCTCGGAGGTGTCGTCGACATCGAGGTCGCGCTGGTGATCGACCGTGACGTACGGCAACGAGCCTTCCCACAGCACGCGGCGACCCTTGAAGTCGGCGAGGTAGATCATGATCCCTGCCGACTCGGTGAGCCGCCAGTGGAACTTCCAGTTCGCCTCTTCGATGACGTTCGACATCACCATTGCTCCGCGGGGACCACTTGGACCACCTGCTGATCGACGAGATCGACCACGACGATCAACGTCGCGTGCCCGTCGCTACGCCCGAACGTGACGGCGGCCGAGCGCCGCTCGTACGAGAGATCGGTCTTGGTGCGCCCCCAGTAGTGGAGCGTGGCCTGCGGCATGTCGCCCATGCCGAGCTTGCCGCGGACGCGCTCGTCGACCATCGCGATCGACACCGCCAGCGCTTCTTCATCGCGCGACAGCATCGGCTGGCTCTTGTCGAACTGGAGATCGGCGACGACGCCGGCATCGAGATCGATGCACGCATCGACCGCGCGAGCCGAGGCGTAGTCGTACGCGACGACCCGCGCGAGGCGGTGCCCGGCCATCCAGTGCGGCGGCTTGACGACCAGCGGCTCGGTGCAGATCACCCGGTAACGCCCGACCTTCGCCATCGACGCGACGCGGCGATCTTCGGTGAGCGTGCGCAGCGCATCGGCGATCTCGCCGGCGGTCAGCGGATCGAACAGCGCGGGATCGGCCTCGACCACGTCGACCGAAGGCTTGCCCTTGGCCTTGCCTTTGGTCGGTGGTTTCGCTTTGGACTTCGCGGACTTGGACGCCCCAGCAGACTTGGAGGGCGGCGCTTTCCGAACGGTCTTGGCGGCCATCGCAGCGACTATACACATTCTGTAGATCGCCAGGGTCGGTCCGCGCGTTTGACCCATCATGCGGAACGCGGTCGTCATCCCCTGGGCTCTCCTGTTCACAGCCGCCTGCGGCTCGGCCTATGCCGAGCAGATCGCGATCGACGTCGCGCCCGCGAAGCTGCGCGCCCCGTACGACGTGCAGATCGTTCGCGAGGACGGCGAGACCCTCCCGACCTACGCGACGCGGGGTCGGTTCTACGTCGAGGGCCTCGCCGGCCAACGCTACTCGATCAAGATCTCGAACCCGACCGGCCATCGCGTCGAAGCCGTGGTCTCGGTCGACGGCCTCGACGCGGTCGATGGTGAGAGCGGCGACCTCCACAAGCGCGGCTACATCGTGCCGGCGTGGGGCGAGACCCGGATCGAAGGGTTCCGGACCTCCCTCGCCGACGTCGCGACGTTTCGGTTCTCCTCGGTCGATGGCTCGTACGCGGGCCAGCAGGGCAAGGCGCGCAACGTCGGCGTGGTCGCCGTCGCGCTGTTCGAGGAAGCGCACGCACCCGAGGCCCAGATCGTGACCCCGCGGCCGTACACCTTTACCGACGATCTCGAAGGAGATCTCGACGAGGAATCGTCGAGCTGGGCCCCGAGCCGTGCGCCGCGCGACTCGCGTCCTGACCACAGGCGCGTCGCCCACGCCGACAAGCGCTCGTCCGGCGCTGCCGCGAAGCGCGCCGCGCCGCCGCCGGCCGACTACGCACCGACGACGACCTCGGCCAGCAGCGGTGCCGTCGCCGCTGCGCCCGTCGCGAAGTCGGCGCCGCGTTACGAGGAGCACTTCGACGCCGACGACGACGGCGGTGGCTACGACGCGCCGAACGAGCCCGCACGGGAAGCGCCGCGCACGGAGCGCCCGGGACTCGGCACCCAGTTCGGCGAGGCGCGCTCCTCGGCCGCGAGCTACACCCAGTTCGTGCGCTCGACCACGCGCCCGATCGCCATCGCGGAGCTGCGCTACAACGACGCCGCCGGCTTGATGGCGCTCGGCATCCCGGTCCAGCCGTCGCCCGACCAGAACGAGATCATGACCCGCGAGACCGCGGATCCGTTCCCCGGCGATCACTTCGCTCGCCCGGTTCGCTAGCCCGCGCGCTCGCCCGGCAGCTAGGGCGCTTTCGGTTCGCAGTCGTCGATCGGATTCTTGAGCCCATCGACGCAGAACGGCAGCCGGATCGCGGTGCACATCACGCTGTCGCGCGAGCCGTCGAACACGACCGTGACGTGACCTTTGTAGTGCGGCGCGCGGCACTCGAGCTCGAGCTTGGTTCCCCACGGCTCGGTCAGGCGGACCCCGCTAGGCCCACGGAACGTGTGGTGGTCGAACACGTCGGCCTCTCCCGGCCGCGTCAGCAGCTCGATCGTCACGGTCCGCGGGTGCGGCGCCGGCCCGACGCCACCATCGTGCGCGACGCGCATGCCGCCGTCGGGCGGCGGGACGAGCACGATGATCTCGGCGTCGTCCGGTGGCGGTCCACCATCGTTGGGCTCGACGATCAGCGCCGCATCGCCGCCCACGACGCCCCCATCGGCGTTCACCGCGACGCGATCGTGATCCTGATGCAGCATCCACAGCGCGGTCGCCCCGCCACCGAGTAACAGCATGACGAGCACCACGTACGGCCACCGCCGCACCGGCGCTTCCTCGATGTCGTCGAACGTCGGCGGCGGCAGCGACATCGGGCCCTGCGCGAACGCCGGCTCGTGCAGTTGCCGGGTCTCGCGGATCGGGCGCCGCGGCCCGGTCTGCTGCTTCGGCGCGCCGGTCGTGCGGAGCTCGACGTGCGGGCTCGGCGTCAACGTCGGATCCGCGCCCGGCGGCAGCGGCGGCAGTGACGACGGCCCCTCCGCGTTCTTGATCTGCTGGGTGACCTCGTCGAGCGCGACGATGAATTCGCCCATCGTCTGGTACCGATCCTCGCGCTTCTTCGCGAGCGCCTTCATGATCGCGAGCTCGAACGGCTTCGGGATCGCGAGATCCGGCCGGAGCTGACTCGGTGGCATGATCGGATCGAGCATCTGCATCGCGATCGTGCGGACCGTGTTGTCGCTCTTGTGCGGCGTGCGCCCGGTCGTCATCTCGTACAGGATGGTGCCGAGCGCGTAGATATCGACGCGACCATCGGTGTCGCTGCGGCCGGCCGCTTGCTCCGGTGCCATGTATTCGGGCGTGCCGAACACCGAGCCCGCGCGGGTCAGCCGCGGCCCTGCCGACTTGCCCTCGAGCGGCTGGACCTTCGCGATGCCGAAGTCGACGATCTTGACGAAGTCACGCCGCTCGTCGCGATCGATGAGGAACACGTTCTCCGGCTTGAGGTCGCGATGGACGATGCCCTTGTCGTGCGCGGCGCCGAGCGCGCGCGCGATCTGCTGCGCGATCTTGATCGCGGGCAGCGGAGCGAAGGGCGCACGACTTTTGATCGCTTGCGACAGCGTCACGCCGTCGACATACTCCATCACCGAGTACGTCATGCCGTCGGGCGTGGTGCCGAAATCGGTGACGTCGACGATGTTCGGGTGGCCGATCCGCGACGCGGCCTGCGCTTCCTGGACGAACCGCTTGATCGTCGCGGTGTCACGCATGACCTCGCGCTTCAGCACCTTGATCGCGAGCGGGCGCTCGATCACGGCGTGACGCGCGGCGAACACGACGCCCATGCCGCCTTCGCCGATCTTGCGCTGGACGTAGTAGCGCCCGTCGAGGGTCTCGCCGACGAGCGCGTCGTACTCGGACGTCGCGGGCTCGCGTCGCATCGTCTCGACGACGCTCGAGTGCGAACGTTGTGCCGATAGCGCGCGCACCTTGTTCGTGGTGTCGCTGGCGGACCGTGGATCGATCTCGGTCGGATGGCCGACCGTGATCGTGTCGCGGTCGTCGAGCGCGTTCGGGTTGGTCGGATGGGGCGCGAGCTGCGCCGGCATGATCTCCGACAGCACCGTCGGCTTCTGCGCGATCGCGAGCTCCGCGAGCTGTTTACCGTCGTACGGACAGAAGCCCGGCTCGTCGAACGTCCGCTGGCACGCCGGGCACTGGTAGCTCACGAGCTACCGCGCTTCGTACAGCGCCGTGGCGTAGAAGCTGTACACGGTGTTGCTCGCGGACGCGACGACGATGGGCTTGCCGTTGTAGTTCGTCGTCGTCACCGAGCGGCCGAACAGGTGGTTGGTCTCGACCCCGGGGATGGTCAGGATCTGCGCCGGCGTCGCATCGAGCATGCCGGTACCGAGCGCGATCGTATGCAGGTCGACCGCCCCCGCACCCGTCGTGGTCGTGTCGGCGCGATTCGGATATCCGAGCACGACCATGCCCTGATCGGACAGGGTCGCGAACGCCGCGCTGCGCACGCCCGAGGCGGCGATCGCGGTGCCGACGAGCGCGACCGTGGGCGAGGTCGCGACGACCTGGACCTGACCGGCCGTGGTCGTCGTCGTGTCGAACGACGTCACGATCGCGAACTTGCCGGCGATCACGTCGATATGGCCGCCGTTCGGCGCCGGACCCGCCATCGCGACCGCCGAGGTCGGTGCGAGGTTCGTGCACGTGCTCATCAGGTCGAGCGCCGCCAGGTCGTAGCCGAAGAACGCGCCAGTCTTGGCGTAGGCCCACAGCTTGGTGCCATCGATCGCGATCGCGGCGGCGGCGAGCGGCATGCCGGTGTCGTCGTTCAACGTGCAGTTGACGACGGCCGTACCCTTCGCGCTGAACACGTTCGGCATGCCGGCCGCGGGCTCGACGGCGACGACCAGCTCGCCGTTCGCGAACGCGGTGCCGACCGGATGCGCGGACGAGCCGACCTGGGTGTCGACCGACAGGCCGCTCGTGTTGCCGGTGACCGCGATGATCGTGCCGACGTTGCTGTTGTCGACGAGCGCGATCGAACCGACGCCGTCGAACAGGAGCGCGGCATTGCCGGTCAACGAGTCGATCGTGTGCTGGCCGAGCGACTCGCTATCACCGAGGTTCTGAACCTTGCCGCCCGGGTCGAGCTCGAGCGTCGAGAAGTTGCCGGGCCCGGCCGACAACACGGCGATCGTGCCGCCGCTCGTGTTCGACGGCACCGTCGCGCCGACCACCACGATGCCATAGTCCGAGGACTTGACGCCGTCCGGCTTCTCCGTGGCGCGCGCCGGCGTCGAATCCGCGAGATCGTCGAATTGGGTCCAGCTGCAGGCCGGAACCATCGGAACCATCACAGCGAGTAAGATCAGCTTCTTCACCAGTGCACCTCCATGCCGAGGCCCGCATAGTTCGAGTTGACCTCCGGCAGCACGGTGACCGACTTCGCGTCGATCAGCGCCGTCGACGGAGGACCCTTGTCGCGGAACGTGTAGTAGACCGCGGTGGCGAGCGTGATCGCCGAGATCGCGATCGCCGCGTCCGCGGTGATCGCGTAGATCTTGCCCTTCAAGAACCGCGAGTCGTTCGAAGCCGGCGCCGGCGCTGCCGCCGTGATCTCCTTCTGGAGGTCGTCGTGCAGCTGGCTGGCCTGGAGCCCGAGGTAGACGGCGGCGCCGCCGAACATCGCACCGACGACGTAGGCGACGACCGCGTCGCTGCGGCTCGGCTTGGGTGCGAGCGTGACCTTGACCTGGGTCTCGGCCTTCGCCTCGATCGTGATGCGGCGCTCGTAGGGCTTGTAGCCCTCGCGCGTGACCAGCACGACGTGATCGCCTTGCGAGACGCTGCGCAGGCACGGCCCGCGCTCGCACAAGATCTTGCCGTCGATCGAGATCTGAGAGTCCTCGATCCCGTAGCCGGTCACCGTGAGCTTGCCGACCGGCGTGCCCTTGATCGTGCCCATGATCTGCTTGGTATCGCCGGGCGTGATGTCGATCGTGGTCGTGAATTCGTTGTAGCCCTCTTTCGAGATCCAGAACGTGTGCTTGCCCGGCTT
The DNA here is from genome assembly GCA_039922635.1 of Kofleriaceae bacterium. Lineage (GTDB taxonomy): Bacteria > Myxococcota_A > Polyangia > Haliangiales > Haliangiaceae > JABFXX01. The sequence goes on along the minus strand of JBDTEH010000252.1, from coordinate 4,044 downwards.
GATCTGCTGGGTCCACGGCGTCGTGCCGACCGAGCCGATCGCCTTGTCGTCGATGTAGACGTCCGACTTCGGCACGTTCGACGCGATCGTCACCCACGCGAACGATGACTCCTCGGCCATGTGCGACACGAACTGCACCAGCTTGGTCGGATCGGCCGAGATCGTCGACTCGACGATCTTGTAGCCGGGCTTCTCGATGATCAGCTTGTGCTCGCCTTCGATCGATCCAGACCACGGCGTCGTCGCGAACGGGCCGTGCTTCTTGTCGTCGAGGTAGATCGTCGCGTTCTGGGGCTCGGTGACGATCACGACGAGGCCACGGACCTTCACGTCGCCGAGGTTCTCGACCTCTTGCGACGGCGTGGTGACCGCCGCGCTGCCCGAGCCGGCGCCGGCGGGCGTGGCCTCGAGCCGCTTGATCTCGGCCTCGAGCACGCCGATCGCCTTCTCGACGTTCGCCTTGTCGGTCGCGGTCGGCTCCTCGACGAGGTAGCGCTTGTAGAACTCGACCGCCTTCTTGTACGAGGCGACGTCCGAGGTCTTCTTGCCCTTCATGTGGAAGGACGCGCCGACGTTGTAGAGGAACTGCGGGAACGGGCGGGAAGCGTAGGCCTCCTGAAACTCGGCCGCAGCCTCGTCGAACTTGCCGGCGAGGTAGTCGCTCTGGGCGGTATCGAAGGAGGCCTGGGCCTTCTTCAGTGAATCGGCACTCTGAGCGAATGCCGGGGTGATCGCGAGCATCGCCAGCGCGACGCCGAGCGCGAACAAGACGCATGATTTCATGAAGGCCAAGCTCCTCGCAGAAGCCGCTACCCTACCACGAACACGACGTTGGCCTCGACGGGCTGGCGCGTCGTCCGCGTGCGGTTCGCGGGGGCGCCAGCGTCGGCGTGGCCGATCGCGAGGCCGAACAGGATCGCGTCGTGCTCGCCGATCGGGAGCTGCGCGCGCAGCACGTCGGGGTAGGCCGCGACCGAGGCCATCGGACAGGTCTCGAGCCCGAGCGCGGCGGCCGCGGTCACCACGAACCCGAGCCACAGCCCGACATCGATGAAGGCGTACGGCCCGAGCCTGCGGTCGCACGCGACCACCGCGACGTGAGGCGCGTCGAAGAACGCGTAGTTACGCAGCCACGCGTCGTAGCGCCCGGCCTTGTCTTCGCGGGCGATCCCCATGTGGCGATAGAGCTCCGCGCCGCACGCGATCCGGTGCTGCTTGTAGGGTTCCGGGTAGTCGAGCGGGAACGCCACCTCCGCGCGCGGAAACCCCGTCTTCGCGGCCGCCTGCATCGCCGCGGCGAGCTCCTGGGTCTTCGGTGGCTCGGTCACGACGACCCGCCACGGCTGCACGTTGCACCAGCTCGGCGCGTGCTGGGCCGCCGCGAACACCTCGGTCAGCGTCGCGCGGGGGACCGGCTCGGCGCGGAACGCCCGCATGCTGCGGCGCTCGCGCCACAGCGCCTCGAGCTCGCCGAGGTCGAGGCTCACTTCGCCCGCCGCAGCTCTCGAAACCGAAAGATGCCGGTCGTGTGCCCGTCGGAGAAGTGGACGTTGACCCCGTAGTTGCCGACCAGGTGCATGTCCTTGATCGACAGGTCCTCCGGCACGGTCACCGGGTCGAGGATGCGCGCGCCGGTCGCCTCCGACTGGCAGTGCGCGCAGGTGCACTTGATCCGCAGGGCGCGGGCCGGCCAGACGTCCTCGTCGCCGCCTTCATCCCACACAAATCGTACCTCCTGCTTTCCGAGGCCGATGATCTCCACGGGCATGGGCATGCCACGCCTATAGCACTGATGTACGGTGGCCGGGTGCCGCCGCAGCGCCAGCGCCGTTCGCTCTCGATGCCCAAACAGCCGGGCAAGATCTATCGCGATGGCAACTCCGCGATCGCGAAGATCTGCGTCGACGCGCTGACCGCCGCGCAGACCGATCGCGAGACCGCCGAGACCTTCACCCATCCGTTTCACTCCTATCCCGCGCGCCTCCACCCCGCGACCGCGCGCGTGCTCGTCGAGCTCGTCGCCGACGGCGCCAAGCGGACCCAGCCGTTCCTCGATCCGTTCTGCGGCTCCGGCACCACGCTCGTCGAGGCCCGCGCGAACGGCCTCGCCACCATCGGCTCGGACCTCAACCCGCTCGCCGCGCTCGTCGCCCGCGCGAAGACCTGGACCGCGCCGCCGCGCCGCCGCACCACGCTGCGCGAGGCCGGCCACTCGATCGCCGGCGCCGCGCTCGCCGCCGGCAAGGCCGCTCGCCGCGCGTCGTCTGATCCCGCGCCACTGCGCAAGCCCAAGGGCTTCGATCCCAACTCGCGCGACCGCCGGCTCGCCGCCTGGTTCGCGCCGCACGTCCGCCGCGAGCTCGAGGATCTCGCCGCGCGGATCGACGAGCTCGCCGCCCACGACGCCGAGCTCGGCGGCGTGCTGCTCGCCTGCCTGTCCGCCGTGCTCTACAAGGTGTCGTCGCGGACCTCCGATACCGACGCGACCTGGACCGAGCGCCGCGTCGGCCGCGGTCAGCCCTCCCGCCTGTTCGCGCAGCGCGTCGACCTCCTCGTCGCCGGCCTGACCGACCTCGCGAAGGTCCACGCGCCGCTCCCCCAGATCCACGAGCTCGATATCCGCAGGCTCGAGACCATCATCCCCGACGGCACCGCGTGCGGCATCGTGACCTCGCCGCCCTACGCCGGTACGTACGATTACGCCGAGCACCAGCGCCTGCGCTTCGACTTCCTCGGGCTGCGCCACCGCGAGTTCGACGACGGCGAGCTCGGCTCGCGCCGGTCGTTCGAGCAAGACCCGCCCACCGCCCGCGACGCCTGGAAGAAGGCGCTCGTCGGCTTCGTCGCCAAGATCTCCGCCGCGCTCGCGCCCGGCCGCCGCGCCGCGCTCGTGATCGGCGACTCCGTCGCCGCGAACCGCGCCGTGTTCGCGCTCGACGACCTCCGCGACGCGCTGACCTCCGATCTCTCGATCGAAGCGTGGGCCTCGCAGGAGCGGCCGATGCTCGGCATCCACGAGCGCCGTGCGTTCGGCGACATGGTCAAGCGCGAGCACGCCGTCGTGCTACGGCGCGGCTAGCGCCCCGCGCAACGCCTCGCGCCGCGCCTGCAACGCCGGATCGCCGGTCGCGGCCAAGGCCTCGAGCGCCGCGCCGATCCGATCGCGCTCGATCGCCTCGCCGGTCGCCCGGCAGTGTGCGAACAAGCCGAGACAATCCTCGAGATCGGTCTGGCTGAGCCGCGCGAGCTTGAGCACCACGAACAGCGTCGCGTTCGGCCGGAAGATCGTCGCGCGCGGGCCGCGATGGAGCTCGACCAGCTGATCGCGCCACCCGTCCACGCGCCGCACGAAGAAGTCCGCCGCCGAGTTGACCGCCTCGATCGGAAGCCCGGCGTCCGCTGCAAACTGCATCAGCGCGAACCGCTCGGCCTGCGTGCCGCCGAGCCCGATCAGATCGACGTCTTCGGTCGTCCTCGCCGGCGCGAACCACGCGGCGGCGGCCGCGCCTCCGATCAGCAACCATTCTCCGTCGAGGCGCTCGCCCACTCGCTCGACGAGCGAGCGCACGCGGGCGCGATCGAACCAGGGTGGTGCCACGTGCTAACGTTAAGCAGATGGGCGACGCATGGCAAATGCTCCGCGCCGGCGGCGTGCCGATCGTGCTGGAACGCTCGGCGCTCGTCCCATCACCGGCCGCGCTCGCCACCAGCGCGCGCGCCGCGATCGCGGCCGGTGCGGCGGGCCGCGAAGGCGAAGCGCTCGCCGCCTGGTTGTTCGCCTGGCACCACCACTGGCCGAGCTCGTTCGCCGAGCAGTTCGTCGACGATCGCGATGCGATCCTCGCCTGGGCCAGCGCCGCGGCGCTCGATGACAATCGCTACCTCAAGCTGCGCAGGATCGCGATCGAAAACCTCTCGACGATCCTGTAGTCAGGCGAGCGGATCGCGATACACGTCGGACAGCAAGATCGTACATCCGATCGTCGGAAGCTCGACTCGTTCACGCTCGTCTCGCGGATTCCACGCGGTTCCGCGTCGCTCCCA
>JBDTEH010000251.1:0-5565 GCA_039922635.1 Kofleriaceae bacterium | reverse complement strand
GCGCCGGCGCCGCCTCGCGGCCTCGCATCCTGCAGGTGTGCGAGGTGTTCGGCGCGCGCGTCATCGACATGACGGCGGAGCTCGTCACCCTCGAGCTGACCGCGACCCACGACAAGATCGACGATCTCGTCGGTGTGCTCGCCCCCGAGGGCGTGCTCGAGATGGTCCGGACCGGCGTGGTCGCGATGACGCGCGGCGAGCCGACGCCGATCTCCCAGCGGTCTGCATCTTCACCCTCGGGATCGTCTGGATTCGCCGAGGTCCACGACGCTCACGACGCCCACGACGCCCAACCAACGCAAGGAACCTCCTCATGGCCCGCATCTTCTACGACCGCGACGCTGATCTCCGTCTGATCCAAGCCAAGAAGGTGGCCGTCGTCGGCTACGGATCGCAAGGGCACGCGCATGCGCTCAACCTGCGCGATTCCGGGGTCGAGGTGCGGGTCGGCCTCGCGCCGACCTCGCGACGGATCGCCACGGCGAAGGAAGCCGGCCTCACGGTCGGCTCGGTCGACGAGGTGGCCGCGTGGTGCGACGTGCTCATGATGCTCGCGCCCGACACCGCGCAGGCCGCGATCTGGCACGACAGCGTGGCGCCACAGTTCCCGGTGGGCAGCGGCAAGACGCTGCTGTTCGCGCACGGCTTCAACATCCACTACGGCACGATCACGCCACCCGCCGGCGTCGACGTCGCCCTCATCGCACCCAAGGCGCCCGGCCATCGCGTGCGCGAGACCTATCGCGAGGGTGGCGGCACGCCGGCGCTGCTCGCGGTCCATCCGGCCTCGTCGCCCGCGGCCCACGCGCTCGCCCTCGCCTACGCGTCCGCGCTCGGATGCGCGCGTGCCGGCGTGCTCGAGACCACGTTCGCCGAGGAGACCGAGACCGATCTGTTCGGCGAGCAGGCGGTGCTGTGCGGCGGCGTGTCCGCGCTGGTCAAGGTGGGCTTCGAGACGCTGACCCACGCGGGCTACCAGCCCGAGGTCGCGTACTTCGAGTGTCTGCACGAGCTCAAGTTGATCGTCGATCTGATGTACCGCGGCGGGCTCGACTACATGCGCTACTCGGTGTCGGACACCGCCGAGTGGGGTGACTACGTTGCCGGTGACAAGATCATCGGTCCCGAGGCGAAGGCGGCGATGCAGCAGCTGCTCGCCGACATTCGCAGCGGCAGCTTCGCGAAGGCGTGGATCGCCGAGGTCGGCAACGGCGCGCCCGAGTTCAAGGCGCGCCGCCGTGCCGAGCAGGATCACCCGATCGAGAAGGTCGGAGCGGAGCTGCGCGCGATGATGCCGTTCCTCGATCCCGTCACCATCAAGCCGGGGGAGTGAAGCGCGTGATCAACACCGATGTCACCGGTACGTACGTCCGGATCCTCGACACCACGCTGCGCGATGGCGAGCAGGCGCCGGGCGCGACGCTCCAGCCGGCCGAGAAGCTCGAGATCGCGCGCGCCCTCGCGCGCATCGGGGTCGACGTGATCGAGGCCGGCTTTCCCGCCGCGTCGCCCGGCGATCTCGAGGCCGTGCGTACGATCGCGCGCGAAGTCGGCGCGCGCGAAGTCGGCGCGCCGCACGACGGGCGGACCGAGCCGCCGATCATCGCGGGGCTCGCGCGCGCGACGCGCGTCGACGTCGATCGCGCGTGGGAGGCGGTCCGCGGCGCCCAGCGCCCGCGCCTCCACACGTTCCTCGCGACCAGCGATCTCCACCTCGAGCACAAGCTGCGGATGTCCCGCGCCGAGGTCAAGACGCGCGTCTCCGAGATCGTCGCGTACGCGAAGACCTACTGCGACGATGTCGAGTTCTCGCCCGAGGACGCCGGTCGTAGCGATCCCGCGTTCCTCTACGAGGTGCTCGAGCGCGCGATCGCGGCGGGCGCGACCACGCTCAACATCCCCGACACCGTCGGCTACACGCTGCCGGAGGAGTTCGGCGCACTGATCCACGGGATCCTCGCGAACGTCCCGGGCGCGAGCGGCGTGATCCTCTCGGTCCACTGCCACGATGACCTCGGCCTCGCGGTCGCCAACACGCTCGCGGGGCTGCGAGCGGGCGCGCGCCAGGCCGAGGTCACCGTGAACGGGATCGGCGAACGCGCCGGCAACTGCTCGCTCGAGGAGCTCGCGATGGTGCTACGGACGCGACACGCGGTGATCGGGCTCGACACCGCGATCGACACGCCCCAGCTCACGCGGCTCTCGAAGCTGGTCGCGAGCTGCACCGGGTTCGTCGTGCCGCCCAACAAGGCGGTGGTCGGCGCCAACGCGTTCGCCCACGAGTCCGGCATTCACCAGGATGGGGTGCTCAAGCACCAGGCGACCTACGAGATCATGAGGCCCGAGGACGTCGGCGCGCTCGGCAGTCGCCTCGTGCTCGGCAAGCACTCGGGGCGTCACGCGTTCGCCGACCAGCTCGCCGCGCTCGGCGTGAGGCTCGACGCTACCGCGCTCGCGCGCGCGTTCGAGCGCTTCAAGGCCCTCGCGGATCGCAAGCCCTACGTCGGCGAGGCCGACCTGCTCGCGCTGGTCGCGAGCGAGCGCGCCGCGCCCTCGGCGCACTACGTGCTCGACGGGATGCAGGTCGGGTGCGGCACGACCGGGATGTCGACCGCCACCGTGCGCCTGCGCGGGCCCGACGGCCAGCTCGTGGTCCAGGCCGCGATCGGAACCGGGCCGGTCGACGCCGCGTTCAAGGCGATCGACGGCATCGTCGGGGCTCGCGTCGAGCTCATCGAGTACCACGTCGATGCCGTGACCGCGGGCATCGACGCGCTCGGCGAGGTCAGCGTCCGCGTCCGGCCCGGAGCCGGCACCGGCATCGCGCGCGGCCACGGCGCCGACACCGACATCGTCGTCGCGAGCGCGAAGGCCTACCTCGCCGCCGTCAATCGCGTGCTCGACGCGCGCGGATCGGTCGCACCGCGACCACCGGCCACCCCACCGATCCAGGACCAGGAGCACTCACGATGACGACGCCGCGCACGCTGTTCGCCAAGGTCTGGGACGCGCACGTCGTGGCGCAGCCGCCCGCCGCGCCGGCGATCCTCTACGTCGATCTCCACCTGGTTCACGAGGTCACGTCGCCGCAGGCGTTCGCGGGCCTCGCCGCGCGTGGCCTGCGCGTTCGGCGACCGGAGCGCACGGTCGCGACGATGGATCACTCGACGCCGACGCGCGCGGGCGGCCTCGCGATCGCCGACGATGCGGCGCGCACCCAGCTGCGCCGGCTCGAGACGAATTGTGCCGAGCACGGCATCACGCTGCACGCGCTCGGTTCGCCGGGGCACGGCATCGTTCACGTGATCGGCCCCGAGCAAGGGCTCACACAACCCGGGATGACGATCGTGTGCGGCGACTCGCACACCTCGACGCACGGCGCGTTCGGCGCGCTGGCGTTCGGCATCGGCACGAGCGAGGTCGAGCACGTGCTCGCGAGCCAGTGCCTGCTGCAGCGCCGGCCCCGCACCCTGCGCGTGACGTTCGACGGCGTGCCGGGCCGCGGCGTGACCGCGAAGGATCTGGTGCTCGCGATGATCGCGAAGATCGGGATCGGAGGCGCGACCGGCCACGTCATCGAGTACGCCGGCGAGGCGATCCGCGCGCTCGACATGGACGGCCGCATGACGGTCTGCAACATGTCGATCGAGGCCGGTGCGCGCGCCGGCATGATCGCGCCCGACGCCACGACGTTCGCGTACCTCGCGGGTCGGCCCCACGCACCGGCGGGCGCAGCCTGGGATCGCGCCGTGGATCGCTGGCGCGCGCTCGTCACCGATGACGCCGCGGTCTTCGATCGCGAGCTCCGGATCGACGCGGCGGCGCTCGAGCCGATGATCACGTGGGGCACCAATCCGGGCCACGGGATCGGGATCTCGCAGCGCGTCCCCGATCCGTCGCGCGTCACCGATCCGGCCGCCCGCGTCCAGCTCGAGACCGCGCTGCGCTACACCCGCGTCGAGCCCGGGGTCCCGCTGTTGGGCCTCAGGGTCGATGTCGTGTTCGTCGGCTCGTGTACGAACTCGCGGATCGGCGATCTGCGCGCCGCCGCCGAGGTCCTGCGCGGGCGGAGGGTCGCCGGCAGCGTGCGGATGCTGGTCGTGCCCGGCAGCGCCGCGATCAAGGCCGCGGCCGAGGCCGAGGGGCTCGATCGCGTGTTCCGCGACGCGGGCGCCGAGTGGCGCGAGCCCGGATGTTCGATGTGCATCGCGATGAACGGCGACCAGCTGCTGCCCGGCCAGCTCGCGGTGTCGACCTCGAACCGCAACTTCGAGGGCCGGCAGGGTCCGGGGGGCCGCACGCTGCTCGCGTCACCACAGACCGCGGCGGCCTCGGCCGTGACCGGGCGAGTCACCGACCCACGGACGTTGTTGCCAGAGACGAGGACCGCATGACCGCCCCCCGCTTCACCCAGCTCGGGGCGCGCGCCATCGTGGTGCTCGACACCGATGTCGACACCGATCAGATCATCCCCGCGCGATACTTGAAGGGCACCGACAAGGCCGGGCTCGCCGATGCGCTGTTCGCCGACTGGCGCGCGCGTCCGGACTGCCCGATCGGCACGCCGAGCAGCGCGGGCGCCCAGATCCTGGTCGCCGGCGACAACTTCGGATGCGGCTCGTCGCGCGAGCACGCCGCGTGGGCCCTGCTCGCCGGTGGGTTTCGTGCGGTCGTCGCGCCATCGTTCGCCGATATCTTCCGCGGCAACGCGCTCAAGAACGGGCTCGTCCCCGTGGTCGTGCCGGCCGCGGTCCACGCCCAGCTCGCCGCGGCGATCGCCGCCGCTGCCGAGCTCGAGATCACGATCGATCTCGTGGCCCAGGAGCTGCGCGCGCCGGGCATCCCGACCACCGCGTTCACCGTCGACGACTTTGCGCGCCGCTGCCTGCTCGATGGCGTCGACGAGCTCGGCTTGCTGATGACTCACCTGCCCGACATCGAGGCGTATGAACGCCGCCGCTGATCGGGTCACGATCTACGACACCACGTTGCGCGATGGCGCCCAGCGTGAAGGGATCTCGTGGTCGCTCGAGGACAAGCGCCGGATCGTGCGGCGGCTCGACGCGCTCGGCATCGATCTGATCGAGGCTGGGTGGCCGGGCTCCAACCCGAAGGACGCCGCGCTGTTCGCGGCCAGCGATCCGAGCACGCTCGTGCACGCGCAGCTCGCGGCGTTCGGCGCGACCCGCCGCGCCGGGATCACCGCCGAGGACGATCCGCAGGTCCAGGCGCTGCTCGCCGCGGGTACGCCGGTGTGCACGATCTTCGGCAAGAGCTCGACCTTGCACGTGCGCGAGGTCCTGCGCGTCTCGCTCGATGACAACCTCGCGATGATCGGCGACACCGTCGCGGCGCTGCGGGCGGCCGGTCGGCGCGTCGTGTACGACGCCGAGCACTTCTTCGACGGCTACGCGCTCGATCCGGAGTACGCCCTCGCGGCCCTCGCGGCGGCCGAGGCCGCGGGCGCCGACACCCTCGTGCTGTGCGACACCAACGGCGGCTCGCTGCCGTGGGACGTCGCCGAGATCGTGCGCACGGTGCGCGCGCGCGTCCGCGGCACGATCG
>JBDTEH010000250.1:0-26274 GCA_039922635.1 Kofleriaceae bacterium | reverse complement strand
GGCAAACCGCTGATCGAAAGAAGCGGATCGAGATTGCGACCTCCGTCAGTCAGTCCGATCCTTGCCGACGTGCTCACGGAGCAACCGGAGGCCTGGAATCCTTACAAGCCCTTTCAGCTGCCCGCCGTCGAGGCGCTCCCCGATGGCGGCGTGAAGCTGACGCGATGGGTTCGAATCAGCGACGGCGGTGGCATGGGCGGGCCGATGGTTTCGTACGCGCTGCAAGAAGACACGATCGCTCCGACTGGCAGCCACGCAAGCAAGGAGCTCGAGCGATACGCCACGAGCCACGTTGGCTATGCGGATCCAAAGGTGCTCGCATCGTGTGACCCGACGAAGCCGCCGACGAAAGAGTGGATCTACGCCGAGCTCGTCGACACGGGGCGCGCGAATCGAGCGCTGCTCGATAGGTTCACGATCGAGAACGTGTACGAAGACGTTTGGGTCGCGAGGGATTCGAGCTACCCCATGCTTGCAGCGCTCGGGTACTTCCGTCGTTGCAAGGTGTTTAAGGATCGCGTGGCGGTCGTTCCGTCCATCTTGGAAGGTCGCGGCTGGGCGAAGGCCGATCCTGCGAAACGCATCGCGCTCGCGACGGAGATCGACGCGTTCGCCTACCGCCCGCTCGCTACCCCGGATGCCGATTGGCCGGAGGCCCATCCCTTCGTCGTGCCGACGAGCCAAGCGAATGCGGATGGGAGCGTCCTTTTGTCACGCTGGACGTTGGGAGGTCTCGACAACGACGTCCCGGCCAACCTCTACGCGCGGATCGACACGGTCTACAGCGCGACCGGCACCATCGTACAGCCGTGGAAGATGCACGACTCGTTCGGGATGTACTCTAAGCGTAGATGACGTAAAGCATCGTCGCGACGGCGGCGGCGAGATCGAGCAGCATCCACGGGTCGGTCGGCGATGCGTTCATCGTGTTTGATACAGCGCGCGAGCGCCCTCGAGCTCGGCGACGATCATCGTCGCCAAATCAGCCGGCTCGATGACCTTCGCGTGCGGGCCCCACTGAAGAATCCACGAGACCACTGGGTTCAGGTTTGTGCAGATAAAGCTCAGCCGTCCGTCCGCCAGTGATGCGTTTGAGTTCCTGCGTCGGGTGCCACACTCGACCCGCAACAAGATCGGCCTTCTCAGCGGAGAAGTCGACGACCACGCGCCTGGCGTTAGCCGGATCACCGACATGAACGCCGAACGCACCGTGGAGCACTTCGTCGATCTTGAATCCGCGCCACGACACCGGTAACGTCAAGAACAGCGTATCGAGACGGGCGTCGTCGAAGCCTTCGCCGATGTAGCGACCCGTCGCGAGCACGATGCGCTCCGCGCCGGGTGGGATCGCCGACATCCGCGCGAACGCGTCGCGAGTCGCCTTCGTCCCCATTCCAGCCTTGAGCACGATGACGTGGCGGATGACACGCGCCAACTCGGTGGCGAAATACTCGAGATGATCAGTGCGCTCGGTCAGCAGATCGGCGACCGACCTGCCTCGATCGCCGCGATCACGTCGTTCACGATCAGCCGGTTCCTCGCGACGTCACGAGTGAGCCCCGCGTACAGATCCTGGATCTTGGCATCTGCGTTCGGCCAGTTGAATCGCGTCTCGCGCGCGAACAAGCGGTGCTCGAACGGCCGCCGGCCTGCCTGCCCCCTGGGACTTCGCGTCGACAGCGAAACGAACCGGACCGAGCTGCATCGCCACGATGGGATGATGGCCGTCGCGCCGCTTGGGCGTAGCGGTCAAGCCAACCACGTAGCGCGCCTTCGCGGCCGCGACGACACGCTCGAAGGACACCGCGGAGACGTGATGGCACTCGTCGACGATGACATGCCCGTAGCCGGCGACAAGCTCCGCGAGGTCATCGCGACGCGCGAGGCTCTGGACCATCGCGACGTCGATCGCTTTGGTGATTCGTTCCTTTCCTGCGCCAATCTGACCGATGTCCTTGATGTCGAGACCGAGAAACATGGCGAGAGAGAGATCGCCACTGGTCGAGCAGCGGGCCACGGTGAACCAGGACGAGCGTGTTGCGTCCCCGCGCGGCCGTCAGGTACGTGCCGATCACCGTGTCTGCAGTATCGCTGCGTGTCGGCGAAGAAAGTCTCATCACCGCTGAGACAATTCGACGGTTGGGGTAGCTTGGCGATGTGTTCGAGATCCTCTGGGGCCCGTACCAAGAGCACCACATCACGTAACGTCACGGCGTCACGCCCGATCAGTTCGAGGCCGCATGGATCGATCGGGTCGATCTGCTCGTACGTACTGATGACTCCTACGAAAGTCTCGGCGCGACCGACGACGGGCGTGAGCTATACTTGGTCTGGCGTTGGGACATCTTCGAGCCTGACCGCGTGTTTCCGATCACCGCCTACTTCTTGCCCGCCGATCACGAATAACCATGCCGATTCGCTACATCACGAATGACACGCGCTCCGCCGAGCAGGCGCAGTCCGACGACCGGATTCGCGAGGACGTCGAGGCGTCGGGCGGCATCTGGTCGCAGCTGAGCGCCGAGCAGCGCGAGCACCTCCGAGCACGTCTGCACGACAAGAAGCAACGCGCGCAGGCAGCCCGCGCAACCAAGCAAGCCGAGCAGGAAGCTCTCGAAGAACGCGTGCGTAGGCTCGAAGAGCGCGTCGCCAAGCTCGGTGGCTAACCGGCGCCGGCGCGTCCTCTGCCCAAGCTCTGCCCGAACGTGCAGAACGGAGGCGGAGACAGGCGGATCAGGATCGATCGCCACGAGCGTCAGCCGTCGGAGCAAGCGCCGCTGGGAATCATCCTGTGCGCCGGCAAGAAGCGCGAGACCGTCGAGTACCTCGACCTCGACGCGCGTGGGATCCACGTCGCCGCACCTGGACAAGGTCCTGGAGCGTCAATTGTGCACTCTTGGAGAGCCCGATGACGAACCGCGGATCGGTAGACGCGAGCAAGAGCCACGTGAACCTTCCGCGCCATGAGCGTCGATACCACGCCCAAGATCCGCGGTCGGCAGCACGAACTCTGATCGAGACGACGAAGTCGACCGTCCGGCCCGCCGGGTCAGAACGCGACGAACTCAGGCGGCCATCAACACTCGATGGCGCGGGACCGGAGACGAGAGATGGAGAAAACTTGACAGGGGACCCGCAAAGCACAGGATCGAACGATGGACGCAGCCGAGCGGCTTGCACCGGTGATCACCGGTGCCTTGACCTGGCCACAGATCTGCGAGCAGTACCCAGATCAGTGGGTCTGCGTCGTCGATATCCAGTGGGCCGAGCCGCGCATGTTCCACTTTCGAAATGCCCGCGTCGTCGGGCACGGCACCACCCGCCGCGAGCCACTCGTTCAGGCGCGCCCCTGGCGGGATCGATACCCCGAGATCGGCCACTTCTTCACCGGCAAGATCATCGCGCCGTTCCCACGTTTCTTCGCGTGAAGAACGAAACGCACTTCGATCCCGATGCCGACCTGATCGTGGTCAACGCGACGATCCGGGGCCCGCGCGGCAGCACGGTGGTGCGCATGGCGATCGATACCGGCTCCGCCGCCACCGTCATCGTTCCAGATGTGTTGGACGAGATCGGCTATAGCGCCCGAGATGGCACAGCCCGGACGAGCGTGACAACCGCGGTCGGCAAGGAGCACGGGTTCTTGCTGAAGGTCGCGGAGCTCGAGGCGCTCGGCTTCACGCTGCCGGCGTTCACCGTCAATGTGTTCGAGCTCGCGAACCGCTACGGGATCGAGGGCCTCATCGGACTGAACTTCCTGGAGCGGTTCAACTACGAGATTCGGTCGGCCGAGGGCCACATACTCGTCGAGAAAGTCGCGCCATAAGAGCGTGGTCGGCGTGTAGTGCTTTGGGGCCTTATCGAGCTCGACGTAGAGGATGTCGCCGCGCACTTCGTCGCAACTGAACACGCCGTCCTGCGTGCGGAGGAGCTACGGGAGCCCGCAACGTGGCGCTCGGCGCGGCGCTCATCGCGTGACGCGCGGCACCTTCGCGAGATCGCAGACCAAACGTCTCGACGAACTCGCGCTCGCGGCCGGTTAGAACGAGATTGCCGTCAAGTCATGGTGGGTAGGAACCAGGGTTGGTCAGGTGGGGTCCATACGGCGCCGGATACCCGCGCGATGTTGTCCATCGCTTGGACCCGCATGGGCTACCGCGTCATGATCTTCGACGGCCAGTAGCCGGACGCGGCCAGCGTCGTCTGCGCGTGCTGCGCCACGAGCTCTGCTCCTGGACGGACGTTCGAGCTCCTCGAGTCAGCGGCGATGCGATCGCTTTCATGGGCATCAGGTTCGCGAGAGCCAACGGCCCATCGCGTCGATACGTCCATCGCTATGCGACCGTCGCTTAGCGGTTCAGCGAGCTCATCGCGGCTTCTGGATAGCGGGGCCCAGCCGCCGAGCCCTTCGGTGCGAGCTCGTCGATCGCCGCGAGGTCTTGCTTCGTCAGCTCCACCCGCTCCGCGCCGATGTTCTCCTCGAGGTAGCGGACTCGCTTCGTCCCCGGAATCGGCACGATGTCGTCGCCCTGCGCCATCACCCACGCGAGCGCGAGCTGGCCGGCCGTGCACTTCTTCTGCACCGCGAGCTCTGTCACGCGTGCGACGAGCTCGAGGTTCTTCGCGAAGTTCTCGCCCTGAAACCGCGGGCTATGCCGGCGGAAGTCATCCGGCGCGAGGTCCTCGAACTTCTTCAGCTGCCCGGTCAGAAAGCCGCGGCCGAGCGGGCTGTACGCGACGAAGCCGATGCCGAGCTCGCGACAAGTCGCGAGGATTCCGGCCTCCGGATCACGCGTCCACAGCGAGTACTCGGTCTGCAGCGCGCTGATCGGGTGGACCTTGCACGCGCGGCGCAAGGTCTCGGGGCCCGCCTCGCTCATCCCGAGGTAGCGGACCTTGCCGGCCTTCACGAGGTCGGCCATCGCACCGACCGTGTCCTCGATCGGCGTGCTCGTATCGACACGGTGCTGGTAGTAGAGATCGATGTGATCGACGCCGAGCCGCTTCAGGCTCGCATCGCATGCCGCGCGCACGTACTCCGGCTTCCCGTTGATCGAGCGATCGCGCGGATCCCCGCCGCGCTGGATCCCGAACTTCGTCGCGAGCACGACCTTGTCGCGGCGGCCGCGGATCGCCTTGCCGACGAGGATCTCGTTGGTGTGCGGTCCGTACATATCGGACGTATCGAGCAACGTGACGCCGAGCTCGAGTGCGCGGTGGATCACCGCGGTCGACTCCGCGTCGTCACCCTTGCCGTAGAACTCCGACATGCCCATGCAGCCGAGACCGATCGCGCCGACGTCGAGTGCTCCGAGCCTGCGATGCTTCATGCCGACACCGTACCTAGCAGCCGCCGGATCTGCCAGCCGTAGACGTCGAGTCCATCGCGCTCGAGGTTCGGGAGCAGGTCGCCGAAGGCGTTGCCCTCGAGCACGCGGTGGTGCACGAGGTCGGGCTCGCCATCGCCGCGTCCCACACCGCCGGCGCGATCCGCGCGCGCAGCTTGTCGGCGTCACCGCGCAGCTGCCCGACGTCAGCTTGACGAACACGGTTGGCCAGCCGCGTTCGCGCATTGCCGCACGAACCTCGTCGGGCGTCCGCACGACCGGCAGCGCTTCCGCCATCGGGATCCCGAGCCCACGCCAGCGCTGCGACGCGGCGACCTTGTCGAACAGCTCGCGGATCGCGCTCGGCGGTGGCAGCACGCGTGCGGTCGTGGTCGCTGCCTCGATCTCGGCGAGCACTTCCAGGAAGCCGAGGTGATGCGGCGCGGATGCACGATCTTGCCGAGCTCCATCGGCATCGCCGCGAGCTCGGCCGCCGAGATCACCGGCACGCCGGCACGCTGAGCGAAGCGTACTGGCTCGACCTACTTCTTCCTGCGCATCATCGGGAACTGCGACATCGCTTCGTCCAGCGCTGCGTGGAGCTCGGCATCCTGCGCGCAAACTGTCTCGAGTGGCTTCAACCGGGCCGAGCTCGCCTTCATCCTCGGCGCGTACGTGGCCGCGAACCACTCACCGGCTGCGCGATCGCCCTTGGCCGCCTTCATCGCCTCGCCGAGCTTCTCCCCGCGTGGTGCGAGCGGCGCGATCTGTTCCTTCGTGTCGCGCTGGACTAGGGCGAGCATGGCCTTGCAGTCGTTGCCGGCGTGCTCGATGTCTGCGGTCAGCTTCTCGAACGCGACGACGTAGAGCTCGAAGGTCTCCGCCATCTCGCTCGTGACGATCGAGGGACGTCCGCTGCCGGCCGCGCTACCGGACGCACTGCCTGCGATGGGCGCCTCCTGCGCACCGTCCTTCTTGCTCCCACAGCCAAAGGCGATGGTGACGACTACGAGCACGCGAAGTCCGTGGTTGATGATCACGTGATCTCATACCAGCGTGGTCGCCTGACCGCTATCGGACATCGCGCCGGATCGGAAACCCGAGAGGCTGGCGCGCTTGTACGGCGCCGGTCACTCCGTCGAGGAAGATCAAGTCCTGTGACGTCACGGCAACGAGGGTCTCGTTCGCACATGCATACAAGCCGAGCCATTCGGCGGGATCGGAAACGAGCGCGGTGCGATAGAGGGTCCGGGGTGTCGATGCTAACTCGACGCCCACGATCTCGCCCGCGGCCGTCGCGACGACGCCGCGCGTTCCGTCACGCGAGAACACGAATCCCTGTAGATCGGGCGCCATCAACCATGGCATGCGGCGCGGCTCGAGCGCGAGCCGACACAGGGGAGTGAGCCCCTCGAAGATCGTGATGTCGCCACGCTGTGCGCGCGTCGGCTGCTCGGTGGGGCGGACCACGGCCACGCGGTGACCGCCGATCGCCCACACGATCGCAGACGCTGGGGCATCGGGGCCGCGATGGGAGGCGACCAACGTGCCGGTCGCCGTGTCGAGGAAGCCGACGGTTCCGGCGCCGGCACCCACGAGGATCGTGGCATCAGGGCTGAATCCATACGCGGACCGAGAGTCACCGGGCAGTGCACTCGAGCTGTACAGCACGGTTCCCCGCGTTGGATCGAGCGCGGTGACGACGTCCGTGCTGGCCCCGATCACGCGGCCGTCACCTCGCGCCGCGACGCACTCGAAGGGGAACGATTTGAATGCCAGCCAACGGATCGCGGGAGAGTAATAGTCGAACGAACCGCGGGCGGGTGCGATCGCGACGCCGTTCTCGCCGGTCGTCAACAGCGCGGTTTCGCCCGGTAGCAGGAACCTGCCTGGCGCACTGTCATTGACGCTGAGCTGGAGGTGGCCGAGCTCGCGCAGATCGCTTGTCGAGGCGTCGAGCGTCATCACCTCGTTCGTGTTCACACCCACCGTCAACAGCGCGCCGGACGGGCTAAATCGCAAGAGTCCATCGCCCTCCATCCCGATGCCCCCGGGCGCGATCGTTCGACGGCGCACCGGAGCGCGCTTCGCGACATCCCAGACTGCGAGCGGAGCGCCGGCGTCGTAGTCGTCGACGTCGGCGCCGGCGCCGATCGCGAGCCAGTGACCGTCGGGAGACAAACCCGCGGCGAGGTCTTCGAACATGTGGCTCCGTCGCAGTGTGGCGCCGCTGGTCGGCGCCGGAGTTACCGGCCGAGCGACTTGGCGTCGCGACCGACAGGCGGTCACGATCGCGGCCGCGCCACCGACGAGGAAGTCGCGGCGACCGATCTCGCAAGCAGCCATCGCTGATAGCTACCACGCTGCCGGCCGCACCTGTTGCGCTTCCGCGCGCGGTGGTTGCGGCAAAGCACGGCAGCTCGTTGTCACGAGTCGAGCGCGATCATACTGTCGGTCTCGTGATCATGCGTCTGGTCGTCAGCGGGACCGACCACGTCTACGCGATCGACGTGCGCCGCGGCTCGATCCTATGGCAACACGCGCTCGCGCAACCACGCGCGATCGTGCGCCACGATGATTCGGCGATCATCGGGGGCCGCGGAGGCCTGTGCTCGATCGAGCTGGCAACCGGCGCCACGCGGTGGGCCCACACCGGCGGCATCGATACGCTCTGCCTCGTGGACGACGAGCTGTACGCGATCGGCCCGCATACGCGGTTACACTCGCGCGTGGCTCGGACCGGCGCGGAGCGTTGGAGCTCGAACGAAGGGCTCGGCGAGGAGTGGTCTGCGTTGTACGCGACCGATTGGTACGTCCTCCTGCTGTCGGGGCACGCCACAGCGGTCCAGCGCGTCGACGGCGCGCGGATCTCGAACGTCGGGCTCGGCGAGTACCCGCAGCTATCCGCGGAAGTCAGGGGCTGTGGCGACCGACTCGTTGGCACGGGCTGGGAGCTGGCCTTCGCACTGTCGGTCGATCTACCGGAGTGCGTCTTGTGGCTCACGCGGCTGCCCGAATTTCCGCGCTCGCCCCGTCTGGTCGACGATCTCTTGTGCTTCGCATTCACGTCACGGTCGGACGTGATGGCGCTCGAGATCGCGACGGGCCAACCGCGCTGGACCGTCGATCTCGACGGGCCCGGTACCGACCATCTGGCGGTCCATGGGCAGACGCTGTTCGTGATCGACCAACGAGGCAGGCTCTGCGCGTTGAATGCCAGCGACGGAGCGACCCGATGGACCCTGCAGACGGATTGTAACAACGCCAGGTTGCTGGTGTCGGACGCTGCGATCTACGTGGTGGGAAGCCAGACCTGCCGCGTTTCGTTCGCCGGGGTGTTGGCGTGGATCGGGCCCTTGTCGACACCTGCCGCCGCTCACGGCCTCGCCGGCGACTCGCTCCTGCTCGCGACCCAGAACGCGGTCATGTCGGTCGACACCGAGACCGGTGCGCTCGCGTGGACGCTCGCGCTACCCGATGTGCGGGTGCGGCCCTCGTTGTTGGCGTGAGAGGCGCGGCTGCATCCGGGATGCGCGACGAGCCACTCGGAGCCGCCGTTAGCGCGGTATCGTCCCGCGATGGTTCGGCTCCTGCTCGTGCTCGTCGTCGCCGCATGCTCGCATCCCGCCGCGCGTCCCGCGCCGGTCACCGACGAGCCGCCGCCCGGCGGCACCGCGACCGCCACCGCCACCTCGACCTCGATCTCGACGAGCTCGACCCCCGACACGACCACCACGACGACGACGACGACCACGAGCAGCACGACCAACGCCGGCTCGGCAGCGGCCTCACCGCCCGGTCCGCCGGTCCTCGCGAGCTGTCCCGCGACCTACGCCGAGGCGGCCGCCGGGACGTGCGCGCTCGCGAGTGTCGACAAGCTCTCGTGCCCGTACGCCGACGGCCACTGCGGGTGCATCACCTATCGGCCATGCGCCGGCATCGCGTCGGTCTACGACGAGGCGCGCGAGCATCCGAGCGCCGCGTGGAGCTGCACGCCGAAGCTCCGACCCGATGGCTGTCTCGGCGATGAGCCGGCGGTCGGATCGCTCTGCACGAAGGACGCGCAGGAGTGCGCGTACGGAAGCTGCGGCGGCCAGGTGCTCGCGTGCCGCACTGGCAAGTGGGCGGTCGCGCGGATGATCTCACCACCTCCCGCCGCGCACCGCTAGGGTCGCGCGAGCACCCGCTGCGCCGCGGCCACCACGACCTCGGGCTCGGTCTCGGTGATGTCGTGATCACGGCGGCATCGAAGTGAGCGCGCATGAAGCGGCCCGGGACCGCGCTGCGGTAGTCGACCTCGAGAAACGTCTCGTTATCGACGACGAGCCACACCGATTGACGAAGCGCGGGCACGCGCAGCTCTCGCTGGCCGTCCGAGCTCGGATCCTGGAGCTCGGCCACGAGGCCCGTGGAGGCTTCAAAGGTCGCCACGATCGACGACACCGCCTGGTCAGCAGAGGTGTGGAACCGGTACGCCATCTCACACGTGCCCATGCCTCGGAGGCTAGCACTCGATCGTACGTGGGTCATACTCGCGCCGTGCTCTCGCTCGTCGAACGCTTGAAGATCGTACCGCAGGTCGGCGCCGTCGCCTGGATCGGCGTTCGGCCGTCGCGTGGTGAAGCGATGACGGTGCTCGATCAAGTCGAGGTGATCGCGGATCGCGCGCTAGTCGGCGATCGCTACAAGGCGTGACTCGCGCGCCACGCGGCCTGGAGGTCCGCCGCCGGGATCGGCGGCGTCGCAGCCGACACGATCACGACCGGCAGGTTCGTGGGCCAGCGCATGCCGTAGAGCGACGAGATCAGGTTCGGAAAGCCTTCGACCATCCGCGCCGCGGCGCGCTCGAGATCCGACTTCGGCGCGGAGAGCTTCG
This sequence comes from Kofleriaceae bacterium, assembly GCA_039922635.1. Taxonomy (GTDB): domain Bacteria; phylum Myxococcota_A; class Polyangia; order Haliangiales; family Haliangiaceae; genus JABFXX01. The sequence goes on along the minus strand of JBDTEH010000250.1, from coordinate 16,071 downwards.
GCACCGTCGCCATCACGCGCTCGAGCCCGACCGCCTCGACGAAGTCCGCGTTCATCGGATCGACGAACACCAGACCCGCGATCTGATCGGGATTGTCTTGGCGTATGCGACCGCGAGCAGCGCGCCGTGCGACGCCGCGACCGGAACGATCCGGTCGGCGCCGAGCTCGTGCAGATCGGCGTGCAGCGCGGCGAGCTCGTCGGCGATCCCGAGTGGCTTCGCCGGGAACGTCGTACGCGATCACGCGCCGCCCCGTCGCCTTCGCGAGGTCGACCGGGAACGTCCCCCACGACGCCGAGTCGGCGCCGCCGCGTGCCTCGAGCACGAACGCCGGCGCGCCGCCGTCGATCCAGCACGCCGCGCCCTGGTGGGTCGGCAGCGCGGCGGTGATCGGCGTCAGCGCGCCCGTGCTCGAGAGCGAGTACGAGCTCGTCGTCGAACCGGTCGCGGTCGCGTCACCGACCTCGGCGACGAGGATGTAGCCCTCCGGGCTGAAGTCGATCGCGAACGGCTGGTTGCCCGCGCCGTGGCTGAACGTGCCGGCCTGGGCGACATCGTTCGTCACCGCGTACACGTCGAGCTGACCGGTCTGCGCCGCGAGCGGACCGAACCGCTCGGCGACGACGAGGAACTTGCCGTCGGGCGTGAACACGATGTTGGTCGGGTGGACGTCGCCGGTGCCGCTGAGCGGGCGGGTCGAGCCGGCGATCGCGGTGAGCGCGTCATCCGCGACCTTGAAGCCGGTGATGTTGCCGTTGACCGCTGCCGCGCTGGCGTCACCGTAGTTGAGGACGCAGACCGGCTGCGAGCACGACCCTCGCTACGACCGGCACGTCGACCAGCGACCCGAGGCGGCGGCACCCGTGGTTGCGACACCGACCGTACCAGCGCCGATCGTTTCGCCTGCCGACGAACGAACGATCGAGCGACCGGTGGCTCCGAAGATCGTGCCGTTCAAGCAGCGCGCGCACCATCACCACCGGCATTGATCGTCCCGCGTCGGGTATGGTCGTGCCCATGACCACATCACCCGTCGTGCTCGCGCTGATCCTCGCAGTCGCCGGGTGCAAGAAGACCGAGAAGAAGTCCAACGATCCATACGCGGGCAGCGCGACTGGAAGCGCGATCGGAAGCGCGGGAAGCGGCAGCGCCGTCGTCTCCGACGCCGACAAGCTTGCCGCCCGCATGGTCGAGGTCCAAGCCGACGCCACCAAGGAAGCCGCGCGCTGGACGCCGGATCTCACGAAGGCGGCGGTCGTGGTGCGCGATCAAAAGATGACCGACACCAAGACGATGCTCGCCGCGATCCTCGAGAGCCCGCATCGCGAGCCCGGCAACAAGGATCGCGATGGCTTCCGCCATCCGATCGAGACGCTCGGCTTCTTCGGCGTCCAGCCGACCTCGACCGTGGTCGAGCTCGGCGCCGGCGGCGGTTGGTACACCGAGCTGCTCGCGCCGCTGCTTGCCGACCACGGCAAGCTGATCGCCGTCGGGCCCGACGCGAACGCACCGGCCGGCAAGATGTCGACCGCCAGTGGCAAGGCACTCGATCTGTTCCTCGCGAAGTCGCCCGAGCTGTTCGGCAAGGTCCAGCGCGTCGGCATCACCACGCCCGACACGCTCAAGCTCGGCCCCGATGGCAGCGTCGATGTCGTGCTCGCGATCCGCGAGATGCACAATTGGCAACGCCGTGGTGAGCTCGACAAGTACCTCGCCGCGATCCACGCCGTGCTCAAGCCCGGCGGCACGTTCGGCCTGGTCGCGCACCGCGCCGTCGCCGGCACCAAGGGCGAGGACACCGCCGAGAAAGGCTACCTCGCCGAGCAATGGGTGATCGATCGCGTCACCGCCGCGGGGTTCACACTCGCGGAGAAGTCGGAGATCAACGCGAACCCGAAGGATACGAAGGACTATCCGCAAGGCGTATGGACGCTGCCGCCGACCTACGAAGAGGGCGACAAGGACAAGGCGAAGTACACCGCGATCGGCGAGAGCGATCGAATGACGCTCAAGTTCGTCAAGAAGTAGCGGGCTCGCGCAGAGCGCTACACCCAGCGCCGAACGCGTGCACGGTACGACTCGTAGGCGTCCCCGCCGTCCACGCCGCTGCGGTTCGCTCGCGTGCGGACGACGCTCGTTCCGTTCGGCGCGGCGCGCGCGCCGCGATCGGAACGACGATCGCCGGGATCGCCAGCGGCACCCAACGCGATGGCGACGAAGACGCCGGCCGATCAGATCGAGAGTCTGTACAAGGACGGTACGCACTGCGCCGAGATGACCGACTGCAAGCAGTTCGCGTCATGCGCAGTCGCGACCGAGCGCAGCTACATCGTCGCGGCCGGCTGCCACACCGACGATTGCAAGGCCGAGCACTAGCCCAGGAAGCCGCGGGCGATGTTCATCAGCTCGGTGTTGGCGGCGACGGACTTGCCGAACGCCTCCTTCTCCTGGGCCGAGAGCTCGAACTCGTAGACCGCCTCGGCGCCCTTCGCGGTCAGCTTGACCGGCACGCCGACGAACGCACCCTTGACGCCGAACTCGCCATCGAGCTCGACCGAGCACGGCAGGACGCGGCCCGGGTTGCGCACTATGGCCTCGACCATCAACGCGGTGCCGGCGCCGGGCGCGCGCCACGCGCTCGTGCCGATCAGCCCGGTCCCACGCTCACGCCCACGGCTACGCTCACGCCCACGGCGTCGAGCGCCTCGAGGAGCGTATCGATGATGGCTTGCTTGGACGATGGCAACCACAGCTCACCGTCGGGAATCTCCTTCGAGAACGGTGGCTCGTTGAGCGCGAAGTGCGCGAGGTACGGCGTGAACATGATCAGTCCTCCTCGGGCGCACGGTGACGCGGGCGCCGGCCGACGAGTCGATCCATCGTGCTCGACGACGGGCTCCGCGGCGCCGGCCAGGTCGACGGCGATCATGACCAGACCTCCGGAGAGGAAGCTCTGGTCGAGCTGCCACGGCACGCCGGCGATATCGACGGTGCCGTCCTCGCGAACCCGCCGGCGCGCGCGAATCGTCAGCGCCGTCGAGAGCTCGGCCTCCTGGACGATCCGCGTGCGCGCACCGGCCCACAGTTAGCTCCTCGTCGCTAGGTAGAGCGAGCCGGCGCACCAGCGTCGGTAAGCGCACGCGCGAGCAAGTCCGCGACGCCAAGCGCGGCGGCCCAGCGCTCGAGATAGTCGCGATCAAGCTGATCCTGCTGGATCGCGAGCACGCCCACAACGTCGTGCCATTGTCGATCCGAGACACCTCCGCCCGCTCGGAACCACTCGAGCTTGTGCAAGATGATGTCCTCTGGCGTCGTCAGATCGAACTCGCGCGCGTCCGCCGCGGCGTCGAGCGTGCGGCGCACTGCCCGTTCGAACGCTACATCCTCGAACGGCCGCGAGCGCCGCACGAAGAGGTCGACCTTGAGCATCGTCGCGAGATGAATCACGTTGAAGCACGACTCGCGATCGATCGCGTCGCGGACCATATCCTCGTCGATGTAGTAATCGGCGAGCAACGCCCGGTAGAGTCCACTGACGTGCTGGTGGCGCAATTCGCAGGCCACATCCACGTCGAGTGTCGAGCGCGGTACCCCGAGCGCCGAGCTCGCGACGGAGCCTCCAACGCGATAGCGCACTCCCAGTGATTCGAGCGCATCGACCACGGGTTCGAGCGCGGCGACGATGTCGCTACGTGGTTCAGCCACCTCGAACCGCTAGGTATCGCCGCACCCGCTGCGCCAGGTCCAAGCCGTAATTTTGCTCGACCCACTTCAACGCGAGCTCTGTATCACTCGCCGCTCGATCGAGTCTGCGGAGCTCTCGGCGCGATAACTCGATGACCGAGGAGGATAACGACACGGCGAGCGCTGCTCGCTTGCCCGCGCCGGCCTTGCGAAGCAGGTCGCGCTGGATCTCGACGACCTTAGGGTTCGTGTCCTCCACGCTCTCACAGCATAGCGCTGAAACAGTGCCGAGAATCAAGCGCTACTGTTGGCGGCCGCTCCTTGCGGCTACTCGATGATCTTGTCGAGGTTCAGGCCGCCCGGGTACCAGTAGCTCGTGTACTGGCCGTAGCCGTACACGGTGATGCCGAACGGCATGTCACCTTGGATGTTGTGGTTGCCGTCGCTCGCGGGTCCGGCGGTCAGACTCTGGACGCGCGCGAGGCCGAAGCCCGACGTGCCGATCGGCGTGAACGTCAGCGATGCCCCGCCGTCGAGTTGCACGTCCGCTCCCATCGGCGCGGTGACATCGACATAGTTGGACTCGTAGTTGACGGGCGCGTGGAACAAGTACGAGCTACGGAATTGCTCGGCGGGGACCGCGAGCGCCATCGCGGGATCTCCGGTGTTGCCGCCCGCCTCGTGCCCTTCCATGTACTGAGCGACGAGCACCTTCTGATCGGACGTGATCTGGTAGCTGCTCGCGTTGCTCGGGATCTCGATAAATCCGCCCGCCGTCGGGATGGTGGTCGGCGCCCCGTTCCGCAGATTCCTCGTCGGAGATCAACTCCTTGCGGAACGATCGTCCTCGCAACCTCTCGAAATCGCGGGTCTCAACAGCAATGGCATTCACGAGGTCAGGGGGGGCGATCCCCCTAATCTCCACCCTACCTACGGAGACTTAGCGGCGATCTTCGACTGCTTTGTCGATATTTCACGAGCAGGTGCGCGTCGCCCAAGGCGCTCCGCGTGCAAGCTAATCTAGAACAGCACGGGGATCGTAATCCCAACCGCGTTCGTCTGCTTCGTAATGTTCATCGGGCCATGGAGTGCAAGCCCGTCGAAGCCACGCGTGTACGAAAGCCCGGGATGCACTGAGGCGTTGCCGACATGAAAGTGCACGCGTGCGCCCATGGAGGCGGTCAGCGTCGCGAGATCTTCATCGGCGATTGGAACGCGTCCCTCGGTCATCGCGTCGAGCATCGTCGGATGTGAGAGCCACCGCTGATATTCGAGGTCGGCGCCGACGGAGACGTGCCGGCCGAAGAACACGCCGACATGTGTGCCGATCGTGCCGCGCGTCCGAAAGTCGTCGGTTCCAGCGCCAGTCTTGTCCCCGCGGACACGAACACTTTGCAACACCGTTGCCTCGGCTTGCGCAGTGAAGCCGTGCTTCACGTAGGCAATGTCGGCGCCGACGATCGCGGTCGCGTAGTTGACCTCGAACATCGCCTCGTCGCCAGGACGCGCCGTGATCGATGCGGCGTTCGCCCTCGCAGCGCGCGGGTCGGGGTCATTGCCGCCCCCAGATCCGACCGGAATCGCCGCCGCCGCGATCAACGCGAGTCGGCAACGGTTCACGCTGCGTGTATACGTCGCACCAACGATCGGGTTGCCGAATGACGTGCCGTCGAGCGCGGCGCCGGGCGCGTTGTTCCCTACGAAGCCGAGCCGGAGCATCGGCGCCCAGCGCTCGGAGACCTGATAGCTCGCGGACAACGCGGTGGTCTCGGCGATGTCGATGTTGCCGTGGGGATCGCGGAACACCGCCGCGGCGCTGTCCGCCTGGAGGGCGTTGCTGGTGGTGACGGCGTGCAGCTGCCACGGCAGCGAGGCCTCCTCGACGTCGTGCTCGCGCTCCGCCGAGGCGACGCGGACGAGCAGCAGGGCGGTGACAATGACGTTCGATTTGATCGACATGGTTGGCTCCTTCACGGCGTGGGCAGCATTTCGAGGATGGCCTCGACGACGATGTCGGGACGGTCGAGCTGGATGTAGTGACTGGCACCAGGGACAAGGATCTGTTCACCGTTGCTCGCCTCTGCGGCCAGCTCGCCGAGCATCGTCTCCCAGAGCTTTTCGCGTGCAGGTGAGACTGGATGATTGGTCGCGGTCAGCACGCGCACGGGATACGAGCCGAACGTTCCGGCAGCGCGGATCTCGTCGGCGCCGAGCGGGAATGCGTGGTACTCGGCGATCGTGCTCGCAGCTTGCGTCTCGAGCAGCGATTCTGGGATGCCGCAGTTGTCGAGCCCGGCCGCTTCGCACGTCGCGAGGAAATCGCGGTGGCGAGGGTCGACGAGAACGGCTCCGATCACCTCGTCGGGATGCACCTTCGCGAACAGCTCCATGTACGCCCCTCCGAACGAGTGGCCGACGAGGACGTAGGGCGGCGGGTAGCCCTCGTGGGTCAGGAGTGCACGCAGCTCCTCCACGATCTGCTGCGGATCGCGCGGCGTCGTCGCCGGACTGCTCGCGCCGTAGCCGGGGCGCGAGTAAGCGAAAATGCGCGTGTGCTGCGCGACTTGGTTGGCGACGTTGTCCCAACTCGTCCAGTCGTCACCAAGGCCGGCCTCGAACACCACCGTTGCCGCGCCGCCACTTCCGTCGGTCGCGATCTCGATGTCCTGGCCATCGATGGTCTCGACCCTCGCCGGGACCGTGCTGCCACAGCCAGCGAGGAAGGCGACAGCAGCGAGGAGAGGATGCGTGTGATCTTGATGTGCGGATGTCATGCCCTAACGAATAGGGCGTTCGACGACCGCCGACTTGAACGAAAGGGCTAGGAGACGCGCAACGAGTCGGCTGCGATGCCAAACATGCGCCGAAACGTGCGGCTGAAGTGAGACGAATCCGAGAACCCGGCTCCGTGAGCGGCGCTGGTCAACGACGAGCCTGCCGAGAATAGCTCGACCGCGCGCATCAGCCGGAGCCACAACAGATATGTACGAAATGGCAGGCCGGTCTGATCGACAAACAGATGCCGCGCTCGTCCCGGGGACAGGCCCACATGCGCAGCCACATCTTCGAGACTCACCGGCGTCTCGAGTCGCGCCGCTGCCCACGCCGACATCCTGCGTACGCGAACCTCGGGTCGCTCGTCTCGCTCGCTTCCTGGTGCGAGTTGTGCGAGGAGGCTGCGGCCGAGCTCGATGAAAGGCGCGTCGGTGCGGCCGCGCGCTCGGAGGGCCGCGTGAAGCTGCTCGCGGAGCTTGCCGAGGTGTGGGCTCGTGATCAAAGCGACCTCGCCCGTTGAAAGCAACGCGCGGTGCAACTCGCGACCCGCATGGCCATCCGGGTCCACGAACAGGTGAGCGACTGCGTCGCCATGCGCCTCGAACATGTGCTCGACATCGGGCGCGACCGCGGCTGCCACGACAGCTCTTGCATGCGTCTCGCGCCCTTCCAGCGTGAAGGAGCCTTCGAGCGCCAACGTCACCTGTACCGCATGGTGCGAGTGGAACGACGTCTTCGGATACGGACGGTCGCCGGGCCGCTTGCCAAGCACCCAGAGGCAAGCCCCCTCCCAAAACACCATGCGTCCATAGGCCTTGGTTGCCATCTGACCTTTGGGCCAGCGTATCAGACGGTGAAAGCGCCGGACGGCTCGCGATTGCCGCTCGCAACCTGATCGCAGGTGCAATCCACGCAACCGTGGGCCGCGCACGTTCCGCACGAGCGCGCGACCTGCTTGCGTAGGGCCTCGCGCGCACGAAAGATCCGGACGCCCGCGTTGCTGCTCGAGATGCCGACCTCGTCCGCGTAGTCCTTCACGGAGACGCCGTCGACCTCGACGCGCCTCAATGCCGCGGCGTACTCGGGCTTGAGCGTGTCGGCGAGCTGCGCGACGCACGTGCACACGACACGGTGCAGCTCTTGATCCTCAGCCTCGGCGAGTTGCTGTTCTCGCGCGTACGCATCGTGGCGACGCTCGGCGGCTGCCGTCCGCCGATGGTGATCGATGATCGCGTTGCGCAGGACGCGATAGAACCAGCCGATCGCCGTGTCGTGAATCGTCTCGAGCTTGTCCATGCTGCGCACGAACGCGTCCTGCAGGATCTCCTCGGCAGTCGCGCGGTTGCCAACGCGCTTCTCGACGAACGCCAGGAACTCGCGGTGATTCGCGACGAGCGTCGCAGCGATGTCCTCGATCGGTGCGGACTCCTGGGGTGCTTCCGTCGTCATGGCAGTGAGGACTGTAGCGCGGGGGCCCGAGGCGGCGCGTTCGTAGCCCTTATGTTCAAGTGGATTTCGGGTGCGCGCGTAGGGTGAAAGCACAACATCAAGGAGGCCCCGATGACCTGGACTTCGAACAAGCACAGCGACTTCACCGAACACGCCAACTCTGCTCCGACCACGGACCTCGCGGCCCTGTATGCAGCCCAAAGCGGTCCGGCTCCGGCCCCGAAGGGTACGCGCGAGCCGCAGGAAGTGCACGTCACGCTGGAGGCGCGCGAAACTCAGTGGGAGCTCGCGCCCGGCAAGACCGTGACGGCGTGGGGCTACGAGGGGATGGTTCCCGGGCCGACGATCGTGGCGAATATCGGTGACACGCTCGTCGTCCGGTTGATCAACCATTTGCCCGAGCCGACCGTGATCCACTGGCACGGCTTGCGCTTGCCTGCGGCGATGGATGGGACCGAGTCGGTGCAGCTGCTCGTGCAACCTGGCGAGACATTCGTATATCGCTTCCTGCTGCCCGACGCTGGAACGTTCTGGTACCACTCGCACGCGAACGAGACGGTGCAGATCGAGCGCGGTCTGTACGGCGCACTGATCGTGCTCGGCGACGACGATCCGGTATTCGACGCTGATCGCGTCCTGGTGCTCGACGACCTGAAGCTCGACCGTCAGGGCCGCATCGCGAAGACAGCAGTCTTCGATCGTCACGCCGGCCGTGAGGGACAGGCGCTGCTGATCAACGGTCGCGTCGCGTCCGTGTTCGAGATCGCAGCGGGGCACACGGAGCGGTGGCGAATCGTGAATGCGTGCAGCGCGCGGTACGTGCGGATGTCCCTCGATGGCCGGCCGTTTCGCGTGATCGGCGCCAGCGGCGGGCTCCAAGAAACAGCGGTGACGGTGACCGAGACGCTACTGACGCCAGGCGATCGGGTCGAGCTCGCCGTCGGACCGTTCGACGATGAAGGCGCTGAGATCGTGATCGAATCGCTGCCGTACCGCCGCACGAAGATGAAGTGGCCCCGTCGCACTCAGTGGGGAACGCTGCGTGTAGGTCCTCGCGCAACGTCGCGGGCGTCGATCCCGGCGGCACTCGCGGCGATCACGGCGCTCGTTTCGGAGGGGCCGCTCTCGCCCAATCGGACCGTTCGTCTGGGCGCCCGCATGACATTCCACGGCCACGACTGGCTGATCAACGACGAGACGCATCACCACGACGCGCCCGTGAAGGTCGGCGAGCTTCAGGTCTGGGACATCGTCAACGAGACGGCCATGGACCACCCGTTCCACATGTACGGCTTCTTCTTCCAGGTCGTCGCCATCGATGGCGTGCGGACCACGCCGACCTCGTGGGAGGACACGGTGAACGTCGCGGGCAAACAGACGGTGACGATCGCGTTCCGTCCCGACGATCGCCCCGGCATGTGGATGTACCACTGCCACATCCTCGAGCATCACGCGGCCGGCATGATGGGACACTTCGAGGTCGTGCGGTGATCAACGATCCAACGACAGACCTTTGGTGGCGCGCGCGGAACCGCCCGTGCCGGCCGACGCCAACTGTAATGGGACAGCAACCGTTGCGTCTTTGGGGTGAAGCGCAAGCACGCACTTCGATGAAAAGGACACTCAGATGACCAAGATGAACGAGACCGCGACCCAGTGCCGTTGTCAGACCACCGACTGCGGATGCGGCAGCGATGCAGAACGCTGCACGTGCGACGCACCCTGCCGGTGTAAGGATTCTTGCACCTGCGGGAAGGGCTGCGGCTGCGCGGCGAAGAAATAGGGCATGAGGCAAGGATGAAGAGACACGCCACGGCGTGTCTCTTCGCGTTTTCGGATCCCTAACCGCGAGACCGCCGCACGCGTGTTCGAAGACCGGCTAGATCGCGCCAGCACGAAGGCGAGGGCCCTGCGCACGGAGACAACGTACTCGACCCTCCCACCTGGCGAGCAACGGTGGACGAATTCCCGCGGCCGGCGTAATAGCACCCGTCGCGCCGACCCCCTATGCTTGCCGCCATGACCTCCTTTTCTGCCCTTGCGGCTGTCGTGCTCTCGTCCGCCTGTGTCGCCGGTGGCGGTGCCGGCGCCGGTGGTGGCGGTGGCGGCTCTTTCCATGGGGAAGCGTCCATCAGCGCGAGCGCGGACATCCAGCTCCCGATCGCGCGGATGCCCGCGAAGTATGCCTCGTGGGTCGTCGAAGCCGAGGGCTACCTCCAGGCGGTCAACCAAGCCTACGAGATGCAGGGCCGGGCGACCGCCGAGCTCGCCGCGGCGCTCGGCGTCGAAGCCAACGCGAACGCGATCGCCAACTTCATCCACAGCGCGATCCAGGTGAAGACGACGCTCGACTGCCAGCCGCCGAGCTTCAACGCGAGCATGGTCTCCGAATGCAGCGCCCGCGCGAACGCTCGCGCGGCGGGCAACGCCGGCGATGGCCGGGCATCGGGACAGGCGTCGGCGGGCATCCAGGCCAACTGCCAGGCGAAGGCGAGCCTGAACCTGAGCCCCGGGCACTGCACGCTCAAGACGACGGTGAGTCAGAATCCGATCCTGAGCGACGCCAACCGGTGGGCCAAGATCGAGGCGAACATGGCGATCATCCTCCAGCTCAACTTCGCCAACGAGCACCTCAATGGACGCGGCGGCGACATCAACGCGCGTGGCCTCAAGCTCTACGTGGAGTCGGTCACCGACCTGGCCACGGATCCGACGCTCGCGTTCCAGCTCAGCAACATCCAGCTCGAGCTGAAGAAGGGCACCGACGCCTGTGGCGCGGCGAACGACAAGCAGCGCGCCATGAACCGCGATCTCAACACGATGTCCGCTGCCATCGATGCCCAGTTCCCGGATCTGCGCGTCGCGGTCCACGCTCGCTAACCTCGCGCCGTGATCCTGCGCGGGTCGCTCAGGGAGCCGGGACGGTGATCGTCGAGGCGCGGACCGTGACCAGGGTCTGTGCGAGGAGCCGGCCATTCAACGACGCCCCGGTGTCGAGGGTCGCGGCGGTCTTGGTCAGCACGTTGCCCTCGAGGTGCGCGCCGGTGTTGACGACGACCTCGCCGGACGCCTGCCAGAACACGTTCTTCGGTAGCGCGCCACCGGCGAGCACGATCTGGGTGCCGCTGCTCAGCGTGAGGCCCTGGGCGATCTGAAAGATCCACACGTCGGTCGCGCTACCGCTGAGCGTGACGCTCGTCGGGATGAGCAGCCCCGTGCTCCACTTGTAGACACCTGGCACGAGCGTGACCGTACCGATCATCCCGGCGCCGAGCTCGGTGACATCGGGTGCACGCGCGCTGGCCGCGTTGAAGGCGGTCTCCATGTCCATGATCGCCAGCGTCATCTTCGCCGGCGTGGGCACCGCGTAGTCCGCGGCGTAGACCCGGCCGATCACCTGGGGGGTCGTCGAGAACTCGTTCGAGGCGTCCGGGGTCAACGGGAAGCCGGTGATCGCCGTCGAGGTGATCGGGCTGACGCCGATGTCGCCCCTGATCACCGAGATCGGGACGTTCGTGATGCCGGTCTTGCCGAGCAGCACGAACGCGCCGGACGTGCCGAGGTCGACGGGGACGCCCGGAGGGATCGAGGTGGTGCCGGTGGTGAACGTCCAGGTCACCGGCGCCGCGAGCGCGACCTCATCCGCGCTCTTGGCGGCGGTGGTGATCGTGACCTGGTAGGAAGTGTTCGCGGTCAGCGGGCTGCCGGGATCGAACGTGATCGTGCTGGCCGTCGAGGACACGCTGCCGGTGATCGGCCCGCTCATGCTGCCGAGCGTGATCGTCCCCACGACGAGCGTCGTGGTGTCCATCGGCTCGTTGAACGTCGCGGTGATCTTCGCGTTGCGCGGCACGTTGGTCGCGCTCGTGCCGGGGCTGATCGAGACCACCCGCGGCACTACATGACCGGACGTTGCGTCCCCGGGCGCTCCGTCCAGGTGGCTGTTCTGGCTGTTCTGGGCGTCCGACACCCCGAGATTGTCCCCACACGCCGCGCCGAGCGACGCAACCAGGTACATCGCGCATAATCCTAACGAATTCATTCGCATACGCACGGTCATGCAAGCTGCACTCCGTCGGCGAGGCCGCCCAGTGGTGGTCCAGCCACTCGCATGTGAGGCACCGATGCTCGCACACACGCGGCCGGCGTCGGCACCGAGCCGCAGCGCACGTGTGCGCGGTCTCCCGAAGGCGCTTCCACCGACCCGGAACGGTCCGGTACACGCTGAGGGTCGGCGCCTCGGGCTTGCTCGTGCTCGGAGGCGAATGTCGGCACGCGAAGAGGTCATCGCAGCAGCGCGCAGGTACGGTGAGCAACGTGCCGAGCTGCGGCCCGAGTTCCTCGATGCGGTGGACGACGCGATAGCGCGGCGCGCCGCACACCGGAGGTGCACCCGGCATCGACGCGACGCTCGGGGTGAAGCGCAACTTCATGAAGCGGTTCCCTTACGCGGTGTTCTTCATCGACCCGCCGACCCGTCACCGCGCCCACGACACCAACCGTTCCCCAGAATCCTCGACGGAGCTCGCGTCTGTGGGGAACGAATCGCAGAGATTTTGGTGGGCACCGTGAACCTCGGGCCACGCCCGTAACGGGTGCAGCACCTTCGGCACTTGGAGCGTGCGCCGACCGGCTGCAGTCTTGCTGCACGAGATCCCAAGCAGATCGCCGGGCGCGCCGTCCTCGCCGAGATCCAAGTCGCGCCGCGACAGATCGTGGTGATCGCGAAGCGCAACGAGCGGCAGTGTCCCCGTTCAAACCGGCTGCGCCGCGCGTTGACGGGACCGATCTCGGGTGTTGCAATGGCGTAAAAATGTCTAGAATTATGACACGTGATGTCTACCTTTGATCTCGAAGCGGCGGTCGAGCGGGCGCGGGCTCGACTCGCGGTAGCCCCCGCGAAGCGCCGCGCCGACGCGGGTCGGTCGCGGCTACCGCCGCCGCTGCAACGCCGGCTCGAGGCGTTGTTGCGCACGCACGAGCGCCCGCGCATGCGGGACGTCCAACGCGTGCTGCGCGCGTGGTGCACGCAGCATCGGGTCGCGATGCCGTCGCGCGCGACGCTCTACAACGCGGTCGAGCGCTGCCGGCCGGCGCGTCACGCGGTCGCGTCGCTTCCGGAGGCGGTGCGAGCTTCGCTGTACAACGTCGACCCTGCCGCCGAGCTCGATGGCGCGCAGGTCGCGTTCTACGCCTTCAACTATGGCGACCTGCGCGCGACGGCGTGGGCTGCGGGTACCGGCTGGCTCGCGCTCCACCACGCGGCGCGCATGCGCGGCTGGCGGCCCAAGAGCCTCGGACTGCTGCGCGCGGTGATGGCCTACCGAGGCATCGCGTAGATGCGCGCGCGCACGCCGTACACCCCTGATCAGGTCATCCCGGGCGGTCTCGCCGACGCGGTCGACGAGCTGCCGTACTGGTTCGTGATCGGCGGGCAGGCGGTGCGCTGCCTGTGCCCGTACCGTCCGACCCACGACGTCGACTTCGGCGTGCGTCGTCCGCGTGATCTGCGCGAGCTGCTCGCACAGCTAGCCCGCTCGGGTACGACGGAGATCGTCGAGCGCGCGCCGGACACCGTCCACCTGCGCTGGAATGGGATCGACGTCTCGGTGTTCGTGCTCGAGCGGTTCGCACCCCACGTCACGGAGCGCCGGCTCACGGTCACCGGGATCCTCGCCACCAAACTCCACGCGATCCTCGACCGTGGCACCCGCCGCGACTTCTTCGACCTCTACGTCGTGCTGCAACGCGAGCGGCTCGGCGCGGTCGAATGCCTGCGCGCACTGCGCGAGGTGTACCGGCAGGACGTCAACGAAGGGCTGCTCCTGCGCGCGCTGACCTACTTCGAGGACGCCGAGCGCGAACCGAAGCTGCCGGGCGAGGGCGCGCGCGACTGGAAGCTGGTCACGGCGTACTTCATGGCCACGGCAGGCGCGCTCGTGGTGCCACCCACTGCCGCGTTGCGAATCCAGGCGCGCGTCGTCGACGTGCGCGAACGGACCAAGCCAGCGCGACGTCCGCGCGCGACGCGCCGCCGCTAGTTCGAGATCGCGGAACGACTGGATCAAACGCGCCGACGGTCCTCGAGAACGAGACGAACGCGAGATCGACGAACACGTCGATTCATATTCGCACGCAAGTAGCGGCGCAGCATGAAACATCTCTCGAATGTCGCCCGCAACCACCTCAAGGACGGTCCCGATGCCGACGAAGATGCGTCGCTCCCCACCCTAACGAACGCAGCGAAAGCGCGCGAACTTGAAGCGATGCTCGCGAGCGAGGCCGCGCCGAGCTGCAATGCACGGCGGCAGCTTCGCCGCGCTGCCGCGAGCGCAGATCTGACCACGCGGTTCTGCAAACGCGGCTTGATCGCCACCGCGATACGGAGCGAACAGGTTCGTCGTGTACTCGCTGGTGCCATCGAGCTGCGGGGCGATCACGGCCTCGGCGAGCTGCCACTCCGCTTCGCTCGGCAAAGACCAACCGTGATGCACGGCGAACGCCGCGGCTTCGGCTTGCGAGACACCCGTGGCCGCATCATCGGCCGGCATCGCAGCGCCGGGTGGCCACGACGCCGGAGCCGCTGCGCCGGTCTTCTTCATGTATGCGGGCCACATCGCGTTCGTCACCGGATACTCCATGATCTCGAACGCGGTGACGTCGACTTCTTGGTGGCCGAGCGAGACCGCGTGCGCTTGAACGATCTCGGCGCGTCGTTTCGCTGGGTCGTCCTCGCCATAGCCGGACGGGTCTTCCGATTCGCTGGCCACACGCTCGGCGGCGACCAGCGCGTCGGCGAGCATTTCGCGCTGCGCTGGCGTCGGAGATCGCTTGCGGCGCGCGATAACGCGGCGGTGGCGGTTGGTCGATTCAGCGGCGCCACACGAACGCGGAGAGCGCCCAGATGAACGCGATGAAGAGTCCGAGCCAGAGCAGATCGCCGGCGCGGCCCCAGGCCAAGTGAGCGCGCTGCCCCGGATCGTCGCTCGCGCGCAGCGCGCGCCGTCGCTGGACGTAGCGAGGGTACGCCATCCCCCATCCGCGATAGCCCCATCCGTAGCCGAGCGGAACTACGAGAAACATCAACATGAAGACCAACCAGATCGGCCAGAAGGGAATCATCATTCCACGCACGCTTTCCGTGAGTCGCGGATCATTCGCATGATCAGAACGTGATGCATGATCGGCTCCGCAGAAGCGGAACAATCACGCACGATCGACCCGACTCAACCACCGATTCCCGACGAGTTGTTCGATGGTAACGACGTGCCCCATCGAAGCGTGCGACGATCACATGACACGCCGAGCTTCGGTCCGGCGAGGTAGATCCAGCACGTGTCCAGGTGGCGGCCGCCGAGCGCCGGACCGGACGCACGCGCCGAATCCATCGACGCGCCACGTACCGGTGCCGCGAAGAGCCCGTCGAGCGCGACGGTGGCGCCGACCGCCAATGCGGCGTGATGGCCGACGGACTTGCGCCCCGTTACGGCCGCCAGGATCACGGTGACCAAAAGTACACACAACTCCGGCGGCCGGGATCAGTACGTAGTCTCACGCGCGTCATCCGCGCACGCCCGCTCACCTCCCGAGCACGCCGTCGAGGCGAGAGCGATCTTGGACGCGTGGTTCGTCGCGTCGCGTCTCGTCGCGCCGGTCGCGGTTGGTTGCGGATTGGAGCATGCGGGTCAGAGACGTCGTGGTAAGGGTCTGTCCAAACGTGCGTGGTCCTTCCATTGCTGGTGCAGCACCAAGCGGCGGGCGCCGTGTGCGAAGCGAGAGGGAGACAGCGAGAGATGCGCACGCAGCAGACCGTACTGAGATGTTCGCTCATCGTCGCGGTGATGTGCCTCGGCGCCTGCGGGAACAAGCCGTCGTCGACGCTTGGCGAGTCGTCGTCGATTCGCGACCTGATGGAGGCGCGCGGGCTCGACGAGGCCGACGTCGTGGCAGCGCTCAAGACGTACACCCCGTCGGGCAAGATGGACGAGTATTACGTGTTCGCTGGCGGCGGTCAGTCGGGGAACGTCGACGTCATCGGCGTCCCGTCCATGCGCTTGCTGAAGGTGATCGGCGTCTTCACTCCGGAGCCGTGGCAAGGCTGGGGCTACGGCGGTGAGGGGGACAAGGTCCTCGAGGAGGGGAACCGAGGAGCTCACAAGCTGA
>JBDTEH010000249.1:0-4751 GCA_039922635.1 Kofleriaceae bacterium | reverse complement strand
GTCGCGGTCACCGCACAGCTCCAGCTGGCGGTCCGCACGCCCGGCGGGCTGTCGCTCGACGGCGCCATGCCGTTCGAGGTCGAGACCCTCGCCGACGGCTTCGCGACACCGCTGTTTCACCTCGATGGCCGGTCCGGGCTGGCGTGGTGGGGTGGTTCGCTGGGCCTCGATCGCGCGCCCGGCGTCGAATGGGGAAACGGCGTCGCCCAGCTCGCGAGCTCGGCGGCGCCCGCGGGCCCCGAGGTCGCGCTGCCGCTGACGCTGACCACGCTCGGCGCGCAGCTCGCCGGCAACCTCGCGGGTCGGCGGTTCGTGGTGCGCGCCTGGTGGCCATGGCCGAGCGCGCCGCCGCTCGGCCTGACCCGGGCCCAGCCGTGGCCTCACCTCGACGCGCAAGGCAGTGCGCTGGTGTTCGGATCTCGCCACCTCGCCGTTCGGCTCAGCCTGCTCGCGCTGACCGACGCCGACATTTACGACGACGCAGACGGCGGCGGTCCCGGTGGCGCAGATCACGCGCTCTCGCAGGACCGCGCGAGCACCCGCGCGGTCCTCGCCGAGGACTATCAGCGCGGTCCGTGGACCGCCACGTTCGCACAGTCGGTCCTGTTCGACGCCGATCGCACCGACCGGGGCCTGGTCCAGCACCACCACGACACGCGCACGAGCTTCGGCGTCCGCAACCAGCTCCGCCGTACGCTCCGCGAGGTCGGCGGCCTCGCGCGGCTCGAGGTCGAGGTCGGCGCCGAGGCCAACGTCACCCGCCACGCGCTCTCGATCGCCGATGCCGCGGATCCGCACGAGGACGTGGCGACGACCGGCGTGGTCGCGAGCGACGACGTCTCGCATCGCTTCGACGGCACGATCTGGACCCGCGACCTCGGCGCGTGGAGCTCGGCGACCGCGCACCTCGCCGCCGACGTGCGCGCGACGACCGGTCTGCGCGTCGATGCGTTCGGCACCGACATCGCGGTGCAACCGCGCGGCGCGCTCGAGCTCGATCTCGCGGAGCGTCTGGTCGGCACGCTCGACGCCGGCGCCTATCGCCGCGCCCCCGAGCACGGCGACGAGCTCGAGCACCCCGACCTCCACCCCGAGCGCACCACACGCATCGCGCTTGGCGTCCAGCGCATCGCGGATCTGCGCGGCTCGGGCGGGTTTGGTGGGCTCGAAGTGTACTACCTCGACCGCACGAACCTCGTCGAGGACGACGGCACCGGCCGGCTCGCGAACACCGGCCGCGGCACGACCTATGGCGTGCGCGGCATCGCCGGTGTCCACGCCGACCATTGGGTCGCGGTCGCGGTCGTGGTGCTCGAGCACTCCGATCGCGAGGCCACGCCGAGGATGCGCACGCGCCCGTTCGAGTACGATCAACCGGTACGGTTCGACGCGCGCGTGACCCGGTTCCTCGGCGCGTGGCAGGTCGGCGCGCACTTCGAGCTCCGCGCCGGCCTGCCCTACACGCGGGTCGCCGGCGCGCTCTACGATGCGGATCGCGATGTCTACCGGCCCAGCTTCGGTGCGCTCTACGCGGAGCGGTTGCCGTGGCAGCACCAGCTCGATCTGCGCGTCGATCGCGCGCTCGGCACGCACCTGCACGCGTACCTCGACCTCGCGAACGTCTACGACCGGCGTGCCGCGATCGGTTGGGACTACAACTTCAACTTCACCCAGCGCCGCGCGGTCGCCGCACCGGGGATCCTGCCCACGCTCGGGATCCGAGGCGAGCTGTGAAGTACGCGTGGATCGTCCTCGCCGGGTGCACCCACGCGGCGGTCGCGCCGGAGGCGTGGCAGCTCGATCAGGATCGCGTGGTCGCGGTGAGGTCGACCCCGCCGGGGCTCGCCGCCGGCGAGCACGGCCTCGTCGAGGCCCTGATCGCGCACGCCGATGGGCCGACCACGGTCGAGCCACCGTCGGTGTTGAACGCCGCGCACTCGCCGCTGTCCGGCACCGTCAACTACCTGTTCGATCACTACGAGCTGATCGCGCCCGACGACGCGACGCTCGTGGCGGCGCGCATCGAGCTCGGGCTCGCGACCGGCGCGCCGATCCCGCTGGAGGTCGAGTGCGACTTCGAGAGGTTCACGTTCATCACGCAGAAGCGCGTGCTGCTCGGCACGCACGCCGACAACCCCGGGCTGTCGGCGATCGAGATCGCGGGACAGCCTGCGGCCGCCCCGGTCACGGTCGCGAGCGACCACGACCTCGCGCTGCACGCCGCCGAGGGAACCACGCGCTGGCTGACCTCGTGCGGAGAGCTCGACCACAGCGACGAGCCCGACGCGATCCTTCACGCCGGCGAGCCATGCGTGGGCGAGCTCGCGGTGGTCGAGCGCGACGCCGCCGCTGGCACGGTCTGGCAGGTGTGGCCGCTCGTGGTCGAATAGTTGCACCGCTCCGGGGGCCCGTTCGAACATGCGCGGATGAGGTGGGTGGTGCTCGCGCTGCTGGTGGGGTGTACGCCCTCGCCGGAGCAAGCAGTCGACGACGTGTGCAGCGCGTTCTGCGATTGCACCGCGTCCACGCCATCGCTGATCGACCACTGCCTCGCGCAATGCGTGCCGGAGCTCCCGGCGGTGACGCCGACCTGCACCGCGTGCGTCGATAGCTACGAGGCGACCTGCACGGGCCTGATCGACACCTGTTACACCGAGTGCTTCTCGGTGGCGACGCCGGATACGAAAGGATCGCGATGAAGCTCACGACCGTAATCGCCGCACTCGCCTGGTTCGGTGGGATCGCCGCCGCACAGCCGACCGAACCGGGGCCTGGCACGACCGACGTGACGCCGACGCCGCCGCCGCCGCCCGAACCGCCGCCGCCCCCACCGCCGCGCCCGGTGCCACCGCCTCCGCAGCCCCGGGAGATCGTGATGGAGCCGGCGCACGGCGATGGCGTTCATCCGAGCGATGTCGCATTCGCGATCGGCATCGGCTACGCGCGGCCGATCGGTGGTTCGTTCGATCTCCAGAAGCCGAACGTCGCGAGCGTACGCTTGCGGTTGATCAACGGCATCACGTTCGAGCCGATCGTGGCGATCGCGAACACGTCGCGGGACACCTCGGTCGCGATGACCGACATGTCCGAGGCGATCACCGAGCTCGATCTCGGCACGCTCGTGCGGTTCCCGGTGATCCGCCACGGGCGCTACGACTTCGAGGTGCTCGGCTCGCTCGGCTTCGATGTCGTCAAGGACAACCCGCCGGGCGACTACAACACCAAGACCACGACGACGTTCGACCTCGGCTGGGGCATCGGCATCGGCTACTGGTTCAGCCCGCACTGGCAGCTCAGCGCTTCGGCGACCAACCCGCTGCTCACCTATACCGGCGTCAAGACCGAGGTCGATCAGGTGAACTCGAACAAGACCAGCGAGACGACGTTCGCGGTGCAGTTCGATCCGGAGGTCCTCGTGATGCTCCACCTCTATAACTGAGGTATCTACGGGGCCGTGGATCCTGCCGAGCTCGGCGCCGCGGTCGTCGCGCACTACGCGATCGTGAAGCGCGACCTGCCCTGGCGGAGGTCGCGCGATCCCTACGCGATCTGGGTCAGCGAGATCATGCTGCAGCAGACCCGCGTCCAGACCGTGATCCCGTACTGGGAGCGCTGGATGCAGCGGTTTCCGACCGTGCGCGCGCTCGCCGAAGCGCCGCTCGACGACGTGCTCGCGACCTGGTCCGGCCTCGGCTATTACTCGCGCGCGCGCAACCTCAAGAAGGGCGCCGAGGCGGTGACCGCGCGCTGGGCCGGGGCGCTGCCGCAGCGCGCGAGCGAGCTCCGCGAGGTCCCCGGGATCGGGCCGTACACCGCCGGCGCGATCGCGTCGATCGCGTTCGGCGAGCGTGCGCCGCTGGTCGACGGCAACGTCGCGCGCGTGCTCGCGCGCGTGTACGGCATCGCCGCTGACATCAAGTCGACGGCCGGCCAGCGCGCGCTGTGGCAACGCGCCGGCGAGCTCGTCACCGCGTTGCCCGATCACCACGCGCCCGGCGATCTCAACCAGGGCCTGATGGAGCTCGGCGCGACGCTGTGCGCGCCGACCTCGCCGAACTGCCCGCGCTGCCCGTTAGAGCCGTCGTGCGTGGCCGCACGTGACGGCCGGCAAGCCGAGCTGCCCGTGGTCGCGGCCCGCAAGAAGGCCAGCGAGCTCCCGGTGCTCGCGCGCGAGGCGCTGTGGATGTTCGGCGCCGGCCGGCTGGTCCTCGCGCGACGCGTGCCGGACGGCTTGTTCGGTGGCCTGTGGGAGTTGCCGCAGGGCGACTCCGCCTTGGAGGTCGCGCGCGCGTTCGGCGTTACAGCCGATCGCGAACCGGTCGCATCTCACGATCAAACCCTGAGTCATCGCCGGCTCCGCCTGCGCGTGTTCCGCGCGAGCCTGCCCGCGAGTCTTGTCGGCGTGGAGCTTCCGGGCTACGAAGCGTTCGCCACCGTGGCGCCCGGCGACCGCCTCGCGATCGCCGCCGCGACCACCGCGATCCTGACCACGTACGAGGACACACCATGGCCGTCGAGCTCGATCCCGAAGCACTCGCCCTGTTCACCCAGGGCTACGATCAGATCCTCCAGGGGCTCGCGCGGCTCGGCTTCGACATCGACGACGACAACTTCCGCGAGACCGCCGCGCGCGCGGCGAAGGGCTTCCACGAGCTCGTCCACGACCAGAAGCAAGTCAAGCCGGCGATCCAAGAGCTCCTGACCAAGACGTTTCCGGCCAAGTACACCGAGATGGTGATCTCGAAGCAGAA
>JBDTEH010000248.1:0-36866 GCA_039922635.1 Kofleriaceae bacterium | reverse complement strand
TGCACGGGTGATGCCCGTGTCCAGGGGCCCGAGGGGCCGTAGCACGGCGCGGCGCTCGGTGACGTGGAGGGGTAACCTCGGTGAATGACGAACAGACCCCTGTGCGTGGTCGTCGGCGTGGGCCCCGGCAACGGTGCCGCGTTCGCGCGCCGCTTCGATCGCGAAGGCTATGCGGTCGCGCTGCTCGCGCGCAGCGACGACTACGCGAAGCAAGTCGCGAGCGGCCTGACGGAGGCGCGGGCCTTCGCGTGCGACGTCGGCGATGCCGCGGAGGTCGAGCGCACGTTCGCCGCGATCCGCGAGGCGCTCGGCGACCCCGCGGTCGTGATCTACAACGCCGGCTCGGGCGTGTTCGGCGGGTTCGCCGACGTCACCGCGCAGGACTTCGAGACCGCGTGGCGGGTCAACACGCTCGGCAGCTTCCTCGTCGCGAAGCAGGTCGTGCCCGCGATGGAGCAGGCAGGCGCCGGCACGATCGTGTTCGTCGGCGCGACCGCGTCGCGGCGCGGCGGCGCGAAGACGATCGCGTTCGCGCCGGCCAAGGCCGCGCAGCGCTCGTTCGCCGAGTCGCTCGCGCGCCAGGAAGGCCCCAAGGGGATCCACGTCGCGTTGATCGTGATCGACGGCGTCGTCGATCTCGCACGCACGCGGGCGAGGATGCCCGACAAGCCCGACGACTTCTTCGTCAACCCGGACGATGTCGCCGCGACCGCCGCGATGCTCGCCGCCCAGCCTCGCTCGGCGTGGACGTTCGAGCTCGAAGCGCGCCCGTTCGGCGAGGCCTGGTGACCCGCGGCGCGCGGGCGGCGAGCGCCGGTCGCCGTCGGTTCGGTCCGTCCCACCGCGCATGGCCGGCCGGGACGTGGCGGCCGCTGAGCTCCGCAGGTCACAAATTTTGCTCGACCGAGCTCGCGCCGCCGGCATACAACCGGGTCATGAGGACCGTGTGGGTGTGGATCGCGGCCGCCGGCATTGCCGCGGGCGCTGGCTGCGGCTCGCCGCATCGCGATGGCAATGGTGGAGATGGTGGCAGCGGTTCGCCCGATGCGCCGCCGGTCAACCTGTGCAAGGTCACCGACGACTCGAACGGCGTGCCGAACTGCACCGATGTCGCGCCGGCGAACAGCTTCGATCCGGACATCCAGTGGACGTGGATGGGCCCGAACGGCGAGACCAACAGCATCGTCACGCCGCTGGTCGCCAACCTCACCGACGACAACGGGGACGGAGCGATCGATCTGTGCGACATCCCCGATGTGGTCGTCGTCGCGTCGACCGGCACGGGCCAGCCAGAGGAGCCCGGCCACATCTATCTGTTGAACGGCCAGACCGGCGCGCAGGAGCTGATGATCCCGACGACGATCGACGGCACCGTGACGCCCGCGCTCGGCGACCTCGACGGTGATGGCGTCGCGGAGATCGTGACGGTCGATACCACCGGCAAGCTGTGGGCGTTCCATCACGATGGCACCGTGTTGTTCGGTCCGGCGGGGCAGTGGGCCGGCGACTGGTACTCCGGTGCGATCGCGCTCGCGGATCTCGATCACGATGGCCACGTCGAGATCCTCGGCGGTAACACGGTGTTCGACGACCACGGCGTCGTGAAGTGGAGCGCGCCATCGGCGCAGGCGAGCTGGAACGCGTCGACCGCGGCGGATCTCGACGGTGACGGTTACATGGAAGTCGTGCTCGGCGCCTCCGCGTATCACTACGACGGCACCGTCTATTACAACGACACCGGCGTGTCGCCGGGCTATCCACAGGTCGCGAACCTCGACGACGACCCGGAGCCGGAGATCCTCGTGACGAACACGAACGGGCTCACGGTGCTCGAGCACGATGGCACCGTGAAGTACCAGGACCTGCGCCCGACGGGCAGCCCGGCCGGTGGCACGACGTGGCTGCGCCCGGCGACGATCCACGACTTCGACGGCAACGGCAAGGCCGAGTACGCGATGAGCTCGGCGAACTACTACACCGAGTACAATGCCGATGCGACGATCAAGTGGAGCGCGCCGGTCAGCGATCAGTCCGGGATCGCCGCGGGGACCGCGTTCGACTTCCTCGGCGACGGCCACGCCGAGGCGATGTACGCCGACGAGCAGTACCTCTACGTGTTCGACTCGACCGGCACGCCGATCTTCAAGATGCCGCGCACGAGCGGCACGCTCAGCGAATACCCGGTGGTCGCCGATATCGACAACGACGGTTCGGCCGAGATCGTCGTCGTGTCGAACATGTACATCACGCAGTCGCCCACGGTGCAGGTGATCCGCGACAAGCAAGATCGCTGGATCCAGGCGCGCCGGATCTGGAACGAGCACGCCTATCACGTGACGAACGTGCGTGAGGACGGCACGATCCCGCAGTTCGAGCAGCCGTCGTGGCAGCGCCTGAACACGTTCCGCACGAACGCGCAGATCTCCGGCGGGGCCGCGTGCCAGCCGATCGTGCTGTGACCGACCGGACTAGGCGAGCGGCGCGAGCAGATCATCGACATCGTGATCGGTGAGGCTCGTGGCCGCGGCGTCGCGGTCGCCGAGGATCGCATCGGCGAGCGCGCGCTTGTGACGCTGGAGGCCGCGCATGCGCTCCTCGACCGAGCCCGCGACGATCAGGTCGTGCACGAACACCGGCTTGGTCTGACCGATGCGATGGGCGCGGTCGGTCGCCTGGGCCTGCGCCGCGGGGTTCCACCACGGATCGTAGTGGATCACGGTGTCGGCGCCGGTCAGGTTGAGGCCGGCGCCACCGGCCTTGAGCGAGATCAAGAACACGTCGCTGCGGCCGGCTTGAAACGCGTCGATCGGCTTCTGGCGATCGGAGGTCGCACCGGTCAGCGTCACGTGGCCGATGCCCTTCGCGAGCAGGCCCTCGGAGATCAGGCCGAGCATGCGGGCGAACTGGCTGAACACCAGGATCCGGCGGCCATCGGCGAGCTGGTTCGTGATCAGCTCGAGCAGCACGGCGAGCTTCGCGCTCTCGCCGACCCCGCGCGCGGCTTCGCTCGCGACGAGCCGCGGATCGCAGCAGACCTGGCGTAGCTTCAACAGCGCATCGAGGATCGCGATCGTCGAGCCGGCGAGGCCGCGCTGCTTGATGTGGGCGCGGACATCGGCGTGCGCCGCGACCCGGATACTCTCGTAGAGCTCGCGCTGCGCGCCGGCGAGCTCGATGGCGTTGACGAGGTGGGTCTTGTGCGGCAGCTCCTTGGCGACCGCGTCCTTCGTGCGGCGCAAGATGAACGGCCGGACCCGCTCGCGCAGCGCGGTGATCGCGCGCTCGGCGCGGCCGCGGTCCCCGCGATCCTCGATCGGCTGGCGGAACTGGAGCGTGAACTCGTCGCGGTGGCCGAGCAGCCCGGGGTTGAGGAAGTCGAACAGCGACCACAGCTCGCCGAGGTGATTCTCGATCGGCGTGCCGGACAGGCAGACCTTGTGGCGCGCGTCGAGCGTGCGGATCGCCTCGGCAGCCTGTGCGTCGTGGTTCTTGACCGCGTGGGCCTCGTCGAGCACGAGCAGGTGGAGCGGGATCGCGGCGAGCGCCTCGCGATCGCGCGCGACCAGCGGGTAGTTCGTGATGATCACGTCGTGGCTCGCGAGCTGCGCGAGCTTGCCATGGCGGTCGGGGCCGTGATGGATCGCGACGGTGAGCGACGGCGCGAACTTCGCGAGCTCGCGCTGCCAGTTACCGATCAGCGAGGTCAGCGTGACGATCATCGCGGGGCGGTCGAGCCGGCCGTGTTGCTTCTCGAGCAGCACGTGCGCGATGGTCTGCACCGTCTTGCCGAGCCCCATATCGTCGGCGAGCACGCCGCCGGCACCGTGCTCGCGGAGGTGCTGGAGCCACGCGACGCCTTCGCGCTGATACGGGCGCAGCTCGGCGCACAGGGCCTCCGGCGGCGCGGCCGCGGCGGTGCGGCGGGGTCCCAGCGCCATCGCGTAGGCCTGCTCGCGGATCGCCGAATCGCCGACCCAGCGCAGCGGGCGCGCGCCGTCGTGCAGGGTCGCGCACAGCTCCGCGATCAGCGGCGCGCGGATCGCGGGCGCCTTGATCCGGCCGCCGTCGCGGTACATCTCGAGCAGCACCTTGCCGAGCAGCTGCAGCCGCGCGGGTGGCACCGGGAGCCAGCGCTTGGCGTCGACCCGGACCGCGATATAGCGCCGCGACGAGCGCGCGAGCGCCGACAGATCGCCCGCTCCGTCGAGCAACTCGAGCAGCGCCGGCAGCAGGTTCACGCGCTGGCCGTCGATCTCGATGCCGAGCTCGAGCCCGAACCAGTCCGGACGCTCGGGTTCGGCCTGGGCCGCGACGTACAGGGCGGCGTCGCCGGCGACCAGCTGCCACGGGTAGTCAGGATCGATGTCGATCTGCCAGCCCATCGCGCGGAGCTGGGGCAGGGCGTGCGCGCCGAACGCACACAGCGCGTGGGCGTCGCCGTCGACCGCGAGCACGTAGTCGATGCCGCTGCCCGGCGACACCGCACAATCGTCGAGGCTCGCCAGCTCGATCGCGCCGAGCCCTTCGATCACGCGCACGGCCTGGAGCTCGGCGGCGCGGTCGCGACCCGCTCCCCGTGGATCGCGCGAGCGCACCCGGCGGCCGGCGTAGGCAAAGTCCAGCCGCACCATCGCGGTGCGGACCTCTTCGCCGTGACGGCTGCCGTCGTCGACGTACAAGGTCTCGGCGAACAACCGGAGGCACGGTACGCAACGCGCGGGCGCCGCGATAGGGGACTGCATGAGGCTCACCGAGCCTGCCTACGTCCGTGATCCGCGTCCAGTATTCCGGGCGGCCGCGATACTGATCAGATGGATCGTAGAGATCCGGAACAGGGCACGACCTCGTCGCCACCGGCTCGGTCCGCGAGGACTTGAGGTAGATTAAGATCGATGCGCAGCGCGCTGGTGGCCGTCGTCGCGTCGTGCCTCCCGCACGGCACGCCCCCGCCGACCGGCGGTGGCAGCGCGGGCGTGGTCGCGTACACCGATACCGCGATCCGCGGCGGCGCCACGTTTCCGCCTCAGCACGTCGACGAGCCCTCGGTGAAGGGCAAGGTGATCGATCTGACCTCGCACGCCGATGGCGATCGGGAGCGCTGGAACCTCGTGGTCGAGGATGGGGCCGAGCAGGGCCACTCCTACGCGTTCGAGCTGCCCGCGCAGGTCGTGCCGTCGATCGCGACCGGCGCGACGGTCACGGTCGACGCGGACGCCGGCAAGATCAGCGTGATCGACGACCAGACCGCGCTCGTGCTCGCCATCGGGATGGTGCCGTCGGGCTGGCACGTGGAAGGCGCGGCACGCGTCGACACGCCCGACGGCCTGATCGTCGAGCTCGCGCCGGTGTGGCGCTCGTTCGAGCTCGGTGGCGCCAGCTATCTCGGGACCGCCGCGGGACCGTTCGCGATCGTGCGCGTGCACTGAGCTATCCTTCCCCCATGCGGAGGAGCTTCGTCGCGCGGGTCGCGCTGGTCGCGGTGGTCTGGCTGGGCTGGCCGCCCGGCGTCGCGCACGCCCAGCCGGTCAGCTATCAGTTGAAGCTCGAGGTGCCGGCGGGGCAGAAGCCGCAGATCCGGATCACCGGCGCGACCCGGGTCATGGGCGTGAGGCTCGAGCTCGAGCGCGACGATGGCAAGCGCTTCACGCTCGACCAACGCGCGCTCGAGCGTAACCAGGCGGTCACGCTCACGATCGGGGACGGTGCGGCCGGCAAGGCCCACTACCAGGGCACGATCTCGGCACGCCAACCCGCGTGGAGCGAGCCGATCCAGTTCGCCACGGTCGTGCGGCCGGCGCTGACCGTCGGCTACGATGCGGATCACCTCGATCTCGACGGCCACGTCCTGCAGTTCACGATGTCGCGGCCCGCGGGTGCGGCGACGCTGACCGCGATCGGCGAGGACGGCACCACGCTCGGCGATGGAGCCGCGACCTATGCACGCCAGCCGGCAGGGACGTGGCTCGCGATCCCATGGACGCAGCCGGCGGGCGCCCGCGTCCTGAAGTTGAAGCTGCACGCCGAGTCGAGCGATGCCGGGGTCACCGAGGTCGAGCTCGTGCCGTGGTCGGTGTCGATCGATCATCAGGACGTCACGTTCGCGACCGACAGCGCGGTGATCGCGGACACCGAGCAAACCAAGCTCGCGGCGAGCGTCGCGAAGATCCAGGAGATCGTGAACCGATCCGAGAGGTTCGTGAAGATGCGCCTCTACGTCGCCGGCCACACCGACACCGTCGGCCCCAGCGCGAAGAACCAGCAGCTGTCACTCGCCCGCGCCCACGCGATCGCGCAGTACTTCCGGACCCATGGCATCGCACTCCCGATCGCGTACGCCGGGTTCGGAGAGGGCGTGTTGAAGGTAATCACGAAGGACAACACGGATCTCGCCGCCAATCGCCGCGCCGACTACGTGCTCGGCCCGGTCGGTGCACCACCGCCGTTCAACGGGCGCTACCTGAAGGCCCACGCGCGCTGGGCCGAGCTGAAATAGCCAGATCTGGCGATCTCGTCCCGGCCGATCTTATTGGTCGAGATCGGTCTCCAATTCGTGCGACTACCCGCGGTGAGGTGGCTCTTTGCCACACAACCGAGAGAGGGAACCTGTGATGAACATCCGGAACGTATTGATTTGCGCTGCCCTGGCCTTTGCCCCCGCTTGCTCGAAGAGCCCCGACGCCATGATGGACAAGATGGTCGGGATGATGGAGGAGATGGGCCAGGCCGTCGAATCGGCTCATGGTGACTGCGGGAAGATGGCGAGCAGCCTCGAGGACATCACCAAGAAGTACGAGGGTGACATCAAGGAGATGAAGGCGATGGGCGACAAGATGAAGGGCGACAAGGACAAGTCCGCCGAGCTCATGAAGAAGTACGGCGACCGGATCCAGAAGGTCATGCCGCAGATGATGGGCATGATGAAGTGCGCCGACGATCCGAAGATGAAGGCGATCCAGGCCAAGCTCGACGGCATGATGTAAGCGGTACAGTCCGGCGCATGTGGCGCCAGGACCCTGAAGGCGGTGACGCGTGAAGTTGTACGCGACACCGCTTTCGCATTTTTCGCGCAAGATCCGGATCTTGCTAGGGGAGCTCGGGATCCCGTTCGAGTGGGTCCACACCCCCGGCGTGATGGACACCTCCACCACGGGCTACGGCGACAATCCGCTGCTGCGGGTCCCGACGCTGGTCGACGGTGAGCACACGCTGATCGACTCGGACCACATCGCGCGCTACCTGGTCGCGAACTACGATCCACGCGACTGGTTCGGGGTCACCAGCGTCGAGGTCGAGGCGCTCAACCGGCTCGCGGTCGCGAACGGTGTGATGGCGAACGAGGTCACGATCCTGCTCGCGCAGCGCGGCGGGCTCGCGATCCGCGGCGCGGTGTACTTCGACAAGCTGTTCGCGGCGATCGAGCAAGGGCTCGCGTGGCTCGACGCGCGGATCACCCCGGGCGCGCCGTTCGACTATCGCGACATCGCGTTGATCAGCATGTGGCAGCACGTCGAGCACTATCAACTGGTGCCGGCGCTCGACCGGTTCCCGCGGATCGCGGCGCAGGTGGCCAGGTTCGCCGATCGCCCCGCGGTGGCGACCACCACGCCGGCGGCCTCGCTGGTGTCGGATGACACGAAATGACGCGGCGAGCCGGCGGGGCGAGCGGCCGGTGAGACGCAAAAGCTGGTGTCGCGACACCGGATTCGCCAGACTAGGACAGTGCGATGCTCCGACCTCGGCCGGCCGTTCTGGGTCGTCGTCATCGCGGTCGCGCTCGTGGTCGCGACCGGCAGCGCGCATGCCGAGGCCAGGCACTGGCGCATCCGCACCGATCGCGGCCCCATCCACGTCTACATCCCGAACAACTACGATCGGATCAACGCGCAGACCGTCGTGTTCGTGCACGGCTACAACATCGACGTCGACAGCGCGTGGACCGACTATCACCTCGAGGACCAGTTCGAGCGCTCCGGGCTCAATGCGATGTTCATCGCGTGCGGCGCGCCGTCGTCGCTCAAGGAAGGCGTGCCGTGGGCATCGCTCCCGAGCCTGCTGCGCGCCGTCGTCAATGGCATCGACCAGCCGCTGCCCGAGGGCGAGATCATCGCGGTCGGACACTCCGCCGCGTATCGCACGCTCGTGTTGTGGTTGACCAACCCGGCGGTGCGCACGCTCGTGCTGCTCGATGCCGCGTACGGCGAGGAAGATCAGTTCATGGCGTGGACGCGCGACGACCGGACGCACCGCCTGATCAACATCGCGAGCGATACGATCCCGGAGAGCAACTGGATCCACATGTTCCTGCCGATGACCAAGCGCGTGTATGGCCTGCCGGCGGAATGGACCGCCGCCGACCGCTCGGCGCGCGTCCTGTACGTGCGAACGAGCATCGGCCACATGCCGATGATCACCGACGGCGTCGCGCTGCCGCTCGCGTTGCGCGCGCTCGAGAAGTAGCCGGACCGCGTTCAGGGTGCGAGCGCGATCCGGGGGAACAGCTCGCCGCCGTCCTGGGTGGCGCGCATCACCGCGAGCACGTCGGCGACGCGCTGGATCGGTGTCGTCGGATCGTCGGTCACGTAGAGCCAGCGATCGTCATCGGTGCGCTTGCCGTGCCAGCGCCGGGCCGCGAGCTCGTTCAGTGCCGCGGCGAGCTCGGCCGGCGACGCGACCGTCGCCTTCGGCTGGGCCGCCGTGCCTTCGCTGCCATCGCCGGAGTACAGGCGCAGCGTGCTGCCCGCGATCGCGACGATCGGACGGACGCCCTTGCCGGCCGCGACCTCGCGCCGCACGAACGGGATCGCACGCGAGACGCCATCGGCGTTGACCACGAGCGCGAGGTCCTTGTAGCCGGCGTGATCGATCGTGTCGACGAGCTCGTTCAGGACCTGCGCGGTCAGGGTGGGTGCGACGACGAGCTGGACCCGGGTCAGCGTGCCTCCCTTGGTGGTCGCGGCGAGCTCGGTCAGGAAGTGGCCGATCGTCGCGAGCTCGGCCGGCGCGAGCGCGCCGTTCGCGATCTGGGCGATCGGCTTGCCCTCGACGGCGACACCGGACTCGGTCGCGACGATCGATACGGCGTGCGGGGCGAGCTCGACCAGCCCGAGTCCGGTCACCGCCGGTGCATTCGCGGCGGGAGCGGCCACGAGCTTCTCGAGCAACGCGCACGAGCCGAGGTTCGCCCTGGCCACGGCGGCGCGCAGCTTCGCGGCCCGTTCGGCCGGCGCGACCTTGGCGAACGCCTCGAACAGCTCGATCACGTCGCGGTTCAGCAGGTGGCCCTTGAAGTACGCCGGATCGTCGGGCTTGCCGGCGCACATCACCTTCATGCCCTCGGTGAAGCTCTGCAGCGCCATGCCGTTGTCGAGCAACTTGCAGTGCGCGAGGCCGGCCCGCTGCACGGCGGCGGCGAGGGCGTCCTTGGTCGCGGCCAGGCCGCCGAGCTTGTGGACGTCGGGGTTCGTGATGTTCGCGGTCGCCCAGGCCGAGACCGCGGCGAGCCGCTGGTCGTACGGCTGGCCGGAGTCGGGCACGTGGTCGGGCAGGTCGCAGAGCGCCTGGACGCCGTCGTGAAACGACTGCTTGTCCTGGTGATGGCCTTTGCACGCGCACAGGCACAGCACGACGATCCAGAGCGTTCGCATCGGTCCGGACGCTATCACTACTCGAGGCTGCTAGTTCGTCGCGAGGCCCCACCACAGCGAGACGGTCACGTTGTCCCGCTTCGACACGAGCACGAGCTCGCTGCCACCGCCTTGGCCGTCGAGCAGGCGCGTGC
The DNA here is from genome assembly GCA_039922635.1 of Kofleriaceae bacterium. Classification (GTDB taxonomy): domain Bacteria; phylum Myxococcota_A; class Polyangia; order Haliangiales; family Haliangiaceae; genus JABFXX01. Next base: position 27,088 of record JBDTEH010000248.1, on the reverse strand, counting down.
ACGTGGCGCGGGCGGTGGCGCCGGTCGAGGCCGTCGTGCGATCGAGCGTGCACGAGAGCTCCGCCGGCGCCTGCTGGAGCACGGACGCGACGTCGTCGATCTTGATCGTCCAGTCGGCGACCGGGCCGTCGCTGATCAGCTTGACGTCGAACGACACCGACGAGCCGTTCGGGATCTGCACGCCGGTCGTGCGGGTGCCGGCGAGCATGACCTCGCCGAGGATCGGCGCCGCCGCGACGTACGGTTGATCGAGCAACGGCACGCACGGATCGTGGCCCGCCGCGGCCGATGCGTTCGACCACGTGCGCTGCACCGCGAAGTCTCCGACCAGCCGCTGGAACGCGTCCGCGACGTACTCGCACATGTCCCCGACCTCGGCGCCGGGCGTGTACTCCCAGACCAGGTTCGGCGCGTCGACCGTGACGAACGCGGGCGCGGTCTCGGGGTGCGGGTCGGTCGAGGCTTCGATCAGCTCGTGGCTCGTGGGCGGCGTGACCTGGTCGATCGGCGCGCCCTGGGTCGGGCAGCGCGGCACGAGCGCGTACACGATCTGACGCTGCGCAGTCTCGTCGTGGTAGGCGCCGAACGTCACGCAGCTGGTGTCCATCCCGGCGGTCAACGTCACGCCGGCCGGCAGGAACACGACGTACAGCGTGTTCGGATCGGGCGCGATCCACCCGGGCGCGGGCACCGGCGGGGCGAGGTGATCTTCGAGCCATGCCTGCAGCGCGTCATCCGTGGTCGGCGGCGAATCGCTCGTCACGATCGCCGGTTCGATCACCGGCGTGCCGATCCCGTACTCGCGCGTCGTGATCCCCCAGTACGCCGACCCGGGTAGCGCGTCGAGGAAGCGCTCGATCGATGGCTGGAGATCGTCGCCGGCGAAGAAGATCGGCACGATCTCCGGCGTGTGCAGCACCGGGCCGCCGGCCGATTGCACCTGCGGCGCGGCGGGCGCCTCGGCCTCGAAGTTGTCGCCGCACGCGGCCAGGACGACGAACGCCCACCACAGGTAACGCGCCATCGCCGGGCTAATGGCAGACGCCGTGGCCGAGCTGGGCGGTCGTGGCGTCGATGCAGAACGTCAGCGACGCGCTGTTCGCCGCGAACGTGCAGCACATGGTGTTCGGCGCCTCTGTGCAATCCGACGCCTGGTGGCAGAGCTGGACCTTCGAGGTGTCGTTGCAGCTGTTCGCGATGTGGGTGGTGCACGCTGCCGTCGCGCTGCACGACGTGCCGAGCGAGGTCACGCCGCAGCTCGGGAACGTGCCCACGCCGTTGCCGGCGTCGACCCCGCAGCAGGTCGGGGTCGAGCCGCTGCAATCCTCGGGACCGTCGCAGCTGATCTTGTCGGCCAGGGGGCACGACGCCGGCGCTTCGCACGCGAACGTCGTCGTCGCGCCGGGCATCGTGCAGCACACGTCGGCGAGCGAGCATGCGCTGCCGCCGCCGCACGGGAAGCTGTACACGCCGCTACCGCTGCCGGACCCACTGCCCGAGCCGGAGCCGGAGCCGGAGCCGTGCCCGTCTTGTGCCTGCGCGGGGGCGTCCATCTGGCCGCTGTCGCTCGAGCCGCAAGCCACGAGCGCGATCGCGAAGCACACCCACGTACGGCTGGTCATGGTCGACGAGCCTAGCCCGAGATCCGCTCGAGCTTCCACAGGACTTGCCTGGCAGCCGCTTGCGCCCGGTTGCGCCCGGTGCGCGCCACGTGCACGAAGTTGTTACAGTCGGATCACGGCTTCTTGTACTTGAGGACGAAGCGATCCTGCGTGCGGGTCCGTGGATCCGCGCCCGGGTCGGCGTTCCAGTCGCGCCCGTCGGCCGGGTTGCGCAGGAAGCTCGCTTCGGCGACCCGCACGAACCCGGCCTGCTCGAGGTCGGCGCGCACGAGCCGCTCGTCGATGCGGTGCAGCGTTTCGGCGTCGGTCGCACCGCTGCCGTCCTTCGCGCTGTTGTCGATGATCACGAACGTGCCGCCCGGCTTCAGCGCCGCGAACACCGCCGCGTCGAGCGCGTGCGGGTCGAGCTTTTCGGCGAGCACGTCGTGATACGCGCACACGAACGTGACCGCGTCGAGGTTCGTCGCTTCGGGCGGCAGCGGGGCGTTCCACTGGCGCATGACGTGGGTCGTGTTCGCGAGCGCCGGTCGGGCCAGGCGGTCCTGCCACGCCTTCTTGAGCCACGCGCCGTCCCAGTCCGGCGAGTCTTGCGCGAACACCTTGCCGGTCGGGCCGACGGCGCGCGCCACGAGCTCGGTCGTGTAGCCGGCGCCGGCCCCGAGGTCGGCGACCCGCATGCCCGGCGCGAGACCGAAGAAGCTCAACGTCTCGATCGGCTTGCGGCTCGCATCGAGCTCGCGATCTTTCGCGGTGCGATCGACCGCCGCGACGATGTTCGCCGGATCGACGCCCGACGTGGCCGGCGCCTTGGACCTGCACGCGAGGCTAGCGATCGAGAGTCCGAGCCCGAGCACGAGGTGGAGGCGCATGTCGCGCACTGTACCGGCGCGCCGGCGCTGCGCACGCGCCGCACGGCGAAGGCCACGTGCGACACCACGATACGCGCCGGTACGGTGCGCGTGATGCGCGCGAGGGCGGCGTTACTCGATCACCACGTTGTTGATCGGCAGCACGGCTTCTCCGGCAGGATAGCCGTAGCTGACCCAGCCGGTGTTGGTGTCCTCGCTGCCCCAACCCCAGACCCACACGCCGAACGGTTGCGCGGAGTCCATGACGTTGACGCCGTTGTTGCAGCCGTGCTGACCGTTGAAGTGATCGACGATCGTCTCGTGGGCGATCTCGTAATCGCCGTTCGCGCCGACGGCTTTCCAGTCCGCCGCGGGGATCGTCCCCATGCACGCGAGCGTGACGTCCGCGAACGTGCCGTTGACCTTCTGGCGCACGACCGTGAGGCCGGTGAACGGATAGGTCGGGTCGGTGAAGAACACGTAGTGCCCGAGGTATTGTGGCGGCGGCACGAGGCGGACGAAGTCGGGGTCGCCGTAACCGCCGACCCAGTTGGCGTCGGATCCCGAGCCATCGCCGGCGCCGGTCATGTACGTGAACATCGAGAACGGGTGGTCCATGTCCTGGCTCTTGACCGTGAACGCGCCGGCCGTGCGGATCTCGATCTGATCGCCGAGGTTCACGCTCGCTGCGCCGAGCCCGGGCGGATCGTAGGTGAGCTGCGTGCCATCGACCGCGCCGTAGATCCGGAACACGCGCGGGTCGCTGAAGTTCGCGGGCTCGCGATCGGGGTGCGGCGCGGCGACATACACGCTCCCGAGCGCGCTCACCGGCGTCAGCATCTGCTCGCCATGATCGCCGCAGCATCGATCGATCGACATGATCGGGTGACCGCCGAACACGCCGATCGGCGCGCTCGACGTGATCGGGCTCCCCGACAACGGATTGCTCTGCGTGATCTGCGCGTACTGGCCACGATTCAGCGTCATCGTCCACGGCGTGTTCGCGGTACCGGCGGGAACGCCGGAGCCGGCCGCGATCGCGCTCTTGGGGCGCATCGTGATCGTCGTGCCATCGACGGAGGCGACGATGTCGTGCGACGGCCCCTGACCGGGGATGTTGATCGGCGGCGCGGGCAAGACGTCGTACGCGCCGACCGCGATGTAGTTTTGCTGCCACGCCGAGGTCGGGATCAGCAACGACGCGCCGGTCGCCGCCGCCTTGCCCCCACCGTAGGGCAACATCTGATACGCGACGACCGGGGTGTCGGTCGTGATGTGGAACGCGGTGCCGACGCCGGTGCCGTGGACCTGCACGCCGGCGTTGAGCGCGGCGGGCACCGGGCACGCGACGTTACCGAAATCGAGGATCGACGAGTTGCCGTAGTCGAGGAACAGGATCGCGACCTTGCCGGGCGCGAGGCCCGCCGCGGGATCGTACGCGCCGTAGGTCAGCGACGTGCCGGTGCCCTGCGGCAACTTCGCGAACTGCGCGAGGTCGACCGCCTGGCCGCCCCAATCGACCGTGATGTGCACCGCGGTCTGCGACACGTTCGCGACGAACACCGCGTAGCACGCGTCGTAGGGCGGGCCGGCCGCGCCATCCATGTCGATGGCGAAGTACTCGCAGCCAACCGACGAGTGGTTTTGATCCGCGGCCTCGCAGGTCGCGGAGCACGAGCCACCGGTGCACTGGCCGTTGCTGCCGTTGCTGCCGTTGCTGCCGTTGCTGCCGCCGTCGTCGTCTCCGTTGCCAAGGCCGCGCGAGGCGGGTCCGCACGACAGCGCGATCGAGAGACCCACAGAGAGCCCGAGCGTCACGGCGAGGCCGAGGTTTCGCATGTCCGCACGCTAATCCCGTGGCGCGCGAAGATGTAGCTCATTCGTCACCGACTCGCGCCGCCGCGATGCGCGAACTGTGCAACTGCGCAACTTCGATCACAGCGCGCGGATCGACAGTGCCCCACCCCAGTCACTGTGCCCGTCGACGATGATCCGCGAGACGTTCGCAGCGCCTTCGAGCGACAGCGGGATCGACGGGTTCTGCGCGGACAGCATCTGGTCGACCGGGATGACCTGGTAAGCCCCGTTCGCGGAGATCACCGTCACCTGCGAGACGAAGGTCGAGCCGCCCGCGGCATCGAGCTCGAGCGTGGTCGCGTTGCCGAGCGAGCCCACGTCGATCGACAGCTGATCGTTCGCGAGCGCGGTCGGTCCGAGCAGCTGGATCGCCGCCGGCTGATACGTGTAGCTCGGCGCCGGGGTCCACGAGGTATAGATCGGTGCCGGCATGTACACGGGCGCCGTGTAGATCGGGCGAACGATCGGGCGAACGATCGGGCGAACGATCGGCCGAACGATCGGCCGAACGGTCACCGGGCGGGTGTGGCCACGATCATCGCGATCCGGCCGGCCCGGCTGAACGCGGTGATCGCGGTGATCGCGGACCTCGACATGGACGTTGCTATGGACGTTGCTGTGGACCTGGCTATGAACGATGGCCGACATGATGTTCCTCGCTTTCTTCGAGAGACTGGAATTGCAGCTGTCGAGCCAGCGCAACCCGCTGAAATGACGCCATGCGTGCCTGCGAAACCTGCAGTCGACCTGCGGACCTCGCGGACCTCACGGACCTCACGGACCTCACGGACCTCGCGGACCCGCTGGACCCGATGGACCCGCGGTGCTCGGGTGCAGTACGGTGGCCGGATGACGAGAGCGTGGATCGTGGTGAGCTTGGTAGCGAGCGTGCTCGGCGCGTGTGGAGATGAGTCCGCCCGCCACATCCTCGATGCGTGCACGAACGGATCGAACTCGATGACCCTCGCCGGGCAGAGCTCGTACGTGTGCCACGATCCGTTCAAGGCGCAGGTCACGTTCACGAACGACACGTGTGCGCCGCTCGTCGTCACCGGCGTCAAGCTGTCCGCGGTCACCACGACCGGCGCCTGCGTGCCGCCGGGGGATTACACGTATCCCGGCCGGACCGTCGGGGTGGGCGAGACCACGACGGTGCTCGACCTCACCGGCGGCAAGTTCTGTTGCACCGCGCCCGGCCCATGTCCTGCCACGCTGGAGTGCGACGAGACCTACACGATGACCGTGCAATCTGCCGCTGGCGACATCGCGAAGACCGAGACCGTCCATCTCTCACTCGGCGGTTGCGATGAAGTCTGTCAGTAGCCGCGCTTGATCCAGCACGCGAGCTCGCCGTCGTAGGGCGAGATCCGCTCGTGCCGCAGCAACTCGAAGCCGGCCGGCATCGTGCCGCCGAAGCCGTGCAGCATCACGACCCGCGTGCCGGCGCGCAGCTCGGCGAGCCGGCGCTCGGTCTCGGCGATCGCGATCCGGAACGTGTCGCTCGCCGTCGTCGGGAACAGCGGTAGCTCGAACGGATTGAACAGGTACAGCGCGTCGAACTCGGTCCACGCGAGCGAGAACGCATCGCCGAGCAGGAACGTCGTGCGATCGGCGAGGTCGAAGCGGCGCGCGAGGTGCTCGGCCGCGGTGACGAGCGCGGGCTGGCGCTCGATCCCGAACCAGTGCGCGTGCGTGCACCGCGCACCGATCAAGCACGGCTTGCCGATGCCGGCGCCGATATCGAGCACGCGTGCGCCGGGCTCGGGCGCCAGCAGCTCGGCGGCGCGTATCGCGACGCGGACCGGCGTCCAGTGCAGGTTCGACAGGTGGCGGAGCTCCGCCGGCACCTGGGCGTCGAACTCCTGATCGGTCTCGAGCGATCCAGCTTTCATCTCGCGGCTCGCACCTTCTACCACCGCGGTCACATCGTCGGATCCGATCCTGTAGCATCCTGGAACGCATGAGCCGTCTAGCCCTCTCGATCTTGCTCGCCCTGATGGTCTCGACTGCGGCTCGCGCTGACGGCGTGTTCGACGTCTGCAAGGGCGAATCGAAGCGCGTCGTCTCCGGCACCGGCCAGATGTCGATCGCGGTGATCTATCCGGATGATTTTCCGGGGCGCACCACGCGCCAGGTGCTCTATCCGATCGGGGTACGGCTCGCGATCGCGGAGCACGCGAAGATCCTGCTCGGCGCCGATGTCGACAAGGCGCTCCGGCTCGTGCGCGATCGGCACTGGAAGGACACCAGCACCGCGTGTGGCACCGCTCCGGCGCTCGAGGCCGTGCTCGGCCAGACCCATCCGAACCTGTCGACCGCGCACGCGTCGATCGCGTGCGACGACAAGGATGCGTGCGAGCTCCGCGTCGATCTCGAGCGCCACGGCCGGCCATCGGCGGAGCGCTGGGTGCGCTATACCGCGCCGCTGGTCGGCTCCAAGGACTCGACGAAGGTGATCGCGGCCGCGGCGCCCAAGCTCGTCGCGAAGGGGCCGCCGCCCGATGCGCCGACCGCCGGGCTCGCGACCACCGAGCTCACGTCGGGCGTGGTCCGCACGCGGAGCGACGCCGATGGCGCGCTCGAGCTCGATCGCACGATGGAAGCGAGCGCGGCGATCGCGGCCTGCGGTCCGAAAGGTCGCAAGCCGAACGACATCCGCGGCTACTGGGCGGACTGGAAGCTGTCCGCGCTCGGTACCGCGATGGAGGTCATGGTCAAGCCGTTCGCCGGCGTCGACAAGGCCGACCAGGCCGCGGCGGAGTGCCTGACCAAGGCGCTCCGCACGTTGCAGATGTCGTGTCCGCGCGATGACAAGGTCGCGCCGGTGCGCACGGCGATCTGTCTCTAGAGCGGGTGCACGCCGTTGCACGCGGTCGGGTCGGACCAGCGATCGACCCACGAGCCATTCGAGCACTGGTACCAGAGGTTGTCGAACTTCGACTGCACGCACGCGTTCTCGGGCATCTGCTCCGAGAGCGTGCCCGAGTAGCAGCTGGCGCCGCCGCTCGTGCCGCCGCTCGTGCCGCCGCTCGTGCCGCCGTACGCGGCGAGCACCTGGTTCGCGTACGACACGCGGCCCGATTGATTGCAGGTCCCGCATGCCTCGAACTTGGTCATGAACGCGACGGTCGCCCCGGTGACCGTCGTCGCCGTCTTGAGCTGCGCGAGGCCGTAGCCGCTGAAGCTGGTCAGCTCGTACCAGATGAAGTCGAGTTGCGTGCCGAGCGCCCAGCGCGAGCCCCCGTGCTGATTCGCGTACGCGGTGATGTTGTCGTTGTGGCTGGTGTCCCAGCGCCCGCCGACCGACCACTGCGCGATGCCGCGGCCCGGACCGCCGCCGTACTCGACGGCCGTCGGGATCACGGTCGATTCCTGGATCAGGTTGCCGACGATCCCGGCGGATTGGGTCGAGGTCAGGCCCTTGCTCACGAAGTAGTTGAAGGCCGTCTGCTCCGCGTTCGAGAGCGCGTACTCGCTCGCGGGGGGCATGTCCGAGGGCGGGTCGACATCGGCGGGGTTGTCGGGTTGCTCGGTGACATCGACCTCCGAGGTGCAGGCCGTCATCACGAGCAGGGCGATCATGCATAGGCGGGACATCGGGTCTGCGTCCTCGCAACGAACGTGCCTTGTATGTTCAGGAGATCATTTGCGATGGTGATGGCGCACGGCGCGTGCGCCACTTCGCACGAAGTGCAAGCGCGTGCACGAGTTCGCGCGATCGTGGCCAGATGGGTGGGGGAACCGGTACCCATGGTTGTCCGCAATCTGCCCAGGTCGGCCCCCCAAGTGATGTTCCGCGTCGCGGGGCGAATGACCGCGTTGTCCATGCAGCGTGAGGGTCGTTCCGGTCGCGGCTGCGGCATAGTCGCGTCATGCTCGAAACGCTCCGAGAGCTCGCGAGCTCGCCCATCGCGATCACGATCGCCGCCCTGGTGGGCGCCTACCTGATCGCGCGAATCGTGACCCGGGTGCTCTCCGCGATCGCGGCGCGCGTGGTGCGCCGCACGCAGAGCACCTGGGACGATCGCCTCGTCGAACGGCTCGGTGGCCCGTTCTCCCTGCTGATCGGGCTCCAGCTGTTTCGGGCCGCGCTCGGCTGGATCGAGCTCGCCCCGCGCGCGACTGGCTTGATCGAGCGAACCTGCGGGACCGCGATGATCGCGATCGTGGTGTGGGCCGGGTTTCGCATGGTCGATCTGTCGCGCTCGGTGCTGCAGTCGCGGTCGTGGGCGCGGGAGCAGCCGTCGTCGCGCTCGCTGATCGCGCTCGCGGCTCGGTTCGCGCAGGTCGCGGTGCTCGTGTTCGGCGTGATCGTCGCGCTGTCGCAGCTCGGCGTCTCGGTCGCGAGCTTGATCGCCGGCCTCGGCATCGGCGGCCTGGTGTTCGCGCTCGCCGCGCAGAAGACCGTCGAGAACCTGTTCGGCGCGGTGTCGATCGGGATCGATCAACCACTGCGCGAGGGCGACTTCGTCAAGGTCTATGACTTCGTCGGGACCGTCGAGAAGATCGGGTTGCGGTCGACCCGGATCCGCACGCTCGATCGCACGATCATCACGATCCCGAACGGCGAGCTGTCGAACCAGCGGATCGAGTCGTACACCGCACGCGACCGGATGCGGTTGGCCACGGTGATCGGCCTCGAGTACGGGACCACCGCGGATCAGATCCGGACGATCGTCGCGCAGCTCGAGGCCATCCTGCGGCGTCACCCGAAGATCTGGCCCGACGCGGTCGTCGTGAGGTTCAAGGAGTTCGCCGCGTCCTCCCTCGATATCGAGATCATGGCGTGGTTCCAGACCCAGAACACCCCCGAGTTCCAGGCGATCCGGCAGGACATCCTGATCGCGTTCATGGACGCGATCACCGCGGCCGGCGCTGGGATCGCGTTCCCGACCCGGACCGTGCACCTGGTGTCCGAGCCCGCGCAACCGAGCTGACCTCGGTGCCGCTCGTCGCCGCTGCGCTCGAGCGCGATGTCGGCTTCATCGCGACGCCGAGCCAGTTTCAGGTCCGGTTCGTCCGCCCACCCGCGGCTGCGCGCTGACGGTCCCGGCGCGGGGGGATGACCGCCGGGCTCGCTCGCTCGCGACGCACTCGCATCGCGAGCCGGGTGCCTTGCGCCGCGGGGTCGTCGCTGAACTAATGAGCGGATGTCGAACCTGTGGAGACGCAAACCGCTCGCCGAGCTGCTCGAGGCGGACGAAGGGGGGGATCAGGCGCTCAAGAAGACGCTCGGCCCGGTCAGCCTGATCGCGCTCGGCATCGGCGCGATCATCGGTGCGGGCCTGTTCGTACGGACCGCCGCCGCGGCCGCGTACAACGCCGGCCCCTCGGTCACGATCGCGTTCATCATCGCGGGGATCGGCTGCGCGTTCGCGGGGCTTTGCTATGCCGAGTTCGCGTCGATGATCCCGATCGCGGGCAGCGCGTACACCTATTCGTACGCGACGCTCGGCGAGCTGGTCGCGTGGATCATCGGTTGGGATCTCGTGCTCGAGTACGCGATCGGCGCGGCGACCGTCGGGATCGCCTGGAGCGAGTACCTCAACAAGCTGCTCGAGTTCTTGCCGGGACACCACGTGATCCCGTACGCGTGGTGCCACTCGCCGTTCGAGGCGCTGCGCGATGCGTCGGGGGTGGTGGTCGCGCACGGCCACGTGAACCTGCCGGCGATCGCGATCATCTTCGCGCTGTCCATGTTGCTGATCCGCGGCATGAAGGAGTCGGCCTTCATCAACCTGCTGATCGTGATCGCGAAGGTGGCGATCGTCGTGCTGTTGATCGTGCTCGGTTGGAGCTTCATCGATCCCGCGAACCACACGCCGTACATTCCCGCCGCGACGACCGTGCAGGACGCGCAGGGTGTGACGCATCACTACGGCGGCATCCTCGGCATCCTCGGCGCCGCGGGCGTGGTGTTCTTCGCGTTCATCGGCTTCGACGCGGTGTCGACGACCGCGCAGGAGTCGGTCAACCCGAAGCGCGACATGCCGATCGGCATCCTCGGTTCGCTCGTGATCTGCACCGTGCTGTACATCCTGTTCGCGCACGTGCTCACCGGGCTCGCCTCGGTCGAAGAGTTTCGCACGACCGGCCGCGAGGCCTCGGTCACGTACGCGATCATGCATCACATGCCGGGGTACGGCTGGCTCGCGAAGCTCGTCACCGTCGCGATCCTGTTCGGCTTCACGTCGGTCATCCTGGTGATGCTGATGGGCCAATCGCGCGTGTTCTACTCGATGTCACGCGACGGCCTCGTGCCGAAGATGTTCTCGGACGTCCATCCGAAGTACCGCACGCCGTGGAAGGCGAACGTGGTGTTCTGTGGGTTCGTGGCCGCGTTCGCGGGCTTCGTGCCCGGCGACATCGTCGGCGACATGACCTCGATCGGCACGCTGTTCGCGTTCGTGCTCGTGTGCATCGGCGTGTGGGTGTTGCGCGTCCGCGATCCGGACGCGCCGCGCCAGTTCCGGACGCCGCTGGTGCCGCTCGTCCCGATCCTCGGCGTGATCGTGAACGCCGCGATGATCTTCGGGCTCGGCTGGCCGAACTGGACGCGGCTGGGCGTCTGGCTCGTCATCGGCATCGCGATCTACTTCGCGTACGGGCGACATCACTCGAAGCTGCGGGACCAGTGACCTGACCACGCCGGCGGCGGCCGCGATGCCGTTCAGGGGCAGTACGTGAGCGCCGCGATCATCCGCCACCGAGGTTCGCCGATCGCATTGACGATGCCGAACGCGGTCCCCGCGCTGACCCGCAGTCGCCGGCTCGCGGTGTAGTGCGCGCCAACCTGGACCTCGACCGGCGTACCGATCGCCGTGTGGCTCTCGAGTGCGACCGCACCGACGAGCTCGGGACCGACGAGCAGCCGCCCGCCGAACAGGCGCGCGCCACCGGCCGCCGCGTAGCGGAGCTCGGAGCCGAACCTCGCACCGGCGACCTCGTTGGTGCCGCGCACGAACGCACTCGCGGCCGTAGCGTACTCCCACATGCCGACCGTGCCGGCCGCGACCACCCGCGGTTCGACGGCGGGGTGGCCATCGCTCATGAAGTTCGTCGTCGAGCCGCTCGGCAGCGTGACGCGCACGCCGGTCACGACGCGCAGCGCATCGCTCGGTCCACCGAGCACGCGCACGTCCCCGGCGAGCGAGACATCGCCGAACGCGTAGTCCGGAGAGGCGAGCGCCATGCCGTTATACGTGCCGCCGTTGCCCTGCTGCCACGGTGCCATCGGTACGGTGGCCGATAGCCGCAGCCGGTCGTAGAGCGAGATGCTCGCGCCGAGCTGAACGATGAACGCATCGGTGACGACGCGGTCACGTACGCTGCCATCGGGGGCGTAGATATCGAGCGGCTCTCGCGCGTAGTCCCCGACCAACGACAACGCGATCTCGCGATGGCCGGTGAACGTGGCCGAGTCGAGCGCGAACCACGCGCTTTCGGCGGAGGCCGCGTGGTAGCGGTCGATCGCGCGGGCTCCGTCGGGGTCTGCCACGGCGACGTGCGACGCCAGCAGCGCGCCGACCATCGCGGACACGACCCGCGCGCGGCGCCGGCGTGCGAGCACGAGCGCGACCACCGCGAGCACGACGAGGCTGCCGCCGGCGTTGCCGCTCGCGTCGCAACCGCCGCCCGAGAGGCTGCCGGTGTCACCCGTGATCGTCAGCGCCACCGCGCTGCTCGTGCTCGCCGCGAACGAGCCCTGCGCCGCGAACCGCGCGGTCAGCGCGTGCGCGCCGATCGCGAGCCCCGAGACCGTGACGACCGCGGTGCCGTCCGCGAGCGCGGCGCTGCCCAAGGTCGTGCCGTCGGCGTCGACGATGTCGACGGTACCAGCCGGTGTGCCGTGGCTCGAGCCGACGGCGATCGTGACCTTGGAGACGTCGTCCACCGGCGTCGTGGTATCGGCCGTCGCGGTCGTCATCGTCGGGATCGCCTGGACTTCGAAGATCGAGGTCGCCGGCGTCAGCGCGCCGTCGACCTGCGCCGACAGGGTGAACCTTCCGACCGTCGCGCCGGCGACGAGCGAGATCGTCGCGCTGCCGGTGACATCGGTGACCGGCCTCGGATCCGACATCGCCGCGGTCGGACCCGTCGTGGGCATGACGATCGCGATCGGCGTCGCGGGCACCGGGTTGCCGAACGCATCGGTGACGCGTAGCTCGATCGAGCGCGCGAACGCGGTCGTGGCGAGCGTCTGTTGCGCACCACCCGCGGTGATCACCACGTTGCTCGGGCTCGCGGCCAGGTTCGCGAGCGCGAAGTCGACGCCCGAGGTGCCGTCGATCGCCGCGCTCACGGTGAACGCGCCGGAGGCCGCGTCGGCGAGTGCGAGCACGCCGGCGACACCGTCGCTACCCGTCGTCGTCGACGCCGCCGAGAGCTGCGCACCGGGGAGGCTCGGCGCGCTAAAGGTGACGTGCGCGCCGGGCACGCGGTTACCATACGCGTCGGTGACGATCACGCCGAGGGGCTGCGCGAACGCGTGCAGCACCTCGGTACTCTGCGGGGTCGCGCCGGCGACCGCCGCCGCGGCAGCCGCGGGGCCGGGCTGGGCGGTGAGCGCGAACAGGGCGGGGGCTCCGCCGCTCGGAGTCGTCGCGGTGATCGCGAAGTCACCGGCGATCGTGCCTGCGACGACCGTGGTCTGGGCGGTGCCGTCGGGGGCGGTCACCACCGTGTCGTCGGCGAGCGTCGCGGTCGCACCGGTGATCGGTGCAGCGAACGTGACGAGCGCGGACGGGACCGGGTTGCCGTGGTCGTCCTCCACGAGGACGACGAGCGGCTGAGCGAACGCGGTCGTGACGGTGGCGCTCTGCGGGTTGCCCACGGCCACCGCGATCGAATGTGCGGGGCCGGCGAGGTTCGCGAGCCGGAACGCGGCGGCGGCCGCGACGCCGGCCGTGGTGGCGGAAACCACGAACGCTCCCGAGACGGTCCCGGCGGTGATCGAGGTGCTCGCGCGGCCATCGTCACCGGTGGTCGCCGAGGTCGCCATCAGCGCGCCAGTCGCGCCGGTCGGGGGTGCGGCGAACGTGACCACCGCGCCCGGGATGTTGTTACCGAACGCATCGCTGACCCGCGCGACCAGCGGCTGGACGAACGGATGGTCGACCTGGGTGTTCTGCGGCGTCGACCCGAGGCTCGCCTCGATCGCTGACGCAGGGCCCGGCGTATTCGCGAGCGTGAACGCGATCGGGGCGGCTGACCCGGTGAGCGATGCGGTGATCTGGTAGCTACCGGTGATCTGCGAGGCGTGCGCGGTGACCGTCGCGATGCCGGTGCTGTCGGTCTGGGCCGAGCTCGACGCGAGCACGGCGGTCGCCGGGGTCAGCGGCGCGATGAAGCCGACGACGGCGCCGGGGACCGGGTTGCCGTTCGCGTCGAGTACCTCGACCGCGAGCGGCTGGGCGAAGTCGGTGTCGGCGGTGGCAGCCTGGCCATCGCCACCGGCGATCACGAGCGACGCCGGAGTGCCGGCGGTATTCGCGAGCGAGAACGCGGCGGCTTGGTCGACGCCGGTGACGCTGGCGCGAACCAGGAACGCGCCCGCACGCGAACCGGCGGTCGCGGTCACCTCCGCGAGGCCGGTCGCGTCGCTGGTCGCGGTCGGAGCCGACAGCGCGGCGCTCGGCTCGGTCGCCGGCGCGGCATAGGTCACGATCGCGCCGGGGACGGCGTTGCCGAATCGATCGCGCACGGTCGTCGCGAGCGCGGCGGCATAGGGCTGCAGCACGATCATCTGCTGCGGAGTCGCGATCGCGGCGGCCGTGATCGAGGCCGGCACGTCGGCGGTGTTGGTGAGGTGAAACGCGGCGCTCGCACCCGTGATCGAGGCCGTGATGTCGTAGCTACCGGTGACCGTGCTCGCGGTCGCGGTCGTCGCCGCGAGGCCGTCGGTGCCGGATGTCGCGGTCGTGGCGGAGATCGCCGCGGTCGCCGGCGAGGCGGCGGCGACGAACGTCACGGTCACACCGGGCACGACATTGCCGTGCGCGTCTTGGACGATCGCGTGGAGTCCTGCGGAGAACGGCTGCGCGACGATCGCTTGCTGGCCGCTACCATCGGCGATCGCGATCGTGGCCGCGGCACCGGGGAGGTTCGCGAGCGCGAACGAGGCCGTCGCGCTGTTCGAGCTCGCGGTCGCGAGGTAGCTCGTCGCCTCCGTGCCGGCGGTGGCGATGATCTGGGCATTGCCGTTCGCGTCGGTGATCGCGGTGCCCGCGCCGGGGAACGTCGCCTGGGTCGCAGCGAAGGCGATCACCGCCGAAGGTACGGCGTTGCCGAACTGATCCGCCGCGTGGACGACGAGCGGCTGCGCGAACGGGACGAGCACGACGGCGGACTGGGCATCGCCGCCGGTCGCGGTCAGTGCGGCGACCGTATCGGCCGTGTTGGTCAGCGAGAACGTCGCGGGCGTCGCGCCGGTCACGCTCGCCGTCACGTCGTACGCGCCGGCGAGCTGCGCGGCGGTCGCGGCGACCGCCGCGCGTCCGGTCGAGCCAGTCGTCGCCGAGCCTGGCGCGAGCGTCGCGCGTGCACCCGAGGCGGGCGCCGTGAACGTGACGTTCGCGTCCGGAACGTCGTTGCCGTGGGCGTCGGTGACGTGGACGGCGAGCGCGACGACGAACGCGTGCGCGACCGTCGCGGACTGCGCGTTCCCGCCGGCCACGCTGACCGTCGCCGCGGCGCCGGGATCGTTGGTCAGCGCGAACGTCGTGCTCGCGCCGGTGATCGCGGCGGTCGCGGCATACGCGCCCGCGGTCGTGCCGGCGGTCGCGGTCGAGCTCGCCTGGCCGTACGCGTCGGTCGTCGCCGTCGCCGGCGCGAAGGTCGCGCCCGGCGCGCTGAACGTGACCGCCGCAGCCGGCGCGGCGTTGCCAAAGCCATCGCGCGCGATCACGACCAGCGGGCTCGCGAACGTGGTGGTGACCACCGCGTGCTGCGCATCGCCTGAGACCACCGCGAGGCTGGTGGCCGTGCCGGGCCGATTGGTCAGCCCGATCGACGGCGAGGTGGCGACGCCGGGGACCGACACCGTCACGCTATACGCGCCGCTGACATGGTTCGCGGTGATCGGCGTGCTCGCGGTGCCCGCCGGTCCGGTCGTCAACGCGATCGACGAGGTCGCGAGGCTCGCGCCGGTCGCCGGTGCGGTCAGGGTCACGGCCGCGTTCGCGACCGGATTGCCATAGGTATCGACGACACTGATCTGGATCGCCGTGGCGAACGCCTGGCCGACCGTCGCGCTCTGGCCGCCGCCGGCGGTGATCGTCGCGGTCGCGGCGGCCCCGGCGGTGTTGGTCAGCGCGAAGCCGACCGAGCCCGCCCCGATCGAGGCGGTCACGGCATAGGCGCCCGCGGTCGTGCTCGCGAACGCGCTCGTGGCCGCGACCCCGGAGACGTCGGTCGTCGTCGAGCTGACGGCCGCGGTCGCGGCGCTCGCGGCAGGGGTGAACGTCACCGCGGCCCCCGGTACGACGTTATCGAAGCGGTCGCGGACCACGACCTGGAGCGGCAACGCGAACGCGGAGTGAACCGTCGCGCTCTGGCCACCGCCGCCGGTCGCGACGATCGTGGCGGGCACGTCGGGGGTGTTCGCGAGCGAGAACGTGATCGACGCGAGGCCCGCCGCGCTCGCCGTGATCGAGTACGCACCGGCGAGCGTGCTCGCGGTCGCGGTGGTCGAGACCAACCCCGAGGCCGGCGAGGTCGAGGCCGGCGTCGCGAGCCCGGCGGACGGGCCGCTGGCGGGTGCGGTGAACGTCACCGCGGTGCCGGCGACGGCGTTACCAAACGCGTCGACGACCCTCGCGGTGATCGCGGTGGCGAAGTCGGTATTCACGGTCGTGCTCTGGTCGGTGCCTGCGGCGATCGCGAGCGCGGTCGCGGCGCCGGCGGTGTTGGTCAGCGCGAAGCTCGCGGGTGTGGCGACGCCCGGGGCCGAGGCGGTGACCGCGTAGGTGCCCGCGATGGTGCCGGCGCTCGCTCCGACGCTGGCGAGGCCGTTCGCATCCGTGGTGGTCGCGGTGGTGCCGAGCGACGCCGAGGCGCCGCTGCCGGGTGCGGCGAACGTCACGGTGACGTTCGGCACCGGCTGGTTCGCCGCATCGCGGACGAGCGCGACCAGGTTCGCGAACGGTGCCGCGACCGTCGCGCTCTGCGCGCCGCCGCTCTGGACCGCGATCGTGCTCGGTGCGCCGAGGTTGGACAGCGCGAAGCCGGCGACCGGCGTGACGCCGGTGATCGAGGCGGTCACGGTATAGGCGCCCGCCGTCGCGTTCGCCGTCGCGGTGATCGATGCGATTCCGGCGGCGTCGGTCACGGCGGTCGCGGCCGAGAGCGTCGCATCAGCGCCCGTGCCCGGGCCCGCGAACGCGACGGTGACGTTGGGGACCGGCGTGCCCGCGGCATCCGTGACGCGGACCGCGAGCGGTGCGGCGAACGCCGTCGAGATCGCGGTCTGCTGCGCCGAGCCGCTCGACACCGTGGTGGCGGACGGCGCTCCGACGAAGTTCGCGGTCACGTTCTGCGCGCCCGCCATCGTGACGGTGCACGTGGTCGCCTTGCCCGAGCACGCGCCGGCCCAACCCACGAACGTGGCGCCGGTGATCGGCGCCGCGGTCAGCACGACCTGCGAGTTATCGAGAAAGCTCGCCGCGCACGCCACGCCGCACGAGATCGCGGCTGGCGTCGAGTTGATCGTGCCGGCGCTCGGCGTACCCTGGGAGGTCACGGTGAGCGTGCGCAGCGTGCCGATCGTGTCGGTGTCGACCGCGTCGTTGTTCGTGGAGTCGGGATCGACGATCGCGCCGGTCGGGGTGACCGTCGCGGTGTTGATGACCGAGCCCGCGCCGGTGCCTGCGACGATCGTCGCCTGCACCGTGTAGGTGAGCGTCGCGCCCACCGGTAGCGAGACCGTATCGGAGATGCTTCCGGTACCGGTCGCGCTGCACGTCGCACCACCGGTCGCGGCGCAGGCCCAGGTCACGTTCGCGAGTTGCGCGGGCATCGGGTCGGTCACCGTCGCGCTGCTCGCGAGCGGACCCGCGTTCGCGACCACGACCGTGTACGTGTCGGGCTGGCCCCAGCCGATCGCGGCGACGCCATCGGTCTTGGTGATCCCGAGGTTCGCGTATTGCGTCCCGCTCGTGATGTTCGTGTAGACCTTCGGGCCAACCAGCGCCGAGACCCCCGACGCGTAGATCGAATAGTTGCCGTTCGTGATCTGGGTGCCCGCGGTCGTCCCGGCAGGGATCGTGACCGTGATCGTGAACGAGCCCGTGGCGCCGGGTGCGAGCGTGCCGAGCGGGCACGATACCGTGCCGGTCGCGCCGGTGGCCGGCGCGGTACAGGCGGTTGCGGTCGTCGACTTGTAGACCGTACTCGGCGGGGTCACGAGATCGAGCTGTGACCCGCTCGTCGTGGTGGTGCCGCCGTTCTTGTAGTTGACGGTATAGGTGACATCGGAGCCCGCGTTCGCCTGCTGGGCGCCGGTCGCCCACGCGTAGAGCCCGGGGATGCCCGAGCCGACCGCATCGACATACAGCCGCCCCCAGTGGCCGCCTGCCGAGCAACCGGCGGCCAGCACGAGCAACTCGACGTTGTCACCGACCGCGAGCGACGCGTTACCCGGGGAGATATCGACGAGCTGCCAATCGGTGTACTGCGCGGCCTGCGAGCTCGCATCGGTAAAGTTCTTCCACGGCACGCCGGGCTGGCCGCTGGCGTTGAAGTCCTGATAGAGCGTGATGCCGGTCGTGAGGTTGTTCAGGCGAACGAAGTAGTAGGGCTGCTGGGTGTACGCGTGGTTGGGGTTCTCGAGCACCGGCGCCACCGCGAACCGCACGTGGACCTTGTTGTCGGTCGGATCGACATCGCCGAGCCCGACCGTCATCTGCTGCACCAGCGAGTTCGCGTTCTGGTTCTTGCCCGCGCTCGTGTTGTTGATGACCGCCGCGCGCTGGCCGTACTTGGGATAACGCAGCGTGCCGGTCGCGCCGATGTCCGGGTCGGTTTGACTCTCGGGAGCCCCGCCGATCACCGTGGCGATCGCGACGCCGCCCGATCCGAGGTTGAGGCTCGCGAGGGTCTGCGGGCTGGGCCGCGTATCGGTGATCCCGGGGTTGAGGTACTTGGCGCGCGTCCATCCAGTGGGGATCGCGGTCCCGATCGGATCGCTCTCGAAATCACCATTGGTCCACACCGCTTGGGTGGCACTACCGGTCGTCGGCTCCGACCGACCCGAGCACGCCGCCACGATCACCAGCCCGACGATCCATCGCTTCATGCCAGTTGCTTCGACCGGCCCTCGCGAACATGAACGTCGTCAGTTTTGACGCGGCTCATTCGTCGAGCGTCCGACCGCAGCATCGGCCAAATGCCATCCGCAACCTCGCCGGCCGCCGCTCAGCCGCCGATCGGAGCCGGCAGCTCACCGGCGATCGCGCGCGCGATGCCAGCGGCCTGGGACGCGAGCTCTTGTTCGAGCGGCGCGCCGAACCACCGGGTCCAGCCCGACGGCATCACGAAGCTGCCGACGTGCGCCGGCCTCCATCCGGTCTCGCTCCAGCGCTGGACCCGGTTGTGGTCGCGCGACACCGCGACCAGCCACGTCGGCACCTCGCGGAGCGCCTCGTGGTGCTCGCGCATGTACGCCTCGGCCGCGCGAGTCGAAGCCCGCGCGCCGCGCCACGCGACGAGCACGACCGCATCGTAATCTTGCGGAGGTGGCACGCCGCGCGCTCCGCTATCGGCGATCTCGACGACGACCGCCTCCGCACGGAGAGCATTCCCGAGCACCTCGGCCGGGACCCGGGCGCCGTCGTGGACCACGAGGATTCGCTCGTGGGTATAGTCCGCATCGGACGCGGGTGTGCGGCCGAGCGCTCGCGCGCACTCGTGATCGCACACCACTTCGTTCAAGCCGAACCGACTGGAGCTGGCGATCAAGGCACCGAGCGAGGTGTGCTCCAGCGCGATCTCGTCGAGGTGTTCCGTCACAGGATACGTGATGACGTGGTGCTCCATGGCGACCTCCACCCGACATCGGTGCAGACTGTGGACCAACCTGGGTCGCAGAATTCGCGCACCGCTTGCGGGCACCGACAAGGTCCTCTCAGGGGCGTGCAGGGTCGGCCTCGCTGGCGGCGGCGATCCAGTGGTCCGACTTGGCACCACCAGTGCAATCCTGTAGGCCATGACCACCACACCTCGACACGTTCAGGTCGTCGTCGCCTTTGATTTCTCGGCGACCGCCGAGTTCGCGCTCCAGCGTGCGCTCGAGATCGCGTGCCGGGCGCCCCAGCACGTGCTGCACGTGATCGCCGCGCTCGACCCCCGCCATGGCCTGGCCGCCCTCGAGACGCGTGACGTCGACTGGCAGTACGCCGACCGAGTTCAGAAGCTGGTCGTCGAGCACGTCCAGGCCGCGCTGCACGGCCGCGCGAGCGAGGGCGACGTCGAGTTCTTCGTCCACGCTCGGATCGGCCACGCGGCGGACGAGATCCTCCAGCTCGCGCAGCAGGTGGGCGCCGACTTGATCTTCGTCGGTTCGCACGGTGCGACTGGACTCGAGCGCCTCCTGCTCGGTTCGACGTCCTCTCGCGTGGTCGCCGAGGCGAAATGTCCGGTGATGGTCGCTCGCGCGAAGGGATACCCGAACGTCGATCTGCTCCGCGTGGTCGACGGGCCCAGCGAACACAAGCCCTACCACCCGCCGCTGCGGTTCTCGTACGTCGATCGCAGCGCGATCACGCGCCCGAACGAGTGGCCGATCAGCTGATCGGTGCAAGGCGTGCGCGAAACGAGCGCCGCGGTTCTTGCACCGGCGGGGTCGCGTCCATGCAACACCGCACGATCATCGAGCCGTTCAAGATCAAAGTCGTCGAGCCGCTGCCGTTGCGCACGGTCGAGGACCGCGAGCGCATCCTGGACGACGTCGGCTACAATTTATTCGCGCTCCACGCCTCGGACGTCACGTTCGACTTCTTGACGGACTCGGGCACGTCGGCGATGAGCGCGGCGCAATGGGGCGCGATGATGGTCGCGGACGAGAGCTACGCGGGCTCGCGCAGCTTCTATCGGTTCGAGGAGGTCGTGCAGCGCCTCACCGGCTACCATCACGTCATCCCGACTCATCAGGGCCGTGCGGCGGAGCGCCTGCTGTTCTCGTTGCGGTGCCAGCGCGGCCAGCTCGTCCCCTCGAACAACCACTTCGATACGACCCGAGCCAATCTCGAACAGCTCGGCGTCGAGGCGGTCGACCTGGTCTGCCAGGAAGCGCGGGACCCAGCGCTCGAGCATCCGTTCAAGGGCAACATCGACGTGCCTCGCCTCGAGTCGTTCCTGCGCGAGCACACCGGTCGGGTCCCGTTCGTGATGTTGACGATCACGAACAATACCGGCGGAGGACAACCGGTCTCGCTCGACAACATCCGGGCGGTCTCGAAGGTCTGCCGGAGCCACGGCGTGCCGCTGTATCTCGACGCGTGTCGGTTCGCGGAGAACGCGTGGTTCATCAAGGTCCGGGAACCGGAGCAACAGGCGCGCAGCGCTCGCGAGATCGCACGCGAGGTGTTCGACCTTGCCGACGGATGCCTGGTCAGCGCCAAGAAAGACGGGCTCGTCAACATCGGCGGCTTCATCGCGCTGCGCGACGACAGCTGGCTCGCCGACCTCCGCAACGCGCTGGTCCTGACGGAAGGCTTTCCGACCTATGGCGGGCTCGCAGCGCGCGACCTCGAAGCGCTCGCGGTCGGGCTCGACGAGGTGCTCGACGAACGTTACCTGTCCTATCGAGTGGCCGTGACGCGCTATCTCGCCGACGGTCTCGCCAAATGCGGCGTCCCGACCGTGCGGCCGCCCGGAGGCCACGCGGTCTATATCGACGCACGCACGCTGCTCCCGCACATCCCGGCCGAGGCCTTCCCCGCACAAGCACTCGCGATCGAGCTCTATCGCGCCGAAGGGATCCGGAGCTGCGAGATCGGCTCGGTGATGTTCGGCAAGGCTCCGGACGGCGGATTTCGGCCCTCGGCCATGGAGCTCGTGCGGCTCGCGCTGCCACGTCGCGTCTACACGCAGGCCCACTTCGACTACGTGCTCGAGGGCATCGCGGACGTCGCGACGCGGCGCACCCAGCTCCGCGGCGTTCGCATCACCTACGAGCCAGCGTTCTTGCGGCACTTCACGGCGAAGTTCGCGCCGCTGTAGACGTGCGGCGCCATCGTGGTCAGCTATCGAGCACGTCGTCGATCTCGCGGCGCGGAGACACCCGCTCGATCGGCTCGGACGGCACGCCGATGCGCAGGATCATCTGCGGGTGCCCGACGCCAGGGACCAGCGTCGCGACCCGCGCGCGCAGGTCGGGGAGCTCGAGCACCTGATTGAGGAACGCGGCGGAGAACCCCTGCGTGGTGGCACGCAGCAAGACCGCCTCGAGCGCCTGACCACACGCGAGCCAGGCCGGCGGAGCGTCGCTGAGCGTGCCGAGCACGACCACCGCAGGTGCGCCGCGCACGAGCGATTCTTCGAGGGTCGCGAACAGCTCGCCGAGCATGGGCGAGCGCATCGTCCGGCCCAACCCGAACGGCTTGCGCGAGCCGTACTCCTTCTCGGTGAACGGGATCCCGTCCTGGCGCCGGCTCCGTGGAGACGCGAGCCAGCCGGTCAGCTCTTCGCGAAACTCCGGGTTGGCGTACTGGCGACTGTCCGCTTCCTGGATCAGCGGCGCCAGCGCTGCCTTCTGATCCGGCTCGAGCCGGACGAGCTTGACGCCTTCGCGTTGCGCGACCATCGCCAGCGCGTCCGTCAGCGTGCCCGCGACCGGCCGCGCGAGGAACGAGCGCCGGTTGGTGCCGCGTCGTGCGATCGCGTTCATGAGCTGATGGTCCAGGTCGGTGGGGAGGTGCGCGGACCCCAGCTGGATGCGCGCCAGGTGAAGCGGGAGATCGCGATCGGTGAGCATGACGGTCACCACGGCTTCGTATCCGCTCGCACGAATCGCGACCCGCGCGTTCATGAGTGCGGCGCCGCAACTCTGGACGAGCTGCCGGCAATCGCGATCGATCACGAGCAACTGGCGCTTGGCATCCGCATAGAGATCGAGTGCCCCGTCCGAGATCTTGAACCGCCACGGCTGCGTGTTGTGAGAGCTCGGTGCCATCACGGCCGCTGCGACCGCATTACGAAGCACCACGTCAGCCGTCATCCTCTGGGACTCGAGCAACCTCCATGCCGGACGCACGCGCAGGCCGGAGCTCGGCGCACGTCGCGACGTCGTGAGTGCGCGACCCTCGGTCGCGAGCTTCGTGCGCTCGGGGCGGTTGTGAGGTCATTCCTCGAAGATCGCGCAAGACCTGCATCCGACCGTGAGGGCCTCGCAAGCGCTGCGCGTTTCGGCCGCGTCTCGAGCGCGAACCGCCCGTTCGGGCTTCGTGTGGGGAACTCGGAGTGATGGGGGGCCACTCGTGGCTCTCACCGGCACGCATCCTTGTTCGGCGGCGCGTTGATGGCGCACCCGTTCGTGCACTGCATGACGAACGTGCCGGAGCCGCTCGCGCATTTGTAGAGCGAGCTCGGATCGCCGGCGAGCTGGTCCCCGCCGCAGTACAGGCCGCCGTCCGTGCAGGGGTTGCCGACGGCACCGCACTCGTCGTCGTCGGCGGTCCGCAGCACGCAGGGTCCGGGGCAGGCGCCGTGCGCGCTCGGCACGCCGCCCGCCACGCACTCGTACACGGTATCCGGATCGCCCGCGACCTTGTCGCCTCCGCAGTAGCGCGAACCGGCGATGCACGCGACCTGCGGTACGAGCACGATCCCGAGGCTGGCGTGGGCGCCCGCGGCGACGTCGACCTTGGCCCAGCCGGTTCCGAGCACCCTGCCGCCAAGCTTGCCGGCGGCGACGATACTCGGCGTCACGTCTCCGGTCACGGCGAGCTCGATGGCGGTCGTGACCGGCAGCGCCACGGTCCCGCCGCTCGCGTCGGTGACCGTCGAGTGGTAGCTGCCGTAAAGGACATCGAGCTCGAGCGCATCGATCTGCGTGACCGTCGGCGACGACACGTGCAGCGTGACGCACGTACCGTTGCTCGCGGCGCACGGGTCGTCATCGCCGCCGCACGCCGCGAGCGCGGCACACGTCATCACGACCCCGAGTCTCATCGCACGGAGCGTA
Organism: Kofleriaceae bacterium; assembly: GCA_039922635.1. GTDB lineage: Bacteria > Myxococcota_A > Polyangia > Haliangiales > Haliangiaceae > JABFXX01. The sequence goes on along the minus strand of JBDTEH010000248.1, from coordinate 3,581 downwards.
GCGGATCAGGGGCAGGTCGGCGCGATCTGACCGTTGTGACCCGTGTAGACGTAAGCGTCGCTGACGTAGCCACCGTTGACCCTGTCCCACAACGTCGACGTGCCATAGGTGCCGGACACCGCCGAGCCGCGCTTCTGGCACGAGATCGCGACGTAGGTGCCGTTCGTGAGGCTCCCCACGATGCTCGCGTTGAGCGATGGGGCCGTGCGGAGGTTCAGGGTGGTGCCCGAGATGTTCACGCGGGCCGCGATGCCGCCGCCGCCGTTGCTCGTGCCCTCGTGGCTCATCGAGTACTTGGCCTTGACGGTCGCGCGCGCGGCGGCGCTGAAGGTATGGAACCGATAGATCGTGTTGCTAACGAGCCCGTTGCGGCCGACGAGCCACGACCGCACCTGCGACCGCAGCGACGACTTCATCAGGCAGTTCGCGTAGACCGCGTGGATGTGGTTGACGCCGTACCAGCCGTCGTAGCCGGTGTGGCGATACCACGCGGCGAAGCCGACCTTGCCGAGCCTCTCGAGCAGGTTCGCGATCTGGGTCTGCGACAGACCGTAGACGCTGATGTCGGTCGCCGCGCTGTACGGCTGACCGTTGACGTAGCCGTCGCGGGCGTGCGTGCCGGCCGAGGCGGCGGCGTTGCCGATCGTCTGCACGATGCGCGACGACGACACGCCCGCGGCACGCAGCGCGTCCGACGCGCGGGGATGCAGGCCCCACCTCAGCAGTGCGGCGTACAGGGTCGGCTTCGCGGCGTCGGTGCTGGCGCCGCCGTCGAGGTCGATGATCCCGACCGTGTCCATCACTTCGACATCGACCATCGGCTCGACCTCGTCGTCGTCGTAGGTCGCGGGGTCGTCGACCGGCTGATCGGCCAGGGCCTGGATGTCGGCGTTGTGCTCGACCTCGGTGCCATCGGGCAGCACCGCGAGCTCGGTGCTCGTGAGCGCCGGCTCGGCGGGCACTTCGTCGAAGTATCCACCGTCGACGTCGGCCGTGCAGGCGGACACGAACAGAAGCAGGAGGGGCGCGTAGCGAAGAAATGACTTCATGACGCCCCGCTAGCGCAAGCCTCGTGCCTGGCCTATCTAGTGAAGATCGCACGCCTCATCGCGCGAGGGTGTAGCGCGGGACGTTACACGTGCCCCCGAAACTCCGCGGCCAACCGTCCCACTGCGTCGGTGCGCCGCACTTCGGCGGCGTCGCGACGTCGTGGCTCGCGCGCGATCGGGATCGCGAGCTCGTGCGCTTGAATGAGGGCTTGCTCGCCCGAGGCTCAGGAGTATATTACCCACGAGATATATAGCGATCTTCGAACACGACTCCAAAGCCCTGGCAAAGCCACCGAGGATGCCTCGTTCATCATATAAGACTCTCGAGTCACATGCGAGGCACGCGCCGGCGCGCGGCAAGCGATGGTCGCGGCGCAGCGAGGCCCGCCCGGCGGAGCTGATCGCGGCCGCGCTGCGGCTGTTCTCGGAGAACGGGTTCGCGGCGACGCGGCTCGAGGATGTCGCCGCGGCCGCCGGGGTCAGCAAGGCGACCGTGTATCTGTACTTCGCGAACAAAGAACGGCTGCTCGAAGCCGTGATCCGCGACGCGATCGACACGGGCTTCGACCGCGCCGAGCTGTTCTTCGAGGCGTTCGACGGGCCCACGCCGAACCTGGTCCGGACGCTGTTGCGGCTGCTGGAGGCCATGGCGCTCGACGGCCCGTTCCCCGCGCTGTTGAAGCTGTTGATCTCGGAGGCTGCAAACTTCCCGGAGATCGCGCGGATCTGGGGCGAGGCTGGTCCCAAGCGCATGCTCGCGCTGATCCAGCGCGTGATCCAGCGCGGCATCGATCGCGGCGAGTTTCGCCCGTTCGCCGCCGAGGTCGTCGCGCCGCTCGTGCTGGCCCCCGTGTTCCTGCTCGCGGTGTGGCAGCACGCGTTGACCCCCCACCTCAACCTGGCGCTCGATCGTAGCGCGATCACCGCGGCCCACATCGAGATCTTGCTGCGCGGGCTCGCGGTCGACCCAGCTCCGGAGGTCATCTCGTGAAGCGCTGGTCGCTACGGATCGTGATCGCGATCCTGGTCGTCGCGGCGGGGCTCGTCGGCGTGTTGTATGCCACCGGTCGGATCGGGCATCCACACGACGACTCCACCGTGACGCTCTACGGCAACGTCGAGATCCGCGAGGTCGACCTCGGCTTCCGGCTCGCGGGCCGGCTCGAGACCATGCGGTTCGAGGAAGGCCAGCAGGTCACGGCCGGCGCAGCGATGGCCGAGCTCGAGCTCCGCCCGTTCGAAGATCAGGTGAAGATCGCCGAGGCGCAGGTCGCGGTGCAGGACGCGATCCTGAAGAAGCTCGTCGGCGGTGCGCGCCCGGCGGAGCTGTCGAGGGCACGCGCGGCGGTCGACGACGCGGCGGCGGCGGCACAGAACGCGCGGACGTCGCTCGAGCGCTCGACCAAGCTGATCGCGCAGGGAGCGATCACCGGGGCCGCGCACGACGAGATCGTCGCGGCGAGCCGCAGCGCGGACGCACGGCTCGCCGGCGCCAAGGACAGCTACCGGCTGCTCGCCCAGGGCAATCGCGTCGAGGATATCGCGGCGGCGCAGGCCCAGGTCGAGGTCGCGCGCGCGCAGCTCGCGGCGGCCCAGACCGCGCTCGACGATGCGCACCTGGTCGCGCCCGCTGATGGCGTCGTGACCTCGCGGGTCCACGAGCCGGGTGCGATCATCTCGCCGAACGACGTCGTCTATGTCCTGTCGCTGAGCCACTCGGTCTGGGTCCGGACGTATGTGTCCGAGATCCAGCTCGGCAGCGTGCATCCCGGCATGCAGGTGTCGGTGTTCTCCGACGCGGGGGGCACCCGGGCGATCCGAGGCCATATCGGGTTCATCTCGCCCACCGCCGAGTTCACGCCGAAGTCGGTCGAGACCCCGGAGCTCCGCACCAGCCTCGTGTACCGGATGCGCGTGATCGTCGACGAGCCGGGGCCGGATTTGCGCCAGGGCATGCCCGTCACCGTGAAGTTGTCGATCGGGAGCGAGTGATGTCCGACGCGCTCGTGCGCATGGACTCGCTCACCAAGCGGTTCGGCGCGGGCGCGCCCGCGGTGGACGCGATCACGGGCGAGGTCCGCGCGGGCGAGATCACGGGGCTCGTCGGCCCCGACGGCGCCGGGAAGACCACGTTGATCCGGCTGATGGCCGCGCTGGTCGCGCGCGACGGAGGCTCGCTCGACGTGCTCGGGTTCGATCCCGCGTCCAACCCCGAGTCGATCCACGCCGCGATCGGCTACATGCCGCAACGCTTCGGGTTGTACGAGGATCTGACGGTCATCGAGAACCTGCGGCTCTACGCGGACCTCAGGGCCTTGCCGGGCGGAGAGCGCGCGGCCGCGTTCGAGCAGCTCCTCGCGTTCACCGACCTCGCGCAGTTCACCGCGCGTAGGGCGGGGAAGCTCTCCGGCGGCATGAAGCAGAAGCTCGGCCTCGCGTGCGCGCTGATCCGCAAGCCGCGCCTGCTGCTGCTCGACGAGCCGTGCGTCGGCGTCGATCCGATCTCGCGGCGCGAGCTGTGGCGGATGGTGG
>JBDTEH010000247.1:0-10541 GCA_039922635.1 Kofleriaceae bacterium | reverse complement strand
ACCGATGCCGAACCCGGTGACGCTGCAGTCGGTGTGTGCGTATCTCGATCCGCGCCGGCTACTCACGACCGAGCTCTACGTCGTGCCCCCGCGCTACCGCACGATCACGATCAGCGCTCACCTGATCGCGCAGGACGACGCGGATCTCGCGGCGGTCCAGGAGAATGCATCGGCGACGATCGTCCAGTTCTTCGATCCGCTGAAGGGTGGAGAGGACTCCAGTGCCACCGTCGCGGGCTCGGGCTGGCCGTTCGGCGGCGGCGTGTTCTATTCGCAGGTGATCCGCCGTCTGCTCGTCGATGGCGTCAAGCGCGTCGCGAGCTTGACCATGCAACTCGACGATCAAGACGCGGCGCCGTGCGGCGATCTGATGCAGGACCCCGACGAGCTACTCGTGAACGGCGACCATCAGATCCAGGTCGACTACGAGGGGACGACGGCATGACCCAGGCCGCTGCTCTGCTGCCGCCGGTTCCGGCGCCTCCGCACGATCCGTATTCGATCGTGCTGGGCTGGCGCGCCGGCTGGCGCATGAGCGGCGCGGTCACGAACCTCGAGCTCTCGCCGCTCGATCATGCGCTGGTGTTGCAGCCGGCCGCGGGCGGAACCACGCCGCTCGCGGACGACTTCGGCACGTTCGGCGGCCTCGTGTTGCCCGACAACGCCGCATTCGGGCCGGACTACTTGCTGCTCCTCCTCGATCGCAAGCGGACGCGCCTGTTGCGCTTCGATCCGTGCGAGTGCGTGTTCACGCCGCTGCCGTGCATCGCCGGCAAGGGAACGAAGCCGCGCCAGCTCAAAGACCCGGGCGGCATGGTCGCGGCGTGCGGCAACCTCTACATCTGCGACACCGGCAACGCGCGCGTCCAGGTGTTCGGCTTGCGCGGTCTACCGCTGCGCGCGATCTGGCAGCAACCCGTGGCGCTGCCGCAGCCGTGGCTTCCGGTCGCGGCCGCCGCGGACGCTCACGGCCATATCTTCATCGGCGATCGCAACAACGGCATGGTCCACGTGTTCGCCGGCACCGGGCGCTATCTCCGCTCGCTCGACGGACTCGGCGCGATCCTCCACCTCACGGTCGACTGCGACGGTCGGTTGTACGTCCAGGTCGAAGGCACCGGCGATGTCGCGATCGTCGATCCGCCGACGTGGCTCGACACGCACCAGCCGGTCGATGTCCAGTCGCGCGCCGACGAAGTCGCGGCGCACTTTCCGAAGCTCCCGTTCGTCGTGCTGCCGGACGGTCACTTCAAGCTGTGCGGCGGCGAATTCGACGACAACGGTGATCCGGTCGCACCCGACCCCGCGAGCGGCCCCGTCTACCAGACCTCGGGCTCGATGATCACGGTCGCGCTCGACAGCGGCATCTACAAGTGCGTCTGGGATCGCCTCGAGCTCGATGGAGACTTTTGGGAGGGCGCCGGCGTCGTCGCCTCCGTCTACACGTCCGAGACGCCGATTCCCGACGCGATCATCGACGCGCTCACCGACGACTGGATCGACTGCCCGCCGTGCGACGGAGTCGCGAGCCCGTGGGACTGCATGCTGCGCGCGCCGGCGGGGCGTTACTTGTGGTTGCGCTTGAGCTTCACGAGCCACGGCGACGAGACGGCGCGGATTCGCCGGGCGCGCGTCGTGTTTCCGCGGGTGAGCTTGCGCCGCTACTTGCCGGGCACGTTCGGCAGTGACCCGATCGCCGGCGAATTCACCGACCGGTTCCTCTCGGTCTTCGATCGCACGTTCCGCGGGATCGAAGCGACAGTCGACTGGCAAGCGCACTTCTACGACCCGCTATCGGCGCCCGCGAACGATGGCGACCGCACGCGCGATTTCTTGTCGTGGCTCGGCACGTGGATCGGCGTCACGCTCGATCGCTCGTGGCCGATCGCGCGCCGCCGCCGCTATCTGAAGATGGTCGGCAAGCTGTTCGCGATCCGCGGCACGGTGCCCGGGTTGCGCAAGAGCCTCCAGCTCTATCTCGGCCTGCCGCTCGAGGACGATTGCGCACAGACGACCTGCGGGGCGTGCACGACGAAGAAGCCGCCGAAGTGGCAGCCGCCCCAGCTCGTGCTCGAGCACTATCGGCTGCGCCGCTGGCTGTTCCTCGGTGCCGGCCGGCTGGGCGACGAGGCGAAGCTGTGGGGCGACAACATCGTCAACCGCTCGCGGCTCGATGGCCCGAACTGTCGCGGCAACGCACAGCTCGGCGTGACCGAGCTCGACACGACCCAGGATCCGGTTCGCGATCCGTTCTGGGTCTACGCGCACAAGCTCACGGTGTTCGCACCGGCGTCCTGCGCGTATACGCCGACCGCGAAGCGCGGCATCGAGCGCCTCGTTCGCGCCGAGCGACCGGCGCACGTCGCGTATCAGATCGTCTACGTCGAGCCGCGGTTCCGCATCGGCGTGCAGTCGATGATCGGGTTCGATACAGCCGTCGGGCGTTATCCCGGCGCCAACACCAAACTCGGCGAAGCCCGCCTCGGGCGCGCCACCATGCTCGGCGGTGATCGCGGTGCGATCGCCGTCGGCAAGCAGAGACTGAGATGAGGACCGCCATGCACCACGCAGCGACTTGCCCGACCTGTCAGGCCTCCGCGCTCACGCGCAACTACTACTTCACCGGCAAGCTCATGGTGGAGCGCGACTTCACCGACGAGCAGCACTACTTCCGCGAGCGCCTGCGTCTGCACAACCAGCGCTTGCACGGCAGCGGCGTGGTGTGCGGCCTCGCGGTGACGCAGCACCCGAACCCAGCGTGCCAGGACCGCTACGTCCTGCTCGAGCCGGGTAGCGCGATCGACTGCTGCGGTGAGGACATCCTCGTCACGGCCGAGGACACGCTCGATCTGCAGAGCTTCCCGGCCGTGAAGGCGCTCTACGATCACGACGACGGTCAGGACCACGTCCTCCAGATCGCGATCTGCTATCGCGAGTGCCCGACCGAAGAGATTCCCGTCCTCTACGACGACTGCGCATGTGATGACAGTCAGTGCGCGCCGAATCGCATCCTCGAGAGCTATACGCTCGATGTCATCGTCGATCCGGCGACCCCGCCGGCGAGCCTGGGCCAGCCGTCGCTGACGCGTGCGGGCACGATCGCGGTCGCGGCACCGCGCGCGGTCGCACTCGATGAAGCCGGCGGGCGCGTCTACGTGCTGTCGACCACGACGATCTATCAGATCGATGCCGGGACCCAGGCCATCCTGAACGTGGTGTCGCTCGGCCGCGCGGGTCTGGCGATGGCGATCTCGCCGGATGGCAAGGAGCTGTTCGTCGCAGTCGGTCCGAAGACGACCGGCGATGGCGAGCTGTGGATCTACGACACGACGAACCTCGCGGCCACCCCAGATACCGGCGTGCTCGCGGGCGTCGGCGCGGCGGTGCCGTTCCTCGCGATGACGAGCACGAGTGAGCTCGTTGCGGTGTATCCGGCCGGCCTGGTGTTCGCGTGGAAGCCCGCCGCTCCGGCCGCGACCCCGAGCGAGAAGCTGACGCTCACCACGCCGGGGATCACGAGCCTCGTGGTGTCGACGGACGGAACCGAGGCGTGGCTCGCGCAGGGAAATAGCACGCTGCAGGTGCTGGACCTGACGGTGTCGCCGGTGGTCGCGGCGCCGTATCAGGTGACCGGCACGATGATGTCCGTGCTCGCGGTGCTGCAGAGCACGCTCCCCGACAAGCTCGCCGCCGGCGATTCGGCCGCGAAGCTCTACGTGATCGATCCGGCCCAGCCGAGCGGCACGGCGCCGCTCGCGACCGCGATGCTCGCCGCGCCTCCGATCGCGATGGCCGGTGCGCCGGGTGGCGGCTGGGTCTATGTCGACGAGAACGACGACGACATCGAGGTGATCGACGTCGGTCGCTTGCTGCAGCAGCTCCCGGTCACGCCGCCGCCGCCGTTTGCGGTCGGGCCGAAGACCGAAGAGCTCGTGATCACCGCGAGCGGCATGCGGATGTACGTGCCCTACGCTGGCAACGCCGCGGACGGCAGCGACGGCGGCGTCGCGGTCATCGACATCACCGACACCGACTGCGGCGCGCCGCTGCACGAGGTGCGTCCGTGCCCCGACTGTGGCACCGCCGACTGCGTCGTGCTCGCGACGATCCGCGGCTACCAGCCCGGGCGACTGCTGCTCGACCCTGCGGATCCTGCGCCGAGCGCGGCCGACGATGCGAGCCACAACATCGCGCGCATCGACGATCTCGACGGCCGCAAGATCCTGGCGAGCACCGAGACGCTGCAAGAGGTGATCGAGTGCATGCTCGCTCACGGTGGCGGCGACGGTGCGCCGGGCAACCAAGGTCCGCCGGGGCCCGTCGGTCCAGCGGGTTCCACCGGAGAAACGGGCGCGACGGGGACTGCAGGCGTCAATGGTGCAGACGGTGCCCCTGGGCCCGGGCTTTCGAAGGACGTCACGCGGATCATCGCGACGAGCTGGAAGCACGGCGAAGCGTCCCCGCTCGTCACGATCACCGACCCGGGCAAGCCATCGCAGAAGGGCATCGTGATCGCGTTCGATCATCCGATCCACCTCGTGCCCAACGGCGGCGATCCACGGAATGACCGCAACGTCTTCCGCGTCGAGGTCCCGCACCAGGACGGCAACATCGACCTGTTCGTGTGCTCGTGTCGGCTCAACGGTTCGGTGCGGCCGGTCAAACCCACGGTGAGCGGTTCGGTCGTCACCGCCGCGACGTTCACCGGCTCCCCTTCGACCGGGCTCGCTTTCATCGCACCGTCGAAGGCACCGTTCCAGAACGGCGCGGAAGTGACCGTGACGCTCTACGGAGAGTTCGTGCTCGACGAGCACGACAACCCGATCGCCGCCGACTTCGACCGCGCCAAGTTCCCATCCGGCGATATCCGCATTCAACCCGCAGATCCGATGGTCGGGATTCCCGGCGGACACTTCGACAGCTGGTTCTACGCGCAGGTTGGCGCAGCAACGCACAACGGCTGAGAGACGGAGACAACGACCATGGCCGACAACATCAATTCCCGCCTCTACGCCCGGACTTACACCCCCGCGATGCGCGCGACCCCCGTGCCGCAGCAACCGACGATCTGCGCACCTGCGTGCGAGACCTGCGGCCTGCTCGAGTGCTTGTGCCGCCCACGCTTCTTCGCCGGGCAGCTCCTCACCGACACGGACCTCAACCGACTCGACGCCTACATCCGCGCGAAGAACCGCATGCATAACCTCCAGCTTCACGGCTGGGGTGTCGTCAACGGACTCCAGGTCCGCTGCGACGCGTGCGGCACCGGCGTCATCGTCGGCACGGGCTACGCGATCGATCCGTGCGGCGAGGATATCGTCGTGTGCAAGGACTCGCCGGTCGACATCTGCTCGCTGATCAAGCGCTGCCAGCCGCAGGACATCACGTGCGTGCCGTCGTCGCGCAACAACGGGCAGAGCAACTGCGACGACGTCGAAGAAGACTGGGTGCTCGCGATCCGCTACACCGAGACGCAGGCGCGCACGATCACGGCGCTGCGCTCGAGCCCCAACTGCGGGTGTGCGGCGAAGGGCAGCTCCTGCTCGTGCGGTGGCAGCTGCGGCTGCGGCTGCGGCGCGAAGATGACGTCGACCGCGCCGACGAACGCGATGACGGCGACGACGGCGCAGCGACCGCGCAACCCGCCGGCCGAATGCGAAGCCACCGCGATCTGCGAGGGCTACTCGTGGGACGCGTTCCTCGCACCGACCGAGATCCCGCCCAGGGACGGCCAGACGCAGCTGTCCGGCGGCCTCATCGATGCGATCAACTGCTGCATCGAGCCGTTCATGGCGTCGCTGCCGCAGCGGCCGACCACACCGATCGATCAGAACCGGGACCAGTGGTACCTGTGGTGCTGCCGCATGAAGGCGGCGCTGATCGCGTTCTTCACGAGTGGCCCTCAGGCGAACTGCACCGCCGTGACGACACTCCAGAGTATCGAGTGTCCGTCGACCGACGACCAGGCCTTCGAATCGAAGATCAACGCGGCGGCTACCCTGTATGTCGAGCTCGAGCTCGAGGCCCTGTTCGCGTGCTTGTGCGCGGCGCTGCTGCCGCCCGCACCGTGCGGCACCTCCGATGATCGTGTACCGCTCGCGATCGTCACCGTGCGCAAGAAGGACTGCAAGGTGCTGCGCGTGTGCAACTGGACGCACCTGCGTAGGCTCGTGGTCACCTGGCCGACGCTCGAGTACTGGTTCGGCTGGATCCCGTGGTTCAAGACGCTTCAGGACTCGATCGCGAAGTTCTGCTGTGCCGACTTCGCGTTCCGGCGCGAGGTCGTCGGCGTTGCCGGCACCAACGTCGCTTCCCCCGATGTCGCGTACATGAAGGTCAATCCCGAGGTCGACCCGCAGCTCGCGAAGGAAAACCAGACGATGAGCGCGTTGCTCGCGAGCGCCTTCACACGGGGTAACGCGGCGGTCGATCCGGCGGCGATCCTCGGCCTTCAGAGCAAGGCGCCGCTCGCCGATGTCGAAAAGGCCAACCTCGCGCCGTTCCTGCTGCTCAACCAGCTCGCGCGGCCGGTGGTCACGAGCGCCGTATCGAGTGATCTGCAGGCGCGCGTCGCCGTGCTCGAGAAGATGGTCGGCGACATGGCGAAGAAAAAGGGGGGCAAGTGAACGACATCGCCGAGCAGCGCCCGCTGTTCTTCGAGGGCGAGTACCTCAGCGCCTCGGATCTCGAACAACTCGTCATCTACCTGCGAGATCAGGCCTCGCGCCACCTCGTCGGCGGCCATACGTGGGGCATCGTCGCGGGCCTGCAGCTGCTCGAGCAGCCGGTGGCCAGCGGAGCGGTGGATATGTTCCTGTTGCCCGGCTACGCGATCGACGGTTACGGCCGCCCGATCGTCGTCGTCAACCCCGTGCGGCTCGGCGTCGATCGCTTCAATGGACAGCCGAGCGGGCCGGTGCAGGTGTGGCTTCGCTACGACGAGGGCCAGACCAACGCGACGCGCCCCGGGTTCCAGGTGTGCTGCAACGGCGGCGACGCGTACAGCCGCGTCGCCGAGAGCTACGAATACGAGGTCGGCTTCAAGTCGCTCGCGAGCCAGCAGTCGGGGATCTCGGTCGGCGGCGAGACCGTCGACGACGCGCGCACGGCACTCCGCGTCTTCAACGATCTCGGTCAGGTCGTGTGCGATTCGTCGATCCCGTATCAGGATCTCCCACTGGCGGACGACGCGAAGAGCCACTGGCTGATCTCGCTCGGCGAGGTCGGCTGGCAGGCGGGTACGCCGGGCCAGTTCGTGTCGCTGACCGATGGCGGTGATCCGACCGGCGCCAAGCTGATCCACGCACGCCGCCTGCGCCGGTATGCCGGCGTGGTCGCCGAGGATGTCTATGCGTCTGACAACCTGATCCGCTTTCGCCGCCGCACCACCGACGTGGGCGATGACGATCCGCAGACGATCTCCACCGCGTGCGGTGCCGGCGATCTCACGGATGCATCGCACGACCGCGACTTCGCCACCTGCGCGGATGGCGCGATGCCGAACGAGCTCGTATGGGTCGAGGGCAAGATGCGCGTCGTCGACGATGTTCGCGTGCTGTCGCCAGGCAGGATCGAGCTGCGCGACTCGTCGGGAACGAACTACGATCCGGCGACCGCCACGGGTAGCACGCCGACGTTCCTGCAGCGCACGGATCACACCAAAGCCGGCAGCAACAACGCAGATCTCGAGGTCGTGATCGGCAAGGCGCTCGACACGAACACGCACAATCGGTTGTTGATCGAGTCCGTCTCGAATCCGAAGACGCCCGCGCCGTGTGCGTCGGTCACGTTCGATCCGCCGACGACACTGATGTCGGTGCTCGACAACGGCAACGTCGGCATCGGGACCGACTCGCCGACCCAACTCCTGGATATCAAGGGCGCAAGCAACGCCTACATCGAGCTCGAAAACGCGAGCGCTGGAACGGCGCTGTTCCTGGGAGCTGGCCTCGACGGCGGCGTGATCGGGACGAAGGGTCTCCACGACCTGCGATTTCGTACAGGGGGTGCCGATCCGACGGACGACGGCACCGATCCGACGAAGGATCCGCAGACCCACCTGAGCATCAGCAAGACTGGTCAGGTTGGCATCGGCACGTTCAACCCCGACCCGGCAAACGCGCTCACGGTCGAGGCCGATGGTCACGCGTCGGCGCTGTTTCGAACCGCCGACCAGAAGCATGAAGGCAGAGTCGACGTCAACGCCAACGGCATCTGGCTCGTCGCCGACAGCAGCGACGATTCTGTCGTGCTGTCTACCGGTGCCGATACCGCGGTCGGAACGCTCTGGGTCAAACCGAGCGGGAATGTCGGCATCGGCACGTCGACGCCGGCGCACCGGCTTGGCATCGAGGACGCAGCGAGCGCGCAGATCGCGCTGCTCAAGACCGGCGGCGCCAAGATGGTGCTGGGGGCCGACGCTTCCGGCACGTCGATCGGATCGGTAACCAACCACGATCTCACGGTCAACACGAACAACACCGCGCGCATGACGATCACCGCGGGTGGTCGCGTCGGGATCGGCACGGACAACCCATTCGAGGCGCTCGACGTCAACGGCAACATCCGCGTGGGTGCGAATCAGCACTTCCTCGTCCCCGGCGGTTACGTGAACTGGGCGATCGTGCCGGGTTCGGTCGATAGCAACGGCAACACCAGCCCGGGGCAGGCCTTCGGGAGCACGCGATCGGGCGTCGGGCGCTACGCCGTCTCGTTCAACATCCCGTTCGCGGCGACTCCGATCGTGATGATCCAGCTGGTCGGCGCACCCGGAATCTGGGGGATCCCGACGCCGTACATCGACTTCGCCGACGGCAACGGGTTCGTCGTGCAGATGTCCGGCGGCATCACCGTCGACTACGCGTTCAACTTCACCGCATACATCGCGCGGTAGATGATGGACGCCGTCACCATCGGTCGGCTGGCGATGGAGTGCGCGGTGCCGCAGGACCATCGCGATCCGAGCGCGGTGCGCGTGCGTCTGAACGACGCGAGCGATCGGCTCGCAACGGCGCTCGGCGAGCTGCTCGCTCCGCTCGGTAAGCTCGGCGACGAGGTGATCTTGATCCGCAAGCTCGAGCTCTCGTTCGAGCTCGACACGTCGCTCGATCCGAATGCACTCGCCAAGCAGTGGGCTGCACGGATCGCCGCAGGGCTCGCCGCTTGGCTGCGGCCGGAAGCGCGCACGAGCATGGTGCGGTTTCCCGACCAGGCTCACTACCTCGCGCGGTTTCTCGTCGACACCGCGTCGGGACACGCGGCGCAGGCCTGGTACTACAAGCGTTGGCGAGGGCTCGCGGCGCTCTCGGCCGCGGCGCAGCTGCGCTCGGCGCTGATCGAAGAGCCGGCGCGCGGGATGGCGGCGCTAGCGACGCTGACGCCGCTCGAGCTGACGGCGGTGCTGGCCGCGCTCGGACCGCGCGAAGCACGACGCGTCTGCGAAGCCGTGGTCGCGACGCGCGTCGCGGTCGACGGTCTCGAAGCCGTCGCGCGCGCGCTCGCGCCGCTCGTGTCGACGTGGCTGCCGACGATGGCGAGCTTGCCGTCAGCGTGGCAAGCAGGCCTGGTGCTGGTCGCGCGCGCACTCGCGGGTCGCACGCTGCCGGAGATTCACGTCCACGCGGCGCTCGAGATCGCGGTCGCGGTGGCGGCGCTCGCTCGTGGTGACGAGCGTGGATTTCCAGCGTCCACGGCCGCGGTCGACATCGTGGACGCCCCCTCGCTGGCACCGCTGCTCGCGCTCGCATCCGAGCCTCGCGAAGCGCTGCTCGCAGCGCTCGGCACGGCCGCCACACGCCCGATCGCCGCGCCCGCGAGCTGGTACACGCGCCTCGGCGGCTTGCTCCTGTTGCTGCCGCGGATCGCGGAGCTCCCGCTCGAGGAGCTGTTCGGCGCGGACGCCGGTCTCGCACGGCTCGCGGTGCTATCGCGCGCCGCGGGACACGAGCAGCGCCAAGAGGTGCTCATCGATCCGCTGTGGAAGCGGCTGTGCGGGGTCGATCCGGACGCGGAGCTCGACGCGTGGCTGCCGAACGCCGCGCACCTCGCCGCAGCGATGTGGCAACGAGGTGCGGCGTCCGCGCAGAAGCTCTCGGCGATCGTCACGCGATACGACCAGCCGCTGCTCGTCATCGCAGGCGAGCCCCGTGGCGAATGGCTCGCGGCCGCGTCACTGACCCGTGACCAGCGTCGCGCGTTGCGCGCTTCGTCGGTGCTCGAAGTCGGCGGGCTCGACCTGGCGGCGAGCATCGGGCTCGCGACCGGTCATGCGGCCGCGAGCATGCTCGCGTGGCTCGCGCTTGACCTCGCGTCGCCGGCCGATGTCGCGCTCGCTCTGGCGGCACAACACGTGTTGCGGGCGTTCGCGCGCAGGCTCCCCGGCTTCGCGGACTCTTCACCGCGCTTTCTCTACAACGGCTTTCTCGACTTCGACGCGACGATCCTCGAGGGCGAGGACGCGTTTCACTGCCGCATGGGCCGTCCGCGCCTCGCCGCGCTGTTCGGGCTCACCGGTGCGTTGCGCGGCCGCTTGCGAATCGGCG
>JBDTEH010000246.1:0-17148 GCA_039922635.1 Kofleriaceae bacterium | reverse complement strand
AGGTCGCCATCACGACCACGAGCGTCGCGGCGGCGAGCCCGAGTGCCCTCAGCCGCGTGCGGCGCGTGCGGCGCGAGCGGCGGTGGGGGCGGGCGTGGCGGTACGCGCCGAGGCCCATGCCGAGCGCCAGCGTGATCGCGGAGATCGCGAGCCGCGCGGGCAGCACCGACCGGCTCTGCGGCAGCCCGAACCACAGCGCGACGAGCGCGCCGCCGGCGGCCACCGCGAGCGCGCCACCGGCCGCGCGCCAGCGACCGAGTGGGTTGAGGCCGTGCAGGATCGGAGCGAGCGCGGCGGCCGCGCTGCGCGCCGCGACCCGGAAGAACGGATACGTGCCGCGCGCGACCGCGACCGCCGCGAGCGCGAGCCCCGCGATCAACAAGCCGCGCAGCTCGGCTTCCTTGAACTGCGCCTCGGCCCACGCGGCACTCTTGGCGATCAAGGCCACCGCGACGCCGGCGCTCGCGAGGGTCGCCCACACGATCGGGACGTTGGGGCGCGCACCCTCGACCAGCGGCCCCGCGACGAACCAGCCCTCGGCGCGCAGCGCGCGCGCGTCGAGTGTGCCGCGCAGCCAGCGCGCCACGCGCATCACCGCCGCGAGACCGAACCGGAGACCGAGCCACAGCCACAACGAGTAGGTGGCGACGAGCGGGACCAGCCGCGCGAGCGTGCCGGCCTCGACCGGCCCGGAGTACGCCCACACCGCGAGCGCGAGCTCGACCGGCGCGAACAGCGCCACACCGTACGCCGTCATCGCGATCGCTCGGCTCGTGTCCGCGTGGTGCGCGTCGCGATGCGATCGGTAGCGAGCCATTCGACGAGTCGAGGTGGTATCACGTCTCCGGTTCACGTGCCCCCCGCAACGTTCTGGAGCCGATACGGCTGGCTGTGCGCGATCGCCGCGGCGTACCTCTACCTGTTCCCGTACTACCCGAAGCTGCAGAGCGCGAACGAGCTACCGCGCGTGTACCTCGTCAAGGCGATGGTCGAGGACCACACGTTCGCGATCGATCGCGGCGTCGCGACGTGGGGCGGAACGTCCGATCTCTCGCGCTATGGCGGGCACTACTATCAGAACAAGGCCCCGGGCGCGTCGCTCGTCGCGGCGCCGGTCTACGCGCTCGTGCGGCTGGCCGGTGAGCCGAGCCTCGCGACGACGATGTGGCTGTGCCGGATGGTCACCGGCGTGGTCCCGAGCTTGTGGCTGTTGTGGTTGCTGTACGGTTATCTCGCACGCTTCGCGCCCGATCCGGCGACGCGCAAGCTCGTGCTGATCGCGTACGCGGTCGGGTCCATGGCGTTCACCTACGCGTTGCAGTTCTACGCGCACCAGCTCAGCGCGGTCTGTATCGCCGCCGCGTGGATCCTCGGCGACGGCGTGGCCGGGCGTACCCGCGCGTCACCGACGATGATCGCGGTCGGGTTCCTCGCAGCGCTCGCGCCGGCCGCCGATTATCAGACGGTGTTCGCGATCGTGCCGCTCGCCGGCTATCTCGTCGTGCGCATGCGCGCGTGGCCGCGGCGCGAGGTCGCGCGTGCGTTCGCGCTGGCGGGACTCGGTGCGGTCGTGCCGAGTGCGATCCTGCTCTACTATCACGCGGCGTGCTTCGGCAGCCCGTTCGCGACTGGCTACAACTACGCCGTCACGTACGCCGCCGATCACGTGCATGGCTTGCTCGGCATGACGTACCCGAAGTGGGACGCGATGGTCGGTAGCACCGTGGCGCCGAGCAACGGCCTGATCGCGCTCGCGCCGTGGTGGCTGCTCGCGATCCCCGGAGGCGTCTATCTCTGGAAGGTCGGTGAGCGCGCGCTCGTGATCACGGTCGCCGTGCTGACGCTGATCTTCTTCTACTTCGTCACCTCGCTGACCGCGTGGCACGCGGGCTGGGAGGTCGGCCCGCGCTACATCGTCGCGCTGCAACCGTTCCTGTTGCCGCTGATCGCGGCGGCGTTCGCGCGGTGGCGCGACGACTGGCGCCGGGTCGCCGCCGGTTCGGGGCTCGTGCTGATCGGCATCGTCATCTACACGGTCTCGACCGCGACGCTGCCGACCTGGCCCGACACGTTCGCGAACCCGCTCTACGAGATCGCGTTCCGGCTGCTCGGCGATCACGCGATCGCGCCGAACGCGCTGTCGATGCTCGGGCTCGGGCTCGGGGTCGGCTCGGCCGTGCTGCTGTTCGTGGGGATCGCGACGCTCGCGGGGGTCGCGATCGTGCGCGCCGGCGCGGGGTGGCGCGGCCTCGCGGTCGCCGCCGCGATCTGCGTGGCGGGCATCGCCGCGTTTGCGCTGGTCCAGCCCACGGCGACGCAACGAGAGGCGACGCGCGCCGCCTATGCGCGAACGCTCTATCCAGCCGTCGCTCGATAGTGCTACGACACCGTCATGACGCGCTCGCTGATCGCCATCGTCGTCGCGATCGCGTGCGGCTCGGTGGTCGGTTGCAAGAAGGCCGCGACGGCGGTGCCCCAGGATGCACCCGAGTCGGTCGATCCCGCGGAGCTCGCGGGCACCCTCGACAAGAAGTGTGTCGCCGGGGACCTCGAAGCGTGTCGCCAGCTCGGCGTGATCTACCAGGAGGGCACTGGCGTGTCGCCGGACCTGCGCCGCGCGACCGCGTTGTTCGGGCAAGCGTGCACCGGCAACAACCTGTCCGCGTGCAACAACCTCGGCATGAACCTCGCCGAGGGTATTGGCGTCGACAAGAACCCGACGCACGCGACCGAGGTCTATGCGCGCGCGTGCGACGGCGGCATGAAGCTCGCTTGCCGCAACCTCGGCTTGATGTATCGCGACGGGCGTGGCGTCACGCCGGACCTCGCCAAGGCGGATCAACTCCTCGACAAGGCCTGCAAGGCCAACGTTCCGTTCGCGTGCAAGAACGCCGGCGACCTCGATGCGATGCGGTCGACGAAGGGACCGGCGCTGCGCTGGAAGCAGGCGATCAACCATTACAAGCTTGGCTGCGACTCGGGCGATCCGACCGCGTGCCGTCAGATCGGCGTGATGTACCTCGAGGGCAAGGGGCTGCCGAAATCGACGACCGCCGCCGCGGTGTGGCTCGAGCGTGCGTGCTTGCCCGATGATCCGATCGCCTGTCGCGTGCTCGGCCAGATGGTCCTGCAGGGCGTCGGGCTGGCCAAGGACATCGAGCGCGGCAAGCAATTGTTGACCCGCGCGTGCGATGCGAAGGACGACGAGGCCTGCCGCATTCTGATGCAGGTCACCGAGGTCGTCCCCGAGGATGCGGGGCATGCGGGGGATGCGGGGGATACGGGGACGAGCGGCAGCGCAGCCGCGACCTCCGGCTCGTCCACGCGTGCGCTCGACTCGGCGCCCCTGCGCGCGCCCAGCGGCACCTGACGTCCGCCAGGAGTCGCCAGTGCGTGCTGGCGCCCGCCTGAGCACCGCCTGGGGACCGCCTGGACTTGCTTCGGTCCACCGCAGGTCTGGATGTCGTTCAGAACCAGATTCGCGTGAGACTGAAAGATCACACTCCCGATCCGGATGAAGGCGATCATCCGGAGATGTGGGTGCGATCCACATACGTTGCGACATATCCCCTAAGTTATTGAAGCGCCGTCGCTCCCGTAGGGGGGCAGCACACCGGGATCACAACTTGTTCACAGCCCACCCTCGTAGCTGTCCTGCGCCTTTGGATTCGTGGACTTAGGTGTTGATTGGGTTGTGAATAACCCAGGGTTAATCGCCAGTTGTTGACAGGCCTGATCACGCCGCGATGCGTCACGCTGCGAAGCGCTCTCAAACCGGGCGCCGATGTCACATTCAGCACGTCCGCACACCGGACGACCGGAGCTGGCAGCGGTCCGACCTTCGGACTTTCGTGGTCCGCGCCACGGACACTTTGATCCCCAAACGGTCCGGCGTTCGGACTCTCGGTCCGCTGCGCGGACCTCACGTGCGCAGCGAGCGGTACAGCTTCACGTACTGCAACGCCGAGGCGGTCCACGACGAGTCGCGAGCCATCGCCGCTCGGCGGACTGCCGCAGATTGCGGCAGGTCGCGCACGATCGCGATCGCGCGCTCGAGGGCGTGCAGGAACGGCAACACCTGCGGCGTGTCGAACCGGATCCCGGTACCAGGATCGGTCACCGTGTCGCGCAGCCCACCGACCGCCGTCACGATCGGGATGGTGCCGTAGCGCATCGCATAGAGCTGTCCGAGCCCGCATGGCTCGAACCGCGACGGCATCGCGAACAGATCACAGCCAGCGTAGATCCGGCGCGCGAGCGCGAGGTCGAAGCCGATCCGCAGCGCGACGTGGCCCTCGAACGTGCGCGCGAGGTAGCGAAAGCGATCCTCGAGCGCGGGCTCGCCCGAGCCCAGCACGACGAGCTTCGCGCCGAGCCGCTGGAGCTCCGGCACGATCTCGGCGACGAGATCGAGGCCCTTCTGCCCGGTCATCCGCGCGATCACCCCGATCAGCGGCTCGTCATCGGCGAGCGCGAGCCCGAGCTCGTGCGCGAGCGCGGTGCGGCACGTGGCCTTGCCGGCGGGCGCCGCAGCGCTGAAGGTCGCGGGCAGCGCGAGATCGGTCGCTGGATCCCACGCCGCCGTGTCGATGCCGTTGACGATGCCGACGAGCCGTCGCACGTCCCAGCGCAAGAACCCCTCGAGCGCTTCGCCGCGCTCCGGCGTGAGGATCTCGCGCGCATACGTCGGGCTCACCGTCGTCACCGCGTCGGCGGCGGCGAGCCCGCCCTTGAGCAGACAGACCTGATCGTAGAACTCGAGGTGGTGGACGTCGAACCACGCCCACGGCAGGCCGAGCTCGGCCATCGCCTGCTTCGCGAAGATGCCGCGGTAGGCCAGGTTGTGGATCGTCGCGACGATCGCGCACGGCGCGTTCGCGAGCCGCGCGTAGATCGCCGCGAGCGCCCCCTGCCAATCGTGGACATGGAGCACATCGGGTGTCCCACCGACGAGGAGGTGACCATAGGACACCGCGACCTTCGCGAGCGCCGCGAAGCGCACGTGGTTGTCGCTGAACTCGGCGGCGCCGCCCGGGCCGTAGAGCGTGCCGGCGCGATCGTAGAGCGCCGGCACGTCGACGAACCCGTAGCTCACGTGGCCGACGCGCGCGGTACGCAGCGCGCCGGCGAAGGCGTACGGGCCCACGCCGATCGCGATCGGTGTGCCGGGCGAGAGCTCGATCGAGCGTGCGGCGACCGCCGTCGCCACGCCGCGGTACAACGGGACGATCACGGCGGTGGTGAGACCGTGGCTCCCGGCCTGGGCGGCCGGTAACCCGGCGACGACATCCGCGAGCCCGCCGGACTGCGCGAACGGCGCGACCTCGCTGGCGACGTGAACAACTCGCATGAGCCTTCTTATCAGTCGCCAGCGAACTTCTTGAAGCGGGGACCGGCGGAGTCGTAGCTGTGACGACTCTGGGTCGAGACGACGAACGATCCCGCGTGCATCTTGGTGCCGAGCTCGGGATCGTGCTCGAGCAGCTCCGCGACGTCGTTCGCGAGCACGCACGGCCCGCGTGCCGGCACGTGCGTGCCCTTCGGGACCACGACGATGCCGGTCTCGGTCACGAACGGGAAGCGCTCGAGATCCGCGGCGAGATCCTCGCCGATCACGGTGCCCGGCTCGATCTTGCAGTTCTTGTCGAGGATCACGCGGTGGAGTCGCGCGCCGCGGCCGATATCGCAGCCCGACAGGACCAGCGACGAGTCGACCACCGCATCGTGGTGGACGAAGCAGTCGTAGCCGAGCACCGACGAGCACACCGACGCCGACGCGACGATCGAGCCCTCGCACACCAGGCTGTCGTCGACCTCCGAGGCGCGCGCACCCTCCGCGGCGCGCACGAACCGCGCCGGCGGGTAGTCGCGCTGGGCGCTGCGAATCCGCCATTGCCGGTTGTACAGATCGAGCGCGGGGACGCGCGCGCGCAGCTCCATGTTCGCGGTGAAGTACGAGTCGATCGTGCCGACATCGCGCCAGTACGGCTCGAGGCCCTCGGCCTCGCCGGGGATCAGGTTCTGCGCGAAGTCATAGACGAACACGCGCCGGCCCTCGGCGATCATCTGGGGGATGATGTCCCTGCCGAAATCGTGGCGCGTGGTGCGGGCGTCGGTGCCGTTACCGTTGCCGTTGGCGCCGAGCGCGCGCTCGAGCACGTCGCGGCGGAAGAAGTAGTTCCCCATCGAGACCAGCGACCAGCCGGGGCGGCCGGGCATCTCGGGTGGGGTCGCGGGCTTCTCGATGAACTTCGTGATCCGGCCCTCGCTGTCGACGTCGATGATGCCGAACGCGCTCGCCTCGGCCGTGGGCACGGGAAACGCCGCGACCGTCAGGTCGGCGTGGTTCGCCCGGTGCTGCTCCTCCATCTGATCGACCGCGAACTTGTAGATGTGGTCGCCGCCGAAGATCGCGATGTGATCGGCGCGGGCGTCCTTCACGAGGTTGAGGTTCTGATACACGGCGTCGGCGGTGCCGCGGTACCAGAACTCGCCGAGCCGCATCTGCGCCGGCACGACCTCGATGTACTCGCCGAAGCCCGTGAGCCGCCAGTTGCGCGACAGGTGCTTGATCAGGCTCGACGACATGTACTGCGTGAGCACGTAGATCTTGCGGTAGCCCGAGTTGACGAAGTTCGACAGGACGAAGTCGATGATCCGGTAGCGGCCTGCGAACGGCACGCCGGGCTTGGACCGGTGGATCGTCAGCGGGCCGAGCCGGGAGCCTTTGCCGCCCGCCATGATCATCACGAGTGTGTCCTGCACGGGGGTAAATCATATCGCGTTGACCTCGCCGCAACGCTCCGCAACGCGCAGAGCTCGCCGAATCCTTCGGTGAGCCCCGTGTAACTGCTTCGCGCAGGCGCGACCGAAGCTGGTCGCGGATGAGGCAGAAGCGGCCGCTTTGCAGGTGAACGAGCCCGGACACCAGCGATCGGCCGTGGGCGCAGCCGGTGGACCGAGTCGTGAGCTCCGCCCCGGCTCAGGTGGCCGGGGGCGTAGCCGGCAAGAACACGTGCTGGCGATAGAACCGCAGCTCGTCGATCGATTCGCGGATGTCGTCGAGCGCGCGGTGGGTCTCGTGCTTCTGCGGTTGCTTGGCGACGATCGCCGGGAACCAGCGGCGGCCGAGCTCCTTGATCGTCGAGACGTCGACCATCCGGTAGTGCAGGCGCTTCTCGAGCACGGGCATGTACTTGCGCACGAACCGGCGATCCTGATGGATCGAGTTGCCGGCGAGCACCGGACGTTCCTTCGCGGACACGTGCGCGTTGATGAACGCGATGGTGAGCGCCTCGGCGTCGGCCTCGGTCACGGTCGAGGCCTTGACTCGCTCGACCAGACCCGATCCGCCGTGATGCTTCGTATTCCAGTCGTCCATCGCGGCGAGGATGTCGTCCGCTTGATGGATCACGAGGTCGGGGCCGATCGCGATCTCGACGAGGTTACCGTCGGTGAGGATCGTCGCCATCTCGATGATCCGCTCCTTCGCGGGATCGAGCCCCGTCATCTCCATGTCGAGCCAGACCAGGACATCCGCAGCCATGGCGGGACCCTATCACGCAGCCCGGAGCGGAGCGGGGTCGAGCGGCGGCAGGCCCCAGCCCGGCTGGTAGCGGTAGACCTCGCGCGCCGGCAACGGCCCCTCGGGGCCGCCGATGATCGCGAGCTGATCGAGCGGCACGAGCGCCGGGTGCGCGACGCCACACGCGTGCGCGAGCTGCGTGAGATCCTTGCGCAGCGTCGCGAGGTAGTTCGCGAGCCGTGCCGACTTCAGCGTCGGATCGAGGCCGCGCATCAACCACCTGTTCTGGGTCGCGACGCCGGTGGGGCAGTGGCCCGTGTGGCAGCGCTGGGCCTGGATGCAGCCGATCGCCAGCATCGCCTCGCGCCCGACGTTGACGAGGTCGCAGCCGAGCCCGAGCGCCAGCAGCGCGGACTCGGGGAACCCGAGCTTCCCGGATCCGATGAAGACGACCTGATGCTGGACCCCAGCCTCGGCGAACGTGCGGTAGACCTCCGCGAACCCGAGCCGGAACGGCAACGCGACGTGATCGGTGAACACCAGCGGGGCGGCGCCGGTGCCGCCTTCGCCGCCATCGATCGTGATGAAGTCCGGCGCGCGGTGGGTCCGATCGATCTGGTTCGCGAGGTCGCGCCAGAACTGGGTCTCGCCGACGGCCGACTTGATGCCGACCGGCAACCCGGTCGCGTCGGCCAGCGCTTCGATCCAGTCGAGCATGCTCGAGACGTCGCGGAACGCGGTGTGCGCCGCCGGCGAGATGCAGTCGCGGCCCATCGGGATGCCGCGGATCCGCGCGATCTCCGGTGTGATCTTCGCCGCCGGCAGCACGCCGCCGAGCCCGGGCTTCGCGCCTTGCGACAGCTTGATCTCGATCGCGCGGACCCGCGCCGAGGCGACCGACTCGCGGAACTTGTCCATGGAGAACGAACCGTCGGGCGTGCGGCAGCCGAAGTAGCCCGTGCCGATCTGCCAGATGATGTCGCCGCCCTTGCGGTGGTACTCCGAGATGCCGCCTTCGCCGGTGTTCTGCAGCGCCCCGGCGAGCGCCACGCCGCGGTTGATCGCCTCGACCGCGTGGGGCGACAACGAGCCAAACGACATCGCGGACGTGTTGACGAGCGAGGTCGGCTTGAACGCGTGCTTGCGGTTGCGATGGCCGCCGAGCGTGCGGAGGCAGGGGAGCCGATACTCGGCATCGTAGCCGGCCTCGCCGAGATGCGGCGTGTGGATCGGAAAGGCCGAGTGGCGGACCAGGATGTAGCCCGGCCGCTCGAGGTCGTTGTCGGTGCCGAACCCGAAGTAGTTATTCTCCTTCTTCGACGACGAATAGACCCAGCGCCGCTGATCGCGCGAGAACGGCCGTTCCTCGTCGTTGCTGGTGACGATGTACTGGCGCAGCTCCGGGCCGAGCGCCTCGAGCCAAAACCGCAGGTGGCCGACGACGGGGAAGTTGCGGATGATCGCGTGGCGCTTCTGCGTGAGGTCGTGGATCACGACCCCGATCAAGGCGGCGAGCACGCCGATGCCCACCCAGGCGGCTATCGACATGGGCCCATCGTAGCAGCTAGTCGCCGGACCAAGACCGGATCGGTCCGGTGTCCATGTGAACGAAGCCGCTCTGCAGGTAGAGCCCGACGCCCCCGAGGTGCTGCGCCGTGGCCCACGCGCGCAGCTGCTGGGTCGTGACGTTCGGGATGAAGAAGTCGATCGCGTGGCCGTGGGTGTGCTGGCTGTCGCGGGCGACCTGGTGGCCCTTCTTGCGCAGGATCAGGTTGAACTTCGGGTGGCGAAATCCCGAGACCACGTCGACGACATCGCTGTGAAAGTGCTGCGCCGCCTTGACGAGGATCGGCACGAGCCGCGGGTCCATCACGATCGTCTTGTTCGTGTAGTGGTCGCGCAGGAAGTGATCGTTGTCGGCGGGCAGGGCGGTGGCATCGACCGCGAGCCACTCGTGGGTGTGCTCGTTGAACAGGTTGATCAGCGGACGTGGCTTGGTGCCGGCGGCTGGCGCGGGTGGATGGTTGCGCGACCTCGCGGCGAGCTCGCGGTCCTTCTTGGCCGGTGAGGCAGCCGTGGCCGAGGCGACGGCCACGACCGCCACGACCGCGCTCGCCACCACGCGTGCCGTCAGGCCGGCCTCTTGTGGAGCTGGACCAACACCTCGTTGAGCGAGCCCGAACGAAACCCGGCGAGATCGAGCGCGACGTACGCGAACCCGAGCCGCTTGCCGAGCGCCACGACCTGGTCGCGGACCTCGAGCATGCGCGGCAGCTCGCCGACCTCGACCTCGAGGCGCGCGATGGTGTCGTGGAACCGGACGCGGAGCTGGCGGAACCCGAGCGCACGCAGACCATCTTCGAAGTCATCGACGCGGCGCAGGCGCTCCGGCGTGATCCGCGTGCCGTACGGGAACCGCGACGACAGGCACGCGAGCTGCGGCTTGTCCCACGTCCCCAGGCCGAGCTGCTTCGAGAGCGCGCGGATCTCGGCCTTCGCGAGGCCGGCGTCGACCATCGGCATGAACGCGCCGCGCTCGCGGGCCGCCGAGATGCCGGGGCGGACGTCGCCGAGGTCGTCGAGGTTCGTGCCGAGCACGATCGGTGCATCGCCGAGCGCGCTCGCGATCGGCTGCGCGATGGTCATCAGCTCGGTCTTGCACAGCGCGCAGCGATGCGCCGGGTTGTCCGCGAAGCCGGGCACCTCGAGCTCGTGCGACTCGACGACGTGGTGACGCGCGCCGAGCCCGAGGTCGCCGCCGAGCGCGATCGCCGCTTCGACCTCGGAGCGCGCCATCGTCGCGGACACCGCGGTGACCGCGTGGGTCCGTTCGCCGAGCACGTCGACCGCCACCTTGAGCAGGAACGCCGAGTCGACGCCACCCGAGAATGCGACGACGACCTGACCGTAGCGGGCCAGCTGGTCGCGCAAGATCTCGAGCTTCTCGGTCGCCATCGCGGCTACCGTAGCACCTCGCCCGGCCAGCGCGCGATCTCGACAAACGCGGCGTCGAACAGCGCCGCCTCGGTCGGCCCGGAGGCGTCCACGCCGACCACGAGGTGATGCACGGGGTAGCTCGCGCCGCGCGCCACGTCGCGGTCGACCTCGGAGAAGTACGCACGCCCGTTGGTGTGCGAGTGATAGACGACGCGCGCGGGGGCAGGTCCGTCGAAGCTGCGGGCGAACGCGAGCAGCTCGCGGCCCGCGATCACGAACCCGGACTCCGCACCACGGTCGGGCGCGGTCGGGTGCACGCCGCTCGCCTGCGCGTTGGTGCACTCGACCACGCGCTCGGCGGTGAGGTAGCCGCAGCACTCCTCCGGAAAGCAGCGTACCGCGTGCGCCGCGACGGCCCGCAGCACCGGGATGGTCACGACCTGCTCGATCTTTGGTGTCGAACCTGGCGACATGACTCGACCGAAGGCGAACGGAGATAGCTTAGCGGGCCGCCGCGTCGATCAGGAACCGGATCGCCGCGAGGCCGCCACGAAAGTACGCGAGCGCGAGGTCGTCGCCGCCGCTCGACGGCCACCACTCCGGCCGCGGCGCGAGCGAGACCTCGCGCTCCTTCGCCCGCGCCTGAACGCCTTCGTGCGCCCCTTCCGACTCGGAGATCACGCGCGTATCCGGCGCGTGGGCCGCGACGTCGGCGCGCTGCACCGACGTGGCATTCGTGATCACGAGCGTGCCGACACCCGCGGCCGCGAGGAACTGAGCGGCGACGAGCTCGGCGCGCGGGTCGGGCTCGCGCAACGCGAGCTTCGCGTGGGCAACCATGATCGCGGTCTGCCCGAGGCCGCCGATCCCGGGGAGCTGGAGGTGGCGCGCGTAACGCTGTGCTTGATCGTCGCGCAAGATTCGAATCATCCCGGTTCGGTCGAGGAGTTAGCGGCCCCCGGCGATGGCCGGGATGATCGCGATCTCGTCGCGCGCGGTGACCGGCGTGTCGAGACCTTGCAGCGCGGTGATGTCGTCGGCGCCGACGTAGATCCGGATGAATGGCTTGACGGCCTCGCCGTCCAGGATCTTGCCGGCGATGCCGGGGTAGCGCTGGTCGAGCGCGGCGAGCGCGGCGCGGACGGTCGCCGCCTCGACCTCGACATCGGCTTGGTTGGCGGTCAGGAGGCGCAGGGCGCCGGGAACTCGGATCGTCGCCATCTAGCTGGCCTTTCGTTGCGCGCACGCAGAACAGCCGGCGCGGGGCGAGAATCGCACGACGCGCGGGTCGGGAGAGGCGCGCAGATCGTCGAACACGTACAGCGTGCCGAGGTTGCCGTGCGCGCCGCCGTGTGCGACCGCGAGCGCGAGCGCGGCCGCGAGGCCGCCGATCGCACCGACGACCGGGCCGAGCACGCCAGCGGCGGCGCACGTCGCCGCGGCGACCGGCTCCTCGAACAGGCAACGATAGCAGGCGGTGCCCGGCGCGCCGACCAGGACGTTGCCGCCGAACTGGACCGCGGCGGCGATCACGTAGGGCTTGCCGCGGGCGACCGCCCAGTCCGAGACCGCGAACTTCGTCTCGGGGTCATCGCTGCCGTCGACGACGAGGTCGCTGTCGCCGGATAGATCGTCGCCGTCCTCGGCGACCCAGCGCAGCCGGTAGCCCTTCGCGCGTCCGCCGGCGCGGGCGACCCGGGCCGCGAGCGTCGTCGCCTTGGCCTCGCCGAGGTCGGCCGCGGTGAAGTGAATCTGGCGGTGCAGGTTCGAGACCTCGACGACATCGGGGTCGACGATCACGAGCTCGACTCCGGCGGCGGCGAGCGCCAGCGCGAGGGGGCCGCCGAGGCCGCCCGCGCCGACGACGGTCGCCTTCATGCAGCCGACTTCCCGCACACCGAGCACGTGCCGCCGGCGCCGATCACGCCGACGCACGCGCCGTCTGGACACAGCGCGCGGCGCGACCACGCGGGGTCCTGGCCCGGTACGAGCGCGGGGGCGTCGCCGTCGTCGTCGCCGTTATCGCCGTTATCGTCGTCATCGTCGTCATCGCCGTCGTCGCCGTCAGCGCCGTCGTCAGCGCCGTCGTCGTCGTCGTCGTCGTCGCCCTCGTCGCCGACGGGGTCGAGCCCGGGGTCGGCGCCGTCGACCACCATGCCGCGCTCGCGCTCGTTGTCCCAGGTCGGCGACACGCGGCCGCAGACCTTGCACGTCCCGTCGGCGCCGATGACGCCGACGCAGCCGCCATCTGGACAGACCTCACGATAGTCCCACTCGTCGACGGCCATCAGGAACCTCCAAGCGCCGCGAACAGATCTGCCGCGACGTAGAACGTGACATCGACATCGCCGAACCGGAGCTCGACGCGCGACGGTAGCGCTTGCTCCTTGCGCGGGTCGAGCCGCGCGCCCCCCAGGAACGTGCCGTTCTTCGAACCGGCATCGGCGACCAGCCAGCCTGCACCCGAGCGCTTGATGTACGCGTGCAACCGCGACACCGACGTATCGACGATCGCTAGATCGTTGTTCGACGTGCGGCCGATCGTGATCCGGTCGGGAAAGGACGCCCCTGGCTTCTTCGCGAGCGGATAGACCTCGAGCTCGACCTCTCGCGGCAAGTCCTTGCCGAACGGCATGGTCTCCTCGACGAGGTACTCGCCCCGGGCAGCCGCCTGCTCGGAATCCTCGTCGATCGTGAGCGTGGTCAGCCCCGAGTAGGAGGGCAACTGGTCGCCCTCCTTGCGATACCGGACCAGCGCGGCCGGGGCGGCACTCGCGAGGAACTGCGCGCGCCCGAGCTGCAACAATTGGCGATAATGCTCGGACGCGTCCACCGCGTGTGATTCGCACATGCCGGGCTGGTGGGCAAGTGAGGTTTGACAGCGTAGTCACCGACGGGTTAAAGCTCGACCGGCATGTACGATACGTCGGATATTCGCAAGGGCCTCAAGGTCTTGATGGACGGGAACCCCTATAACGTCATCGAGTTCCAGTTCGTGAAGCCCGGCAAGGGCGCGGCGTTCACCCGCACGAAGTTCAAGAACCTGCTGACCGGCGCCGTCGTCGAACGCAACATCCGCTCCGGCGAGAAGCTCGAGCCGGCGAATGTCGAGACCCGCGACATGCAGTTCCTCTACAAAGAGGGCGGGGATCTCGTGTTCATGGACCAGACCAGCTACGAGCAGGTCACGATCGCGGCCGATCTGATCGGCGACGCGCACGATCTGATGAAGGACAACCTGGCGTGCACGGTGGTGTTCTTCAACGAGCGCCCCGTCGACGTCACGCTGCCGACGTTCGTGCAGCTCGAGATCACGGCGAGCGAGCCGGGCGTCAAGGGCGACACCAGCGGCAATGTCCAGAAGCCCGCGACGGTGGAGACCGGTGCCACGGTGAGCGTGCCGTTGTTCATCCGGGTCGGCGACACGATCAAGATCGACACGCGCACGCACGAGTACGTCGAGCGCGTCAACAAGACCTGATGCAACGCGGCCGCGTGGTCGCACGGATCGGCGGCGGCGCGGTCGTGCGCACGCAGCACGCCACACATACGATCGCGGACGCCCCGGCCAGCTGGCGGATCGGGGTGTTCGTCGACCTCGCGACCCGCGAGGTGATCGGCGGCCGCGAGCACCTGCCGACGAGCGCTTCGGAGGTCGCCCGGCTGTCTCCCGAGCGGATCGCGCGGCTCGAGGCTCGCGCCCGCGCCCTCGCCACGGTGCGCGCGTTCTTCGCCGCGCGTGGATTCCTCGAGGTCGAGACCCCGCTGATCGTGCCGAGCCCGGGGCTCGAGATCCACCTCGACGCGGTCGCCGCCGGCGATGGCTTTCTGATCACGTCGCCCGAGTATTCGATGAAGCGGCTGCTCGCCGGCGGGCTCGAAAAGATCTTCCAGGTCTGCAAGTGCTTCCGCGCCAACGAACGCGGCCCCCATCACGCCGGCGAGTTCACGATGATCGAGTGGTACCGCGCGTTCGACACGATCGAGTCGATCGCGCGCGATACCGAGGAGCTCGTCCATGCCGTGTGCGGCGATCACGCGCGGCTCGGCGACCGCACGATCGCGCTCGCACCGCCGTGGCGGCGGATCACGGTGCGCGATGCGATGCGGGAGTGGGCCGGCGTCCGGGTCACCGGTGACGAGTCCGCGGCCGAGCTCACGACCGCCGTGCGCGCCGCCGAGATCGAGATCGCGGATGGCCTCGCGTGGGACGACGCGTTCTTCACCGCCTGGCTCGCGCGCGTCGACCCGGCGCTCGCGCAGCTCGATCACGCGATCCTGGTCGAAGATTGGCCCGCGCCGCTGGCGGCGCTCGCGCGCCGCAAGGATGGTGATCCACGCACGGCGCTGCGCTTCGAGGCCTATATCGGTGGACTCGAGCTCGCGAATGCGTTTGACGAGCTGGTGGATCCCGACGAGCAAGCGCTGCGGTTCCGCGAGGAACAGGACACGAGGCGCGCGCGTGGGCGGCCGGTGTATCCGATCGACGCCAAGCTGCTCGCGGCGCTCCGCGAGGGCCTGCCGCCGAGCGGGGGGATCGCCCTCGGGTTCGATCGACTCGTGATGCTGGCGACCGGCGCCGCGACGATCGGCGAGGTCCAGGCGTTCGCCGGCGACGAGCGCTGACCGCGACAGGGCTGTCCTGGATCCGCAGGCTGTGGTGGAATGTGAACGTGCAAACACGCAAACTTCGGACGGGCACGGTGGCTGCATTTGCGAGGCTCCACATGCGTACCGCCGTGGTCTTCGTCTTCGTCTTCGTCCTCGCGTTTGCCGTTCGTACTGCCCACGCGCAGGCGCCGGGCATGACGCTGTCGTTCAACCCGCCACCGCCGCCGATGATGTCAGCCGAGGACCGTCAGATCCTCGACGATGGTGAGATCAGCGACGGACAGTGGGGCGCCGGCGTGCTCGCGAGCGTCGCGCTCGGCTTCGGCACGGGCCAGGCGATCGAGGGGCGCTGGCACGACACGGGCTGGATCTTCACGCTCGGCGAAGGCGCGTCGATGGTCGCGATGATTGCGTCGCTGCCCACGGCGATCGGCGAGTGTTGGGACTGCAGCGTCGCCGACCAGCACCGTCAGGACCGAGCCGCCGACGTGTTCATCGGAAGCTTGATCGTGTTCACGGGGCTTCATATCTGGGAGATCGGCGATGCGGCGATCGCGCCGAGCGATCACAACCAGCGCTATCACGCCGTGCGCGCGCGTCATCCCGAAATGGCCACGGTGATGCCGTACGTCGTGCCGACGCTGTCGGGCGGCGGCGGCGGCTTCGCGGGCGTTGCTGTCCGGTTTTAGACAGCACGATCAGGCGACGACGACGACGACGATGCATCACTGATCAGCTGCGGACGCGAGCGAGTGCTGCTGCGATGCCTCGCTCGATCATCTGACCGTAGCCATCGTCGCCGAGCGCCATGGCCGCGGCCTCGGCGGCTTCGAGGTGGGCGCGCGCGGCGACTGTCTCGCCGACCGCTTCGTAGGCCACGCCGAGGCAGAGCTCGAGCGACGGGAGAAATCCTGCGACCAGCTCGGGCTCGCAGGCCCACGCTTTCTCGAGCGCGATCCGGTTCCACTCGAGCGTCGCCGCCGGCGTGGGCTGGTGCCGCGCGAGGTAGTGTGCCGAGATGCAGGCCTCGTAGCTGGTGTCAGCTTCGCGCCATGCGCGCTCGAACAGCGCTCTTGCGGCGGCCTGATCATGCGCCTCGGCGTCCATTCCGGCGGCGCACAACCTGACGATCGCGTTGTCGGGATCGATGGTCACGACGCGCGCGCGTCGACGTCGTCGTCCGAGTCGGCCGGGCCCGCCGGGCGCTTCGGGGCCGCTCGCTTCGTGCCGCCGCTTCCGTTGCCGCGCGAGGCCGCTGCACGCAGCTGCCTGTCGCGCTCGAGCAGCGGCCTGACGTGCTGGCCGGTGTAGCTGCGCGGATTCTGCGCGACGTCCTCGGGGGTGCCGGCCGCGATGATCTCGCCACCGGCAGAGCCGCCCTCGGGCCCGAGGTCGATGATCCAGTCGGCGGTCTTGATCACGTCGAGGTTGTGCTCGATCACGAGCACCGTGTTGCCGTTATCGACCAGCCGGCTCAACACCTCGAGCAGCTTCTTGACGTCGCCGAAGTGCAGGCCGGTGGTCGGCTCGTCGAGCAGGTACAGCGTGCGGCCGGTCTGGACCCGGGCGAGCTCGCGCGCGAGCTTGACCCGCTGGGCCTCACCTCCCGACAGCGTCGTCGCCGGCTGACCGAGCGCGACGTAACCGAGACCGACCTCGACGAGCGTGTCCATGATCCGCGACAGCTGCTTGTGGTGCTTGAACAGCTCGGCCGCCTCCTCGATGGGCGTCTCGAGGATCTGCGCGATGTTCTTGCCCTTGTACTCGACGCGCAGCGTGGCGTCGTTGTAGCGGCGACCCTTGCAAACCTCGCACGTGACAAACACGTTCGGCAGGAAGTGCATCTCGACCTCGCGGACGCCGGCGCCCTCGCACGCCTCGCAGCGCCCGCCGCCTTGCTTCGCCGAGACGTTGAACGAGAACCGCCCGGCCTGGTAGCCATAGGTCTTGGCCTGCGGCATCTGCGCGTAGAGCTCGCGGATCAGGTCGAACGCCTTGGTGTAGGTCGCCGGGTTCGAGCGCGGCGTCCGGCCGATCGGCTGCTGGTCGATCACGATCGCCTTGTCGACCTTGCC
>JBDTEH010000245.1:0-12762 GCA_039922635.1 Kofleriaceae bacterium | reverse complement strand
CGATCGTCGAGCGCGGCGCGGAACGGTACGAGATCGAGCCCGGCGGCCCGCGCGAAGCCTTCGAGATCCGCGCGCGTGAGGTGACCGAAATGCGAGAACACTTGATCGTGGAACGGCCAGAACTTGCCCTGCACCGCCGCCGCGACCGCGGCCTCGGCCGCGATGCTCGAGTTGCGGTGAAAGCTCATCGCCATGTGGCGGTAGATGATCCGGACCTGGGTCGGATACTTCCGCTGGATGTTCTCGAGCACCGGCGCTTCGCGCGCACAGTACGGACACTGGAAGTCGCTGAACTCGACGATCGTGACGAGCGCGTCGTCGGGACCGAGCTGGTGCCCGGGCAGCCCGAGGCCGACGCGATACGCGGTGTTCGGATCGAGCTCCGCGGTCGCGTTGTTCGCATCGGCCGGCGCGTCCGCGGTGGGCTTGCCGTCCGCGACGAGCGCGGCGTAGAGATCTGCCGGGTGCTGGGCGCGCGCGGTGTTCGCGCGTACGAGCTCTTGATCGACGAGGTCGGCGAACACCGCGAGCGGTTGGTTGCCGTGCACCGGCCGGCCGTTGACGAAGAACGTCGGCGTGCCGGTGACCCCCAGGCGCTCCGCGTCCGCGACGTCGGCCGCGATCGCCTTGCGGTAGACGCCGGTGTCGAGCTCGCCGCGAAACCGCACCATGTCGAGCCCGAGCTCCTGCGCGATCAACTCGACACCGGCTCGGTCGATGTGGCCGCGCACGCCAAACATCCGAGCGTGCATCGCCCGGAACCTGCCCTGCGCCGCCGCCGCGAGTGCGGCCTCCGCGGCGATCGTGTTGTCCTCGTCGAGCGGCAGGATCCGGTGGACCCAGCGGATCTGGCCCGGATAGAGTCGATCGAGCCGATCGAGGGTGTCCTGGACGCGATTGCAGTAGCCGCAGGCGTAGTCGCTCCAGTCCACGATCGTCACCGGCGCATCGGCGCGGCCCTCGGTCGGTGAGGCCCCGCGGGGGATCTTGTAGACCGTATCCGGGGCGAAGCTGGCCTTGGGCGCGAGGGTCTGGGTGACCCCGTTCGCATGTGCGACACCCGTCACGAACAACAGCGCCAGGACTGCGCGACGCATCGCCGAGAACCTAGCACGCCGCTCGCGTTCCGGCTTACCCCGGCTTACCCTCGTGGTGATGCGGGCAGCTTTGGCCGTGGTGACACTGATCGTGACGGGTTGCCAGGATCTGCACGGCATCGCGGTGATCGTCCAGCCGGGAGATCCGGCGGTGACCAGCGTGCGGCTGTTCGTCGGCACCGGCGGCGCGACCAGCGCGTCGTTGACCACGAGCGCCCAGGTCGCGGTCGACGATGTGGCGTACTGGTCGCGCGACCCCGGTAACGCGAACGATGTCGTCACCGGCGTCGATGGTACCGGCGAGGTCCGCTTCGTGTTCGAGACCAGCGCTGCGATCCCGGTCGTGATCGCGGTCGGGTACGACGTCAACCACGCGCCGATCGCCGCGGGGGAGTTGACCGACCTCGAGCGTCGCGACGCCGGCTTCACCGGCTACGAGCTCGCGCTGACCGGGCCGATCGCACCGCTCGGCGCCCAGGACGCACCGGTCCAGCTCGGCCTGTGGAGTCCGGATCTCGCGACCTCCGCGTACGACGCCGCGTGTGCGGGGATCGTGGTCGCTGGCGCGGACCATCCATACTTCGTGGTCACGGATCAGGATCAAGATTGCGACGGCCTCACCGACGACGATGTCGCACACGAATGCACTCCCGACGCCTACCTCGGGACCCGCGGCGCCGATCCGGACGAGATCTCGTGCTTGGCCTCGGACTCGACCACCGGCGGTTCACCTACCTGCAAGCTCGGCGGCGCCACGTGCACCGACAACCTGCCGCGCATGCAAGACGCCTGCTCGCCGAGTCATATCTGCGCGCTCGCTCAGGTGTGCAACGCGTGCGGCACCTCGTACGCGTGCGCCGCGAACGCCGAACCGCACCTCACGGCGCTCGATCACTACGAGTGCGCGATCGGGCTCGAGCCCGATCACACGGTGTGTCCGACCACGTTCACGCTCGACCGCCCGCCGACCGGAGGCTACGACTGCACGGGGTTCGCGATCGGCGACGCCGACCACCCGCTCGGCGACAAGCTCCAGGTCGGTGACGTCGAGCTCGCCGCGGCCCTCGATCCCTCGGCGGCATCGAGTTGCGCGGTGACGCTCGCCATCGGCGGCTCGTCGACCGCGCCGCTCGACTTCGCGGGCCTGGTCACGTTCACGCTCAAGAACAACGCCGGCATCGCGCTGCCGATCCACTTCACCTCGCTCCCGACGCCCTCCGGCTGTCCCATCATGGCCGCGTGCACCCTGGTCGGCGATCAGACGTTCGCTCCGCCGCTCACGGCGTGCGCGGCCGCATGGAATCCGCCGACCGCGATCGCGAACCCCACGCCGATCGGCGATGCCACCGAACCGACGCTGAGCGCCGATCAGCTCGAGATGTTCTACACCTCGGCCGGCGCGATCTATCGCACCACGCGCACCGCGATCGGCGGCCCGTGGGCAACCGGTACGGTGGTCCAGTTCGGCGGGTTCGTGACCACCTCGCTGCAGAGCTTCCATTCCCCCGAGCTCGCGCCCGACGGCACGGAGATGCTGTTCACGATCTCCGACTCCGGAACCGGCCTGTATCAACCGTTCCACGTCACCCGCAGCTCGACGACCGCCGCGGTGTGGAATACGCCCGCGCCGGTCAGCTATGCCACGACCGGATTCTCGGTGGTGGCGGTGGCGTTCGGCCCCGGGAACCAGGTCGTGGTGGGCACCACGCAGGGGGACGCGTCACCGACGATCTACACGGCCACGCTCGATCCGACCACGCTGATGCTCGGTAACTTCCGAAAGGAAGTCGCGGGGGCGGACCCGTACCTCACGCCCGATGGCATGCAGCTCTACTTCGATGCAACGAACGCCACCAACGGAACGGCGGGCCTCGAGGTCGCATCGCGGCGCACGCCGCTCGACGGCTTCGCGCCGCCGGTCGCGCTCGCCGAGCTCACCACCGCGACGAGCTCGGTGACCGCGCCGTGGGTCCCGGCCGGCGGTCGCAGGATCTACTTCACCAGCAAGGCCACGAGCAACACCACGCCGAGCTTGTCCGAAGCGCTGCGCACCTCGTACTGACGGGCTAACTTGACCTACCTTGACCTAGCCGCCGCAGCCGCGCGCCGCGCGCAGCTTCGCGAGCTCGAGGCGCGTATCGGCGAGGCCGCGGACCAGCGCGCTCGCCAGCTTCGCGATGTCGATCATGTGCGGCCAGTCGATCCGATCGATCGTGTCGCAGGTCTCGTGGTAGCAGCGATGATCGGGGGTCCAGAAGAACGTGTACGGCACGCCGAGCTTGCAGAACGGCTCGAAGTCGCTGCCCCGGGCCTTGCCGCCGGCCGAGACGTGGAGCTTCGCGAACTGCTTGGTGTGCTCGCGCAGCAGCGTGCGCGCGCCGGTGCCCTCGAACGCGCCCATCGCGGCGACCAGGCCGGCAGAATCGTAGCTGCCGACCATGTCGAGCTCGACGAACTGGACGACGCGGTCGAGCGCGATCGTCGGATGGTGCGCGAAGAACGTGGAGCCGATCATGCCGTCCTCCTCGGCGCCGAACGCGGCGAATACCAGCGTACGGGCCGGCGGATCACCCTGCGCGATCGCCTTGGCGACCGCGAGCAACGCCGCGATCCCCGAGGCGTCGTCGTTCGCGCCGAGGTGCCGGTGGCCCAGGTGATCGTGGTGCGCGCTGATCATCACGATGTCCTCGGACGTGCCCTTGATCGTCGCGATCACGTTCGCGGTGTGCGTCCCGCCGGTCGTGAACGGCTGTTCGTAGCCACCGCCGGTGCCGGCTGGCGCGAGGCCGAGGCACGTGAAGCGCTCGACGATGAACGCGCGGGCCTTGGCGTCCCCGTCCGTGCCGGGTGCGCGGCCGTCGAGCGCCGGGGCCGCGAGGACCGCGACGTCATCGTGCAGCGCAGCCTTGGCGAACGGATCGCCGGCCTTGCAGGGTGCGCCGACCGCGACGTGGGCGATCACCGCGAGCGCGACGAACGACTGGACGAACGACGGCACGACGAGAGCCCCGGCTGGGATGTGCATGACCCTACAAGGACGCGCCGGCGCGACGCCGGTTTCAGCCAAGCTGCGCGGCAGAGCCGGGGTCCAACCCGATCGCGAGCGCTCGCCCGCGCACGCCGGTCCCGATCGCGACGAGCTCGCGGCCCGCGGCGCCTGCGGCGCTGCCGTGGACGTGCCTGAGCTCGAGGCGCAGGTGATCCGCGGGCATCACCGCGAAGCGGTCCGCCCATTCGACGATCACGAGGCCGCGGCGATCGCCGAACACGTCGTCGAGCCCGAGCTCGGCGAGCTCCGCCTCGCGTTCGAGCCGATAGAGATCCGCGTGCCACACGATCAGGCGGCCGGCGCGGTACTCGTGAACGAGCGAGAACGTCGGACTGTGGGCGCCATCGCCGCCGAGCGCGGTGACCAGGCCCGCGGTGAACGTGGTCTTGCCGGCGCCGAGCTCGCCGACCAGCGCGATCGCGTCGCCGCCGCGAACCAGGCCCGCGAGCCGCGCGCCGGCCTCCTCGGTCGCGGCGGCATCCCGCAGGATCACGCGAGCTCGGCGGTGAGCTTGTCGTCCCAGTGATCGGCGGTCTTCGCGATCGAGTGCACGATGTCCTCGAACTCCTCGTAGTCGAGGTTGTCGAGCCCGCGCAGGATCCGCAGGTAGAGGTCGCCGGTCTGGGGGTGCAGCGCGAAGGCGGCATCGCCGGTCTCGGTGAACGACAGGGCGAGCAAGCGGCGCGCGCGGGCCTCGTCGAGCTTGGGCTGCTTCGCGACGCGCGACAGCAGCAACAGCACGCCCTTGTCGGGCAGGACGTGGATCGTCACCACGGCCGAGCCGCGCTGGATCATGCCGACCCCGTCGTCGCCGAGCGGCGGCAGGTGGAGGTTGCGCTCGCGACCGAAGCGGGCGAGGAACTCGGCGACGCGCACGCGCGGGTCTAGTGGACGTTCGGGCTCGTCGGCCATGTCCCACCCTACTGCGAAGCGAGGCGCGGGTGTATAGAGAGGCGTGATCCGGATGTTGCTCCTCGTCATGCTGGTCGTGGCGTGCGGCCACGACCACGGACCGCCCCACGTCCGCAAGATGGATCGGCCGGACGGCAGCCCGGCGTTGCGCGGCGGAGGCCCCGCGCGCTCGCCGCGGATCGCGAACTACAAGCTCGACGTCCGCCTCGACGCGAGCCGCCACCAGCTGGCCGGCACCGAGACGCTGACGTGGACGAACACCGGCGCGAGCCCGGTCGACAAGCTGCCGTTTCATCTCTACCTCAACGCGTTCAAGAACGAGGCGTCGCTGTTCATGCGGACCTCGCGCGGCGAGCTGCGCAGCGCGAAGGCGAGCGACACCGGCTGGGGCTGGATCACGGTCGACTCGCTGACGATCGGCGGCGTCGAGCAGGCCCCGAAGCTCCACATGGTCGCGCCGCCCGACGAGACCGTCGCCGAGCTACCGCTCGCGGCGCCGATCGCGCCGGGCCAGACCATCGACCTCAACTTCAAGTTCACCGCGCAGCTGCCCGAGGTGTTCGCGCGGACCGGCTACAAGGGCGAGTTCAACATGGTCGCGCAGTGGTTCCCGAAGATCGGCGTGCGCACCGGGCCACCCGGGCTCGAGCAGTGGCAATGCGCGCCCCTGTCGGCGAACACCGAGTTCTTCGCCGACTTCGGCGTCTACGACGTCACGATCACCGTGCCGAGCACGTACACGGTGGCGGCGACGGGCGTGCTGGTCAAGGCGGCGGAGTCGCCGGGCGGGACGCGCACGTTCGAGTATCACGCGGAGGACGTCCACGACTTCGCGTGGGCCGCGGATCCGTTCTTCAACACGCGCTCGCAGGACGTCACCGTCGATGGCGGGCCGCCGGTCCACGTCAAGGTCTACTTCCGCAACGAGCAGCTCGACTTCGCGCTACGCCACCTGCAAGCCGGGGTCGGCGCGATCGAGAAGTTCTCGAACGACTTCATGCCGTATCCGTGGTCGCAGATGACGATCATCGATCCGCCGATCGACGCGGCGGCCGGTGCGGGGGGCATGGAGTACCCGACCCTGGTCACGACCGCGGGCGATTCGGTGTTCGCGCGACCGGGGCTCGAGCTCCCCGAGTACGTCACGGTTCACGAGGTCGGCCACAACTGGTTTCAGGGGATCCTCGCCTCGAACGAACCCGAGGAGGCGTGGATGGACGAAGGCGTCAACGAGTGGGCCGACGCGCACGTGATGGCCGATCTCTACGGCGCGCGGACCTCGGGCGTCGACGAGCTCGGCTTCCAGGCCAACATCGTCGCGCTGCGCGATGCGATCGGCGAAGATCCGAGCTCGTTGCCGCAGCCGATCGCGACGGCCGCGTACGCGTTCGTCGATCCTCGAGCCTATGCCTCGGCGAGCTACGACTACACGATGCGCGCGCTGCTCACGCTCGAGCACGAGGTCGGCACCGCGAAGTTCCTCGCGGCGATGAAGGCCTACACCGTCGCGTTCGCGTTCAAGCATCCGACCGGTGCCGACTTGTTCACGACCCTGTCGCACGAGCTCGGCCAAGATCTCGGCTGGTTCTTCGGGCCGGTGTTCCAGCAGGTCGGCGGCGCGCGGTTCGCGATCCGCACGTCGGCGTGCCGGCCGGCCCACGAGCTCCGCGGCATGTTCTCCGACGCCACCGGCGCCACCGGCGCCACCGGCGCCACCGGCAAGAAGACCCGCACCGAGACCGAGGCTCCGGATACCGGGACGTGGGTGTGTGAGGTCGTGATCCAGAACACCGGCCCCGTCCACGTGCCGGTCGACGTCGAGCTCCGGTTCACGGACGATTCGACGCAGCGGCTGCACTGGGAGGACAAAGGTGCAGGCACGTGGCACCGGTTCACCGTCGAGCACTCGACCAAGCTCGCCGCCGTGCGCATCGATCCGGACGACAAGGTCGTGCTCGACTCGCCGCTCGAGCACGCGTATCGCCTCGACGGCGACGGCGCGGCCTCGCTGCGCGCGAGCGCGCGGATCGCGTCGTGGGCGCAGACCCTGATGCAACTGGTGGGACCGTGAGCACGATGCGGAAGTCGGGCTCGCTCGAGCTGCGGCTCACGCTGGGCGACCTGATCGGCTCGGGCTCGCGCGCGCTGACCCGGTACACCGGCACGCTGTTGACGGTGTTCGTCGTGCAGTGGCTCGTCGCGATCGCCACGATGCTCGCGTGCGCGGTGGTGCTCGCGCAGGTGTTCTCCCACCTGCCGATGTGGGACGACGCGGTCGATGGCGACCTGGTCTCGCTCGTGACGTGCCTACGGTTCGCGCGGGTCAACCTGATCGCGTGCTCGGGCATCGTGTTCGGGGCGCTGCTGTTGTGGCAGCTCGCGTCGTGGTTCCTCGTCGGCGGCGTCTATGGCGTGCTCGCGCAGCGCCCCGAGGGCCGCGGCGAGACCGCGCGCTGCTTCGGGGCGAGCGGCGCCACCACCTATCTCGCGTACGCGCGGGTCGCGCTGTGCTCGATCCCCGGCTACGTGGTCGTGCTGTTCGTGTTCGCGACGTGCACGAGCGCCGTCGGCGGCCGGATCGAGCACGCGCTCACCGTCGGCGACCTGGTGATGCCGGTGATCGTGTCGGTGGTCCCGGCGCTGGTCTTGCTCTACGTGCTGTGGACGGTCAGCGACTACGCGCGCGTCGAGCTGACGCTGCGCCACGACTCGCACGACCCGAGCTCGGCGAGGACGTACGTGCGGGCCCTCGCGTTCGTCCTGCGCCATCCGCTGACCTTGATCCATGCCTCGCTCGGCTGGTTCGGCTTCGCGGCGATCACGGTCGGCTTTATGTACCTCGCGGCCGGCCATCCGATGTACGGCGCCGAGGGCGCGGTGACGCTGTTCGTGATCCGCTCCGGCGTGTCGCTGGCCCGGATGGCGTTGCGCTTCGCCGTGCTCGCCGGTCAGGTCGACCTCGGCGGGTCGCGGCCGCCCCCGCCCCGCCGTGTCGAGATCAAGGCCGAGGCGAAACCGCAGTAACGGCAATGGCGTATATTGCGGCGCGATGCGCTTCCTGATCGTCGCTGCGCTCGTCGCAGCGTGCTCGCACCCGTCGTCCTCCACCGCACCGACCAGTGGGAGCTGGAAAGGTCCCGACGTGCTCGCGCACGTGCCGGCCGATACGCCGTACGTGTTCGCCCTGCTCGAACCGCCGAGCGCGGCCGTGCACCAGAAGATGCTCGGCAACATGGACGCCGTCGTGCTTCCGGCGCTGACCAAGGCCGAGGCAGTGCCCCTCGACAAGCGGCTCGCGCTCGATCCGCCCAAGCGCGCGTTGCTCGGCATCATGGATGCGATGCGGGGCACCGACCCGACCCGCTGGTACGAGAACCTCGGCTTCACGAAGAACGGCCACTGGGTGCTGTACGGGCTCGGCGTGTGGCCGGCGCTGCGGGTCGAGGTCAGCGACGCGGCCAAGCTGCGGGGGATCCTCGCGGAGGCGGCCAAGACGCTCGCGATGCCCGAGCTCGAGCAGAAGGACTCCAACGGGGTCCCGTACTGGATCGCGAGCAAGCTCGGGATGTCGGCGATCGTGGCGGTCACCGATCGCGAGCTGGTCGCCGCGGTGCTGCCCTCGGTTTCGCTCGCGACCACCGTCCCGGTCGTGCTCGGCCAGAAGCCGGTCGCGCGCAGCCTGCGCGACTCCGGCGAGCTCGCCGACCTGATGGCGCGTCATCACTTCGTGCCGGCCACGGTCGCCATGATCGATACCGGGCGCATGATCGCGGCGCTCGAGCGACGTGACGATTTCGCGACGACGTCGGTGTTCACCGCGCCGGCGTGCCACGCGGACTACGAGCGGATCGCGGCCGCGG
This sequence comes from Kofleriaceae bacterium, assembly GCA_039922635.1. Classification (GTDB taxonomy): domain Bacteria; phylum Myxococcota_A; class Polyangia; order Haliangiales; family Haliangiaceae; genus JABFXX01. The sequence goes on along the minus strand of JBDTEH010000245.1, from coordinate 3,844 downwards.
TGCCGCGCATCGTGCTGGGCTACCACCAGCTCGATACCCGGGGCTTCACCGCGTCGTTCGTGGTCGAGACCGCGCCCGAGATCGCGAAGCAGCTCGCGACGCTGCACACCGCGATGCCGGCGGCGCCCGATGCCGCGCACGCGATGATGTCGCTGGTCGTCGCGGCGGACGTCGACGCGGGCGTGGCGATGGTGCGAGGCTGGCTCCAGGGGCTCGCAGATCATCCGTTCCAGTGCGAGCAGCTCGCGATCACGAAGATGGTCGTCGCCGGGGCGCTCGAGCAGACCAAGACCTTGATCCCGGCGGAGCTCAAGGGCCTGCACGGCGGCGAGCTCGTCATCGAGGACGCGAACGAGTCCCCACCCGGAGGCGCCGGCTACGTGCTCGTCGCGGGCGACCAGATCGCGATCGCGCTCGGTCAAGCGTTGCACAAGCTGCCGATCGGAGGGCTGTCGATCGCCCCCGACGGCCAACCGCTCGAGCTCCCCGTCGGCATGCTGGGCATGTCCGGGGTGACCTCCGCACACCTCGCGATGCACACCAGCCGGGCGGCGCTCGCGATCGGTCCGAACAGCAAGACCGAGGTCACCACGGCGCTCGCGGCACCGAACGCGGCGAGCAGTCCCCTCGTGACGTTCGATTGGGACATCGCGCGGTTCATCCGCCAGCTGCCCTCGGTGATGAAGGAAGCCAACCGCAACAACCTCGCCTCGATCGCGACGATGACCAGCACGCTCGATGTCCGCGGCGACACGGTCGCGATCGACATCGGTGGGACCTGGGCCCCGTAGCGGCCCCAAGCCGGTCAGACGAGCACGCCGGGATTGCAGATCGCGGCGGGATCGAGCGCGTGCTTGACCGCCGCGATCGCGCTGCCGAACAGCGGCGGGCGCTCGCGGCGATACCACGGCAGGTGCGTGCGGCCGACCGCGTGATGGTGCGTGATCGTGCCGCCCGCGCCGTGCACGGCCTCGGAGGCGAGGGCCTTGAGCGCGCGCCACTGCGCCAGCTCGTCGCCGATCCGGAGCGGCGCGACGAACGTGTAGTACGGCGCCGGCCCGTCGGGATAGAGGTGGGTGAAGCGGCACGCGATCACGCCGGCTCCGGCGGCGCGGAGGTCGTGCTCGACGCGCGCGTGGAGCGCCGGAAACTGCGTCCACGTGCACGCGGTCTCGAACGTATCCGCGAGCATGCCGATCGACAGCAGCGCGCTCTGGAGATACGGCGCGGCGAAGAACGCCTGCTTCCACGCGCCGGCCTCGCCGCCGCCGGACCGCTCGCTGGGGCCTGCGACCACCGTGCCGCCGTGATCGCGGGCGAGCTCGAGCGCGCGCGCGAGCCACGCGGTGAGCGGGTGATCCGCGCTCTCGAACCCGATCAGCAGCACGGCGCTGCCGTCGAAGCGCACGCGGTGCAGCCTCGCCTCGTCGGGGTCGAGCAAGCGCGCGTTCGCCGGCCACAGGCCCGATTGCGCGAGCGCGCGACACGCCGCGACGCCCTGCTCGAACCGCGCGAACGCGACGCTCGCGGTGGCGCGAAACGCGGGCCGCGGCACGACGCGCATCCACGCCTCGGTGATCACGCCGAGCGCGCCCTCGCTACCGAGCACGAGCCGCACCGGCTCGGGACCGGCGCCCGAGGCCGGGTGAGCGTGGGTCGCCAGCGTACCGCGTGGCGTGACGAGCTCGAGCGCGTGACAGTGATCGTCGATGTGGGTCGGCCCGGTCGCGTAGTGGCCGCCCGCGCGGGTCGCGAGCCAGCCGCCGAGCGTCGAGAACTCGAAGGATTGGGGGAAGTGGCGCAGCGTGAGGCCGTGCGGCGCGAGCTCGTCCTCGAGTCGCGGCCCGAGCGTCCCGGCGCCGATCCGCGCGAGCCGGCTCGTGGCATCGAGCTCGCGCACCCCCGCGAGCGCGGCGAGATCGAGGCAGACCACGGCCTCGCGATCGGCGCGCGCGAGCTCGGCGTCGACGCCGCCGACGACCGAGGTACCGCCGCCGAACGGCACGACGCTCCAGCCGCGCTGCTCGCAGACCTCGAGCACGCGCGCGACCTCGGCCGCGTCGCGCGGCCGCACGACGAGCTCCGGGGCGTGGGCGAAGTCGCCCGCGAAGCCCGCGACGAGATCGGGGAACGCGCGACCGCGGGTATGCGCCGCGCGGTCCCGCGGTGCCTGCGTCGCGAACGCCGCGAGCGCGGCGGGGATCACGACGCGCGGCGGCGGCACGCTCGGCTCGCCGGGGAGCTCGCGCGGTGCCGGGGTCGCCGACGGCACCAGCACGCGCGCGAGCTCGCCGAGCCCCTTGCGCGCCGCTGCGTCGGGAAACCTGTCGTCCCAGCCCCACGCCCACAAGCTGCGCATGCGTTCGGTCACCCCAGCTATCCTGGTGTATCGTGCGCTGCATGTCGACCTCGCCCGCGCTCGCGCAGTTGTTGAAGGACAGCAACCTCGCCGAAAAGGCGCACGAGGTCGATAACAACCTGGTGCGGCTGCAGTGGGGCTCGGCGTTCGTGCTGGTCGGGATCTCCGGATCGGCGATCGTCGCGATCGCGCCGCTGTTCCGCCAGCCCCCGGACGACAAGCTCTCGCTGTTCCTGCGCAAGCTGCTCGAGCACAACGCGTACATGGGCGGGATGGCATCGTTCGCGATCCAACCGGATGGCTGGGTCATCCTGCATGCAGGGCGAGCGATCAAGGGCATGGACGCGAACGAGTTCGCGACGATGGTCGCGGGCGTCGGCCGGTTCGCCGATCAATTCGACGACACGCTGATCGCGGAGTTCTACGCGCAGCAGCCCGAGGCGACGAACCAAGCGCCGCTCGAATAGCTACGGCTCGTTGGCCTGGCTCGGCGGCGGCAGCGCCGGCGGCGGTACCGGCGCCACCGGCAGCGGTGCCACCGGCAGCGGTGCCACCGGCGGCGGCGCGACCGTGACGTCGACATCGACGTCGTGATCGGTGAGCACCTTCTTCGCACCGGTTTGCTGCGCCGGATCGAGCAGCGCGAACGCACGCTCGAGGGCGTCCTTGACGTCGGTGGTGCGCTCGTCGCCGAGCCGGCCGACGAGCGCGGCATTGGACGGCGATCCAGATCCCGCACCTCCGCCGCGGCGGTGACGGCCGCCCCCACCTCTCGGGGCGCCCGTGCCGCCTCCACCCATGCCACCCATCCCGCCCATCCCGCTGTGGCGACCGCCGTGCCGGCCGCCACCCGAGGATGCCGGAGTCGCCGCCTCCTCGGCGGGCTTGTTCGCGGCGCGGGTCTGCGAGTCGATCACCTCGAGTTGCGCGGCGAGGCTACTGTCGATATCGCGGAGCTTCGCGACCTGATCGTCACGCAGGTGGAGCTCGGTCGCGTCGTCGATCAGAAAGCCGATCGGCGTGCCCGATGCGGGCGGCAACGGCGGCTGTGCGCTCGGATCGTCCGGGACCACGGCGTCCGGCTCGTGGTGACACGCCCCGACGAACATCAGGCCCACGAACGTCAGGCCCACGAACGTCAGGCCCACGAACATCCGGATCCACAGACGGCTCACGCAGCGACGATGCGCGCGCCTGGTGTCCGGCGTGTTGCCGTTCCGTTGCAGAGTGTTACGGAGGCAGAACGCCGCTACAGCCGGACGTGATCGAACTCGACGAGCGCGCACAGGTCGTCGAAGCGCTGCTGGATGCGCGCCGAGGTCAGATCGCGCAGGCCGTCGACCGAGAACTGCTCGACCGCGAAGCTGCCCATCACGCTGCCCATGATCATCGCGGTACGGATCGTCTTGGGCGACAGGTCGCCGGCGTACGCGAGGTAGCCCATCAGGCCACCGGCGAACGAGTCACCGGCACCGGTCGGGTCCT
>JBDTEH010000244.1:0-5474 GCA_039922635.1 Kofleriaceae bacterium | reverse complement strand
CGCGACCGCGCCGAAGAAGCGTCTACTCGATCGGGTGCGATCGCTGCTCGACGAATGAGTCAGCGAGCCCGGTTCGAGCACGGGTTCGGAGGCGTAGCCGTACTCGTCGTCGCGGTCGCCGTCGCGGCTGCGTGCGGACCCAAGCCCGCGGCGCAGTGGAGCGACCGCGACGAACGCCACGAGACGGCCGAGCCCGGCGTTCCGACGCCTCCCAAAGCCCGGCCGGTCGACCTCTCGAAGCTCTCACCGGCGACGATCGACGAGCTCGACGAGGCGACCGCGGTCGCGGTGATCGCGCAGCTCGAGGACAAGGCACCGGCGGCGCGGGTCGCGCTGCGCGCCGCGCGGCTCGCGCGTCATCGTGGCGACGATGCGGCGGCGCGTGCCGTGCTCGCGCGCGCGGCGACCGCGGGCGATGCCCGCGACGTGGCGCCCGAGGTCGCGGCGCTCGCGGCCGAGCTCGTCGAGGTGCCGGTCAAGCCGGAGGTCGTCGCGGTGCTGTTGCCGCTCACCGGGAGGTTCGCCGGCCTCGGTGGCGAGCTGCGCACCGCGATCGAGCTCGCGCCCGCACCAGGCACGAAGTGGTTGTTCCTCGATACCAAGGGCGAACCCGACGGCGCCACCGCGGCCGTCGCCACCGCCGTGACGCAAGGCGCGGTCGCGATCCTCGGACCGGTCGGCGCGCGCGAGGTCCGCGCGGCCGCGCGGGCGGCGGCTCTCCGCGGCGTCCCGATCGCGTTGCTCGGCCCCGAGGATGGCGCCGACCCGGCGGCCGGCGTGTTCCGGCTGGTCGGCTCGCCGGGCGACGAGGGGCGCGCGGTCGCCGAGCTCGCGAAGTCCGAGTCCTTCCCGACCGTCGCGGTGCTCGCGCCGCGCGACGATGTCGGCGCCGAGGCGGCGGAGGCGTTCGTCGCCGAAGCGCAGCGCCTCGGCCTTCAGGTCACGGGGCAGGGCACCTACGATCCGACCGGCGGCGACGTCGAGCCCGACGTGAAGCGGTTCCTCGGGCTCGTGCCGGCGACCAATCCACGGCTCGCCGAGCACCTCGCCCACGCCAAGACCCCGAAGCTGGGCTGGGAGACGTTCTCGCCCGATATCCCGTACTCGCTGCTCTACCTCCCCGATCGCTATGACCGCGCGGCGATCGTCGCGGCGTTCCTGCCGTACTTCAACGTCGAGCTGCGCACCACCGAGTTCCCCGATCCGAACATGCTCCGCAAGAAGCACGGCGGCCGCATGCCTCAGGTCGTCCAGCTCGTCGGCGGCGCCGGCTGGCACGATCCCTCGCTGCCGCTGCGCGGTGGCAACGCCGTACAAGGGGCCCTGCTCGTCGACAGCTTCGCGGGCGAGCTCGGCGGCGACGTCGCGGCCCAGTTCGTCGCCGACTTCCAGGCGCGCGCGAACCGCGCGCCGTCGTCTGCCGCCGCGGAGGCGTTCGATGCCGCGGCGCTCGTCGCACAGGCTCGTGCCGGCGCCGGCGGCGATCGCGCGAAGCTCCGCGCCACGCTCGCGCGCGGCAGGCTCGACGACGGCGCGTGTGGCCCCGCGCGGATGGACGTCGACGGCGAGCTCCACCGTCCCTACACGACGTTCGAGGTCCAGGCCGACGAGCTGATCGTGGCTCCCTGAGCGATCCTGCCATAGACTATGCCCGTGGAGCTCACCGGCCGCGACGTCGCGATCCACGTCGGGCTATTCCTGGCGTGTTGCGTGACCACGACGATCCAGGGCGGCGTCGCGTTCGGCGCGACGCTGATGGCGATCCTGACCTGCCACGAGTTCGGTCACTACATCGTCGCGCGCCGCCACCGGGTCGAGGTCTCGCTGCCGTACTTCATCCCGCTACCGCCGCTGATCTCGCTCGGCACGCTCGGCGCGGTGATCCGGATGAACAAGCCGATCGAAGATCGCCGCGCGCTGTTCGACGTCGGCGCCGCCGGCCCGATCGCCGGGCTCGTCGTCGCGATCCCGCTGCTCGTGATCGGCCTGTCGATCTCGAATGTCGGCCCGATCACCCCCGACGGCAACCTCGAGGGCAACTCGCTGCTCTACGTGCTGCTCAAGTACCTGGTGTTCGGTATGCGGCTGCCGAACCAGTACATCGACGTCGACCTGCACCCGATGGCGCTCGCCGCGTGGGTCGGCCTGCTCGTCACGATGATCAACCTGATGCCGATCGGCCAGCTCGACGGCGGGCACGTCGCGCGCGCCGCGTTCGGCCAGAGCCACGAGAAGTGGTCGCAGCGGCTGCACGTCGCGCTGCCGATCGTGGGCGCGGTCGTCGCGGTGGTGATGTTCGCGGCGGCCCGCGCGCACGGCTATGGCGTGATCGCGGCGCTGTCGTACGCGAAGTTCGGCGCGATCCCGTGGCTGGTCTGGACGCTGATGCTCGCCGTGATCCGCGGCCGCTCTGGCGAGTACCACCCGGAGGTCGGCGACGTCCCGCTCGACCCGCTGCGCCGCCGGCTCGCGATCGGGATCCTCATCGTGTTCCTGCTGATCGCGACGCCGGTGCCGTTTCGCCCGGTGCTATAACCACGGGGATGGACGCCCCCGAAGCGGTCGTCGCTGCCTGGGATCGAGCCGTCGCCCACTGGGACGATCCGGCGCGTCACGACGCGCTCCTCGCCCAGGTCGCGACGTTCAGCTGCTTCGCGTGGGCCGCGGCTCGCTATCGCGAACGCGCCGGCGATCCGATCGCCGACCAGGCGCTCGACCGGCTGCGCAAGGCGGCCACCGCGACGATGCTCGTGACCGCGACCGCTCGCCCCGATGACGCGAAGGTGCCCTACCGCAACGCGATCCTGATCCTGATCGCGCTGGTGATCCTCGTCGCGGTCGGCATGGTCTACGCGAAGGCGAGGGACCGCGGCGTGCCCGCCACGACCCGGCAAGCGCCATAGCCCGATCCTGCGCTAGAGTTTCACCGTGGCTCAAGTCGACTTCGCGGAGCGCCAGCTGACGCTCAAGCTCGTCTACTTCGGACCGCCGCTGTCGGGCAAGACCTCGAACCTGCGCGCGCTCCACGCGAAGGTCGACAAGCTCAACCGGGGCCGCTTGATGACGCTCGACACGCGCGACGATCGCACGCTGTTCTTCGATCTGCTGCCGATCTTCTTCCGGAGCTCGAGCTTCTCGTTCCGGATCAAGGTCTACACGGTGCCCGGTCAACACGTGCACGAGGCGACCCGCAAGATCGTGCTCGCCGGTGCCGATGGCGTCGTGTTCGTCGCCGATTCGAGCCCTGCCGCGATCGGGCCGAACCGCGAGGCCTGGGCCTCCTTGCACGCCACCTTGCACGCCCACCACCTCGAAGCGATCCCGGTCGTCGTCCAGTACAACAAGCGCGACCTGCCGGATGCCGTGCCGGAGGCCGACCTCGATCGGTTCGGCGATCTCCAGCGTCCGATCATCGAAGCTCGGGCCAGGATCGGGCTCGGGGTCGTGCCGGCGTTCCTGTCGCTGGTCGCAGCTACCTGGGATTACTTGGATAAGGACTTACAGCTCGCAGCCAAATTAGGCATCGATTCTCGGGCGTTTCGCGGCTCGCTCGCGGAGCACGTCGGGGTCGCCGATGCGCTAGAATAGGCGGGTGAGCGGAATGCTCGATGTTCCGATCGAGCTGGCACGCCTGATCCCCCCCGCGGAGCTCGACGAGCTGGTCGATGCGATCTGCCGCGCCCTCGGCGGCGAGCTCGCGATCTACGACCGCGCCGGCCGGCTGCTCGCGGGCAGCGATCTACCCGGCCCGCGCCAGCCGCTCGATCACGACGGCGAACGGATCGGCGCGGTGGCGGCGACCGGTCCCGCCGCGGCCGCCGCGCAAGGGCTGTGTGCGACCCAGCTCGGCCTGTTGGTCCATCACGCCAACGCGCGCGAGCTCACCTCGGCGACCCACGAACAGGCGATGCGGATGACGTTCGCCGAGCTGACCGAGCACAACCAGCGGTTGCAGCGCGCGGTCGCCCGGCTCGAGGAGCTCGATCGCCTGAAGTCGAACTTCCTCGCGACGATGTCGCACGAGCTGCGCACCCCGCTGACCTCGGTGATCGGCTACGCGGAGATGATGGCCGAAGGGCTCGCCGGGCCGATCACGGGCGAGCAACACGACTACCTCGTGACGATCTTGTCGAAGGCCGATCAACTGCTCGGCATGATCACCGCGGTGCTCGACGTCGCGTCGCTCGACTCCGCACCGCTCGCCCTCGAGCGCAGCGCGCTCTCGCTCGCCGAGGTCGTCGCGGCGGAGGTCGCGACGTACGTGCCGCAGGCGGCCAAGCGCGGGATCTCGATCGAGGTCGAATACCGTGGCGAGTGCACGGTGCTCGCCGACAAGAAGAAGATGCGGCAGATCGTGGCGAGCCTGGTCTCGAACGCGGTCAAGTTCACCTCGGATCACGGCTCGGTCGTCATCGCGGTCCGGCCGGGCCCGCTGTCGCCGCACGAGGAGGCGAGCAGCTCGGCGATCCAGCTCGTCGTCACGGACTCCGGGATCGGGATCTCGCGCGATCAGGTCGCGAACATCTTCGAGCCGTTCTTTCAGGTCGATTCGTCGTCGACCCGCGCGTTCGGTGGCACCGGCCTCGGGTTGACACTCGCGAAGGCGTACGTCGAGGCGCACGGCGGCAGGATCTGGGTCGACACCTCGCCCGGCCAGGGCTCGACGTTCGTCGCGAGCTTCCCGCTCCACGCCACCGAGCCCAGGCGCAAGCGCGCTTCCACGCTCGAGGAGGGCGCTTGAGTCGAACGGCCGTGAGCTGCGCTGGCCCCGGCGAGGCGCTCGTAACATGACCGAGCTTTCGGTCGCGATCCCCGTCGCCATCCTGTGCGTGCTCGTCGCGGGCTTTTGTTCGGGCACCGAGGTGGCGCTGTTCTCGCTGCGCCGGGTCGATCGCGAGCAGCTCGCACGGAGCGAGGCGCGCCGCGATCGCCGGATCGTCGCGTTGCTCGAGCGCCCACGCCGGTTGATCGCGACGGTGTTGATCGGCAACGAGGCGTGCGCGGCGGTGCTCGTCGTGATCGCGCTCGGGCTGGTCGCGCGCTACACCCGGATCGCGTCGCCGTGGCTGGTCGCGCTGGTCGCGCTCGGGCTCACGCTGCCGGTGTTCGTGTTGCTCGCCGAGGTCACCGCGAAGACCCTCGCCGCGAAGGCGCCCCTCACGTGGGCACGCTCGAGTGCGGGCCTGCTGACGCTGATGACCTATCTCGTGACGCCGCTACGCGTCGTCGTCACCGTGTTCGCGGAGCTGATCCTGCGCCCGCTCGGTCAGAACGCGCGGACCAGGCCGGCGCGCGACCTCTCGGAGCAGGAGTTCAAGTCGCTGGTCGACGCCGGCTCCGCCCGCGGCGAGCTCGATGCGCGCGAGCGCCGCTTGATCCACCGCGTGTTCGAGTTCTCCGACAAGAACGTCGGCCAGGTGATGACGCCGCGCGATCGGATCTTCGGCCTGTCGTACGACCTGCCGACGCAGCGC
>JBDTEH010000243.1:0-14464 GCA_039922635.1 Kofleriaceae bacterium | reverse complement strand
GAGCGGATGGTGCGCTCGACTCCCGCGCGTTTCTGCCACCGAAAGCCGGCGAGACTGGACGTGTCGAAGTTGTCGCGCCCTGTTGCCGTCCGCGCACGGAGGGCTCGTCGCGAGCAGCATGTCGACGAATGGAGCACGTTCGAGGCAGCTCATCCGGTTCGTGACGATGCACTCAGCGTTGGACCGCGGATCGGTCGGCCGGCGCGACCGGGAGCGTGAAGTAAAACGTGCTCCCGCGGCCGACTGTGCTCTCGACCCAAAGCTTGCCGCCGTGGCTTGCGATGATGCCCTTCGAGATGAACAGCCCGAGCCCGACCCCCTTGGTGCGGTCGCGATCCTTTCCGCGCCAGTAGCGCTCGAAGACGTGCTCGCGTGCCTCGTCCGGGATCCCGTGGCCGGTGTCAGCCACCGCGAACCGAACCTCTCTCTCCAAGCGCACTGCCTCAATCGCGATCGTGCCGCCGTTTGGGGTGAACTTGATCGCGTTCGCGACGAGATTCCCGAGTACCTGCCCTACGCGATTGGGATCGCAGGGGATCCGAAGCGCCGGAGCTTTGCCGGTGATCGAGAGGCCCTTCTCGACGCAAAGAGGTGCATAGGCCTCGATGATGTCGGCGATGATCGTCTCTGCGTTTCCTTCCAGATGCTCGATACTGAGGCGTCCGGAATCGATGCTGACCACGTCGCCGAGATCGTGGAGGAGCAACGAGATCCGACCCACTGCCTTCTGGATCACCACGGCTCCCTTCCTTACCTTCTCGCCCTCTGGCCCGGCGAGCGGGGCATCGAGAACGAGCTCTGCCCAGATGCCAATCGTGTTGATCGGGTTTCCGAGGTCGTGCACGACGATGGAAAGGAACTCGTCGCGCATCCTCGTGGCGCGCTCGGCAAGCTCGCGAGCCGAGAGCGCCTCCTCGAGAAGCTGCGCGCGATCGAGTGCCAGCGCACACTGCTGGGCGAACGCAGTCAAGAAGACCCGTTCTTCAGCTTCGAACGTGCGCTCGTCGGAGAAGGACAGGCGGAGCGCCCCGATGAGCTCGTTCCGTGAGATCAGCGGTAGGGCAACGACCGCGCGATAACCCGCCTCCTCGAAGAACGAGACGTGCTCCGGATACTGCGCTTGAAGCTCACCCTTGTTTTGAAGCCACGTTGCGCTCCGCGAGCGTGCGGCATCAGCGAGTGGGTTGTGCGAATCGATCGAGAAGCGCGTACGGCCGTCCACGATGTCCGTGGGAAGATGCGACGTGGCATACATCGAAGTGTTCGCTACGCCCACTTCGCGAAGAATCTCCAGCCGGTGCCTGTCGTCGGTGGCCCGCGTGACGATTCCGAATTGGGCGCCGGTTGCCGCCAAGCCTGTGGAGAGGATCACGTCGGCCACCTCCGTTGGAGCCATCGGTCCACTGAGCGCGGCGGTGATCCACTGGAGTCGAGCCAAACGCTCGGCCTCCCCCTTACGCTCGGTGAGGTTCAGCACGACGGCGCGACACTCCCTCCGATCGGAAGATAGCGTCCCTTCGAGTGTCACAGCGAGCGAAGCCCGGCCTTCGCTCGCCAGCTCGATATCGCAGGTTCGTTTCGCGTTGGTCGCGAAGACCTCTTCGAGAAAGCTGAAAAAGCTCGACCGGCTGGCCTCGGCCACGAACCCCCCGAAGCGGGTGCCCGCAAACTGGGCGCGCGCGGCCCCCAACAGCTTCGCACCGGCGAGGTTCAGCTCGCGGATCGTACCGTCGCTCTCGAGCGTGAAATAGGCCACCGGCGCAAAGGCGTAGAGGTCGGCATAGCGGTACGCGATTGCCTCCAGTTCGGCCCGCGTGGTTTGATTGGCTTCGAGTTGCATCTCCAACTCGACCTGGTGCACCTCCAGCTCGTGAAAGAGTCGCTCCTGATCGACCTGAGAATCCCCTCGAACGGCCTTTCGCTCGGCGACCTTCGCTTCCGCCAGCCGGCGACGCTCGGCCGGATCTTCTGACTTCGCGGGCGTAGTCATGAGGTCGAAGCGGCCGATTGGCGCCAGGTGTACAGGTATCCGGGAACCCGAGTGACGTCAACCGCACGATTTGCGGCACGTGAACGTAAACTTTGCATCTCGTCCGAGTTCACCGTCGAACTGCGCCGCTTACGCACACGTGCGTTGTCGCTCGGCATCGGCTCGCTCCGACCTCGGAACAGCCTACCGATCACGCATACTTGGCGCAAAGTCTCTCATCTTCCGACCTTCAACGTTCAGCACGTTGTTTGCTTGGAAGAGCGATTACGTGTTGGGAGAAGGTCTAGAGAGTCTCGAAACCGGAGGTTCCGGGAACAACTCGCACGGAAGTGACGAGAGCTGCGCGGCTCACGATGGTGCCGAGCTCGAACCCGGCAGCATGCTCGGATCCTACAAGATCGTCTCGCTGCTCCGCGAAGGCGGGATGGGCCGAGTCTACGTGGCCGAGCACACTCGTCTCGGCCGCCAAGTCGCGCTCAAAGTGCTCCGCCCGCAGTACAGCGCGAATCGCTACGCGGTCGCGCGGTTCTTCGCCGAAGCCCGCGCCGTCAATCGAATCTCGCACGAGAACATCGTGGAGATCACCGACTTTTGCGAGAACGGCGACGGTCACAACTACTTGATCATGGAGTTGTTGAAGGGTCAGGACCTGGGCGACCTCCTGCTCAAGGTTGGCGTCGTGCCGGTCAACCGTGCGGTCGATATCGCGATCCAGGTCGCCGGCGCACTCACTGCGGTGCACGACGGGCGGATCATTCACCGCGACCTCAAGCCCGACAACGTCTTTTTGATCGATCGAGCGAGCAAGATCGGATTCGTCAAGTTGCTCGACTTCGGCGTCGCGAAGCTCACCGACCCGGATGATGTCGGTATCCAAATGGAGACCACGGGAGAGGGCGCGATCGTCGGAACGCCCGAGTACATGTCGCCCGAGCAAGCCTGCGGCCAGGTGATCGACCATCGCAGCGACATCTACTCGCTCGGCGTCATCCTCTACGAGATGGTGACGGGCACTTTGCCGTTTTGCGCGAGCAACTTCGGCGAGCTCGTGGTGCAATTGCTGACAGTCGAGCTGCAATCGCCGCGAAGCCGCGTCGAATCGCCGCACGAGATTCCAGTCGCTCTCGAGCAGCTGATCTTGCACATGCTCGAGAAGAAGGCAGCCGATCGTCCTCGATCGATGCGCGAGATCGAGACGCGGCTGCGCACGATTCAGGACGAGCTGATGCCGTTCGTCTCGGATCCGATTTCGGCGCGCCTGCGACGACCGTCGGACCAAACGCCGACGCTCAGCACGACCATCCCGCCGATCGTCCCGACATCGCGTGCGCCGCGGCGCGGGCGGAAACGTCTCGCGATCGCTACAGCGACGGTCGTCGCGTTAGTCAGTGTCGGTTGGTTCGCGCTTCCGGACTCGGCCGGCCCGGCGACCGTGATGCCACCTCCAATCATCCTCGCCTCCGCGATCGCTCCGGTCGCCTCGACACCCCTGCGTGCACCCGCCGCGCCGGTCGTGGCCGTCGGGGCGGTCGGGGATGAGGTCGCGATTCAATTCCGGTCGACGCCATCGGGTGCGGCGGTTCGCGAAAAAGGCTCGGAGAAGATCCTCGGCACGACCCCATTCTCATATCGTTTCAAGCGCGGCGATGCTGTACGTACGTTCGAGTTCCAGCGCGCTGCGTACAAGCCGAGCACGCAGGATGTCACTGTCTCGAGCGATGGCGCGATCGCGGTCGCACTCGCATCGGTGTGGGTGGCGAAGCCGCCAAAGCATCACGCGGTCGCGCCCCAGAACATTCACGTTGATCGCAACAGCACGATGAAAGTCTTCGAGTGATCATTCGACTCTGCATCGCGGCGATCCTCATCGTTCTCGGTTTGGGACCCGCGTACGCGGACAACAAAGTAGACGCGAAACCGCATGTCGCTACCGCGGATCGGCAATACCAACTCGGTCGCTTCACCGAGGCGTTGGCAGAGTACACCAAAGCCTACGAGCTCTACCCGACGCCGCCGCTGCTGTTCAACATCGCGCAGTGCCATCGTGGATTGAAGCACTGGGAACGTGCGATCTTTTTCTTCGACGGATATCTCCGAGCGCGCCCCGGCGCCGAGAACAGTAAGGTCGTCCAGGACCTGATCCAAGAGGCGCAATCCGAGCTAGACAAGCAACGTGAGAGTAGCCGCGCGGCGGATGCCGCTGCGAAGCAACGGGCCGAGGCCGACGAGAAGCTCCGCCTGCACGCCGAACAGTTACAGATCGAAGACGACCAGCAGCTGCGTGCCGAGGCCGAGCGTCAGAAGCTGGAAGATGCTCGCCGGTCCGCGATCGAACGGCACGCCGACAACCACGAGGACCATCTTACCCACAAGTGGTGGTTCTGGACGGCGCTTGGAAGTGCCGCGCTCGTCGCGGGCAGTACGGCGTATTACTACTCCGGCGCGACGACGATGATACCTCCGACGGGGTCCCTCGGAGGCTTGGATCGGCGGTGAGGATCGGCGCGCTCATGATCGCACTGCTGGTGATCGGATGCACGGATGCCAAGACGGTCACCGACCCCGACGTCACTGCCATCGAGGTGGCGATGCAGGTAGATCCGGCGCTTGCCGTGACCCAATTCCGGATATCGACGGCCGGTGACATGCCCGCATTCGCGCCCGGCAACGTCCCGGATTCTCCGCGCGCTCTCGCTGGCACGCAGACGTTCGTCGTGCTGCTTCCGGACGATCTCGACGGCCGTGATCTGGTGGTGCGCGTCGACGGGATCGCGAACGGCTCGATCGTGGCCTCGGGTGGCGCGAAGCTGACTGTGCGCGCGCACCACGTCACGCATGTCGACGTTGCCCTCGGGCCGCCGGCCGTGTGCGGCGACGGCGTCGTGAGTGATCCGATCGAGACCTGCGACGACGGCAATCCGAATGCGAATGATGGTTGTTCGGCGACGTGCTTCGTCGAGTCGGGCTGGATGTGTGTCGGGGTTGGACCGTCGGTCTGTACGGCGAGTACGTTCGGTATCATCGGCGCGGTCGCGACCTCGAATCGATCCCTGGTCGTCACGTTCTCCGAACCGCCGGATCCGGTCGAAGCCACGACGCTCGACAACTACTCTGCACCCGGGCTCGGTCTGTCGGGAGCACCGTTTCTGGCCGGCACCCAGGTCACGCTCGTCACGTCATCCCAATCGGCGATCGGCTACGACCTGTTGATTTCGAACGTGACGCGTGCGGCTGACGCGAGCACGTTGGCGTCGGGGTTGGCTACGTTTACGGGGCGCACCGCGTTCGGAGTCGCGAGTGCGAGATCGGTCTCGGTGACCGAGATGAGCGTGACCTACGATGCGATGCCCGATCCGAGCGCGGCAACCAACCTCGCGAACTACACGGTCCCAGGCCTGACGTTGAGCAACCCGACACTCGCCGCCAACACCGTCACGTTCACGACGTCGATGCAGAACGCGATCACGTACACCGTCACGGTCGCCAACGTGATGCGCGATGGCGATGCCGAGCCGCTCGAGGTCACGAGCGCCGATTTCAGCGGTCGCGATGGTTTCGATGTCGCTGGCACCGTGTCGACCAGCAACCGCCAGATCGTGGTCACGTTCAACGCGGCACCCACCCCGAGCCAGGCGATCGTGAGCGGTAACTACAGCGTACCCGGCCTGACCCTCAGCGGTACGCCGATGGTTTCGGGCAACACCGTGACGATCACCACCTCGCCACAACTCGCGACGACATACACGGCGAGCGTCGCGAACGTCACGCGCGCGAGCGATGGACAGGCCCTAGGTATCGCCAGTGCCACCTTCACTGGTCACGCGCTCGAGTTGCCGACGATCACGAACGTCGCCGTCCTGTCGACCAATCCAGACAACCTGACCACGCCGTACAACACCGGCACCGTCACGGTTCGACTCGTCGGCACGCAACTCGCGACGGTGAGCTGCCCTACTGGCGTCCGACTCGATGATCGCAACAACCTCGGTGCGGTCGTCAACACACAGGCGACGAGCTGCACGGTCAATAGCGACAGTCAGATCACCGCAACGTTCCCACCAGGACTACGCACCAACGGGCCGACCGGATGGAACGTCGTCGTGACCAACACCATCGGTTCCAATGCGACAAGTGCGAAGCTCGTTCCACGTGCCGGTTTGCTGATCAGTGAGGTTCTCGCTACGGGTGGTGGTGGTGGCAAACACCACTTCATCGAGCTCTACAATCCGACGCTGACGGCGCTCGATACCGCCGCGCTTGGTGTTCGTTTGCACAAGCGCGACGTAGCGGGTGCCGACACCACGATGACGGTGTCGATCACCAACGCGGTCGTCCCGAGCCATCACTTCCAATTGGTCGCCTCATCCAAGTCGAACAACGGCGATGCATGGTTCGCGCATCGCGATGGGACCTATACCGACGATCTCGATGTGAACGGCAGCGTCTATCTCAGTCTCCAGGCTGCAGCGCAGGTCCAGGTCATCGACACGCTCGGCTGGGGTGGACAGGCAGTGGGTGGCTATGAAGGCACCGCCGCCGTCGGCATTCCGGCCAATCAGAGCGTCCAGCGCAAGCCCGCCAATGGCATGGGCGCCACGACCGATACCGACAATAACGCCGCCGACTTCTTCGCGCCGAGCACATCGATCACGCCGCTTGGAACCGGCGATCCAGCTGCGCCGTGAGGCGAGCGAGACTGAGCTAACCCGCGCGAACCACCGAAGGACGTCGATACACGACGTGTACGTGCTCGAGATACCACCCGAGCTCGTCGAGAGTGTGCATCGCTTCGGCACGCTCCGAGGTTTGTTCGAGTCGCTCGCCGAGCGAGGACAGGTCGTCGAACCCGAACGTGCCGCCGGCGCCCTTGAGCTTGTGGCCGATCGCGCGCACGACGCCGAGATCATCGGCGCGCGCCGCTTCGCGCAACCGCCCCATCTCGGTCCGGCGGTTCTCGAGAAACCGGGGGATATGAAGCGCGAGGTAAGGGTCGACGCACACGATCGGGCAGACCGGCCACGGCCGCCGAGATACCACCACCTGCGCGGGCGAGCTGAGGTCGGCGCGCCAACAATTGCGGCCGTCGCGCTTGGCGTGAAACAGCGCTCCGTCCGCAGCACGCAAGAGCTCGGCGGCAGGATGATCGACCGCGGGCGCGAGCGTAGCGACGCCGGCGCTGATCGTGACGACCTTCGCGCATCGCGATCCCGCATGTGGCAGCGTGAGATCCTCGACGGCAACACGCAGGCGTTCCGCGACGACGCACGCGCCGGCTGCGTCGGTGTCCGGCAGTAGGGCCACGAACTCCTCGCCGCCATAACGCGAGAGAACGTCCGATGGACGGCGCAGACAGTCGGCCATCGCGTTGGAGATATCCTTGAGGCAAGCGTCGCCGCCGAGGTGCGTGTAGTGCTCGTTGAACGCGTGAAAATCGTCGACGTCCGCGATCACGAGCGACACAGGCGAGCCCCGGCGCGCCGCTCGGGTCCATTCGCGTGCGAGCAGGTCATCGAAGTGCCCGCGATTCGCGACGCCGGTCAGCGCATCGATACAGATTGCGCGCTCCAGCTCCTGGGCGGCAATCTCGAGCGAGCGAGCACGCGCGGCGAGCGTCTCGTCGCGCATTCGCCGCTCCACTCGCTCAGAGCGCAATCGTAACGCCGAGCGTACGCGCGCACCGAGCTCGCCCAGGCGAAACGGTTTCGCAACATAGTCCTCGGCGCCGGCCTCGAACGCTATCTCGACGACGGAGTCGTCGTGGCGCGCCGTGATGATCACGACCGGGACGGCCGGCAACAACCTCGACAACTCGCGGCAGACGTCGATGCCATCCATGTCGGGCAACCCGAGATCTAGCAACACCAGGTCGGGCGAGAACGCAGCCGCCACGGCGATCGCATCACGACCCGTTGCGACGAACCGGATCTCCGCGCACCCCACCTGACAGAGGACCTCCTCGATCAATGGCAGCAACGAGCTGTCGTCTTCGACGACCAACGTTCGCGTCGAGGAGGCTTTCATGAGTACATGAGAGATGCGTGATAGAAGGCACGGTGGATCTGTCTTCTATGGCCATTTACTTGCACACGATGCGCCAACGCCATCGAGCCCGCGTCGACCGAGGTGAAAAAAACGGAGGTGCTGCCGCGCCCTGCTTTCAGTCCAGATCTTCCGCCATGAGCCTCGACGATTGACCTGCCATCGCCTGATCCTCACGGCCTAATTTTGCGATCGATCTCGTTGAGCGCACCGAGCTGGACCTGCCCGCGCTCGGCTGGCGGCACCGATCGCTCTACGACACCCGGGCCACGTTCATCACCCCCCGCGGGCAGCGGTGGGAGGAGACGTGCCGCGAGGTCACCCGGCTCCGCCTGTCTCGGCGCGTCCATATGACAGGCCGTGTGACAGTTGGAGATTTCTCGACGACGATTGTGGCTCCGAAGGAGGGGATCGAACCCCCGACCCGGCGGTTAACAGCCGCCTGCTCTACCACTGAGCTACTTCGGAATGGGCGCATATAAATGACGCACGCGCCCGGTACCTGTCAAGCCACTTACATGTAGTAGCGAGCGGCGATGCCGAACTCGAGGACGTCGAATTTGGCGTTCTTGAGGTCGGGCAGGTTCAAGAAGGCGCCGACATCGAGGGCCTTCGATGCGGTGTAGTACACGCCGAGATCGAGCGGGATGAAGTCCGCGAACAGGAACGCGTTGCTCGAGTTCGAGATCCCGAGGCGGGCGACATCGGTCTGGAGGTACGCGTAGACCTGCGGCGTGGCCTGGAGCGCCACGCCGACCGGGATGTCGAACGTGATCGGGCCGCTGTTGTTGAGGCCGATCGAGAGGTGCTGGCCGAGCGGGCCGGGCGCGATCGGGCTGCCGGTGTACACCGCGACCTTGTCGGTCAGCATGTAGCGGACGCCGAGGCCGGCCTGAAGCGCCAGGTCGGTGCTCGAGGACACCGCCCCGGTCATGACGTTGACCGAGCCCGCACCGTTGAAGTCGATGAGGAGGTCGGCGGAGCCGCCGATGGTCAGCTTACCCGCGTGGTAGAGCGAGTACGAGCCGTACAGCGTCAGCGGGCCCTTGATCTCGAAGTCGTGGAGCGCAAACGCGTACTCGGCACCGACCGTGAGCTTGTCGTCGACGCCGTAGCCGAAGCCGAGGTGCAGGCCTTCCGAGGTCGAGGAATCGGTCACCGTGCCGACGGTGACCGAGAACCGCGCGATATCGAGGTCGCCGTAGACCCCGACCTTCGACTTGGGCATCGTCAGCGGGCGCGAGATGATCTCGTCGCCCCACATGGCGCCGCCGGCCGGCGCGGTGGTGGTGGTGGTGGTCGGTGGCGTCGTGCCATCGGCCGTGCCGTCGGGCGGCGGTGCCGCCGGATCCGGGGCGTCCTGCGCCGAGGCGATGCTCGCCGCACATAACAAGGTTGCACCGATCAGAATCTTCACGCGTGTCATCCACGTCTCCTTTAGGTTCACGGGTCAAATCATCCCGCGACACGAATCAGCGTCGCAAGTTTCCTGGCGACCACTTATTCATGTGGACGCGAGGGAAGGTTCTCGACGCGCGTGCCGGCTAGCGCGCGGTGCGGCCGCGCTGCGCGAGGTACTCGTGGAGCAGCGTCTCCGAGGGCGCGGGCTCGCGCTTGAGCTTGGAGCCCGCGCGCTCGAACGCGAAGCCGACGATCTCGCGGATCGCTTCACCATAGGTGCGGCCACTCGCGCGCACGCACTGCGCGAACGCGCAGCCATCGGCGAGGTCGGGGTTCGGATTGACCTCGAGGATGAAGGGCTCGCCGGTCTTCGGATCGAGGCGCATGTCGACGCGCGCGTAGTCGCGGCAGCCGAGGACCTGGTAGGCGCGCAGGGCGATGCCCTGCATGCGCGTGACGAGCTCGGGCTCGAGATCCTGGGCCGGGCACTTGCTCTCCATCGCGTAGTGATCGCGGCTATACGGATCCCACTTCGCGCGATAGGTGATGATGCCGGGCAGCGCGCGGCCCTCGTTATCGAGGCTGCCGTGCTTGAACTCCATCTCGTAGAGCGGCAGCGCCTCGGGCGGATGGTTGCCGAGGATCGCGCAGTGGATCTCGCGGCCCTCGATAAACTCCTCGACCAGCGCCGGCATCTTGTGATCGCCGACCACGATCTGGACGCGCGCATCGAGCTCGGCGCGCGTGCGCACGACCGAGCCGGCGTCGATGCCACCGGAGGCGTCGTCGAAGGCGGGCTTGACGATCAGCGGGTAGCGCAACGCGAGCTCTTGGGGGGCCGCGCCGGCTTCGACCACGATGCCGCGCGGCACCGGCAACCCGTGGGCGGCGATCAACGCCTTCGCGGTCGGCTTCTTCTGACACAGCGACAGCGCGAGCGGCCGGTTGCCGGTGTAGGCGATGCCGAGCAACTCGAACAGCGCGGGGACGTGGGTCTCGTGCTCGAGGTCGTCGTGGAACCACTCGATCAGGTTCACGACGGCGTCGGGGCGCTGGTGCTCGAGCGTCTCGAGCAGGGTGTCGAAGTTGTCGGCGATGTTGACCGACGTGCAATCGTATCCGCCCTCGCGCACGCACTCGCTGATCAGCTCGACCTCTTCGGCGACCGTGTCCCACGGCTCGACGATCTTCGTGGGATCCCAGTCCGGCGTGCGGCGATTGTCGCGGCGCCACAGCTCGACGACGTCGTCGTCGGCATGCACCTGGTTCCACAAGATCAGTACGCGTCCACGCTTCATGTAACGCTGTCTTTCTCAACACGTACCATTCCGCGCGCGGGATGTCGATGGATCTCAGCTCGACCAACCGAGCGCGAGCTCGCCGAACCACGAGCGCGAACGCGCGACGTCCGAGCTGCCGAACGTCGCGGTGACCGTGGTGGTGCCGAGGTGCAGGTACACGCCGCCCGCGGCCCCGAGCGTCGGCGTCGCGCGCAGCGCGTCGACATCGACGGCGCCTCGCGTCTCGGCGAGTACGCCACCCTGCGACCACAGGCGCGCGGCGACCCGCGCGAACCCGGCGAGCGAATCGCCGTTCGCGAGGTCACGGCGCGCGATCCCGAGCCGGAGCACGGGCGCGACGACGAGGTCCCAGCGGTCGAACGTGTAGTGGGCGGCCAGGCCGAGCTCGATCGCCGCGGCGGTCGGCGCGAACCGGGTGGTATCGACGGCCGCGCGGCCGATCAGGTGGTCGCCGGCGCGGATCTGAGCCTCCGCCGCGAGCCCGCCGAAGCGTTCGGCGCACCCGTGCACGCACAGGCCGCGGATCGCCCCGAGCTCGTAGCGCGCGGCGCTCGACATCGTGAGACCGAGGCGAAATCGATCGTTGACGTCGTACCAGCCATCGAGCGCGAGCGCCTGGGTGTCCTCGCCCAGCTCGCTGGCCGCGCGCACGGTGACGCGCTCGGCCGCGAACGTGGGAGCCGCGTCGGGCCCGAGCAAGGCGGAGGCGTCGACCGTGTCGCCCGGGGCGCCGAACGCCGGGGCGACCGTCACCACGGCGACCGCCGCCGCCACGGCGACCGCCACCACGGCGGCCGAAGCTCGGGGCCGTGCACGCGCCGGCGGCGCGCCCACGCTCGAGCGGGCTACGGTTGGCGCGTGCCCCACGGGTGCTTGGTCGCGAGCTCGTCGGCACGCCGGCGTTGGTCGGGCGAGAGCTGGTCTTCGATCGCGAGCGCGAACCACGCCGCGAGCTCGAGCGCCGTGGCGAACCGATCGTCGGGCAGCTTCGCGAGCCCGAGCGCGAGCACGCGGTCGACATCGCCCGGCAACGGGGCAAGGATCGACGGCTGGGTCGGCACGCGATAGACGACGTCGAACAGGGTCGTCGGCACGTCCTTGCTCGCGAACGCCGGGTGCCCCGTCACGGAGCGATACAGGATCGCGGCGAGCGAGTAGACGTCCGCGCGGTGATCGACGTTCTCGCCCTTGGCCTGTTCGGGCGCCATGTAGGCCGGTGTGCCGACCACGTGCCCCTTCGTCAACGTGCCGTTGCCGCCATCCTTCGAGACGCCGAAGTCGAGCACCTTCCACTGATCGGCGGGCTGGGCGAAGAACACGTTGTGCGGCTTGAGGTCGCGGTGGACGATGCCTGCCGCGCGCGCCGCATCGAGACCGGCGGCGACCTGCGTGGCGAACTGGACGGCATCCTGGAGCTGGAGCCGGCGCTGGCGGCGCAACAGGTGCGCGAGGTCGTAGCCGCGCAGCCGCTCCATCGCGAGGAACGGGACCTCGCCGCTCGTGGTGCCGACCTCGAGCACGCGCACCACGTTCGGCGTATCGAGCTTCGAGGCGGTCTCGGCCTCGCGGATGAACCGCGCGACGTGGGTGACATCCGCGAGCGTGCCCGCATGGAGCAGCTTGACCGCCGCTTCCTGGCGGGTCGTGGTGTGGTGGCCCTCGTAGACCTCGCCCATGCCGCCGCGGCCGATCAACACGCCGAGCTTGTACGAGCCGACCACCTGATCGGTGAACCGCCCCGGGCCCCCGATCTTCAGCGCGCGATCGAGCTCCGCGCGCGCCTCGGCGAGCAGCGCCTCGCGCTGGGCGACGCCGCGCACCGCCTGCTCGAGGTGCTGCACGGCCTCGAGCGTGACGCGCTGGCTGACCCGCGCGGTGTAGAACGTGATGAAGTACAGGAACTCGATCACGCCGATCACCCCGATCTGGTCGATCAGGGACGCGTGCCCCATGTTGATGATGCCGCGATCGGCGATCACGCCGCCGACGATCGCGAAGCCGAGCGCCGCGTGGAGCACGGCGACGAGCGCGTACATCGCGGTGATCAACGCGGCGTTGGAGCCGAGGCTGAAGAAGTAGATGCCGTACGTGATCATCGCGGCGACCGGCGAGGCGACGCCCCAGTAGTACACGCCGCCGAACGCGCCGAACGCGAGCACGAGCGCCGGCGCGAAGATCCGCCGCGCGGAGTAGGTCTCGGGCACCCGCACGATCGACAGCATCCATGCGGCACCGACCACGTTGATCGCGCAGCCCGCGGAGCACACCCAGAACGCGATGCGATCGCCGCCGGTGACGAGCGCGACCGCGAAGCCCGCAAAGCACGTGATCAGCGCGACGCGCAAGAACACCTGCGATCGCGAGATCTCCTCCAACCGCATCGCCTCGGTGTGCGACGTCGCGGTGGAGTAGCGCGTGTGCGAGTCGGCGCCCGGGCGTGCGGGCAGCCGCTGGGTCGCCAGGCCGTGCACGTTCGAGAGCGTGCGCGTTGGCTCGGCGGCTGGGTCGGCGGCCGGACCGTCAGGCGCGCGTGCCGCCGGATCGTCGACCTCGTCGGGGCCGAGATCACCCGGGTCCGGCCCCTCCGTCAGCTCCGGGCGCGGCCCGAGATCGACGGTGGGGCGGTCGTCATCCCCCGGATGCCTGACAGCCACGCGTTTAGTCTAGCGCCGGCGCGGCGGGTGCGGCCACTTATAGAGGCATCATGACCGATTCGCACTTGGCGTACGTCTCGGTCGCGCACGTGCAACCGTTGGTCATCGTGCAGGTGCAGTCGTTGCCGGTGTAGATCGGCAGGCAGTCGCCACGCGCGTCACAGGCGGCCTCGGTCCCGAGCGTCTCGCACGCGGCGAGCTCGCAACCGGCGGTCGGGATGCAGTAACCCGACCAGCAGCCATTCGCGATCCCGGGCAAGGTCCCGCTCGGGCAGCTCGGCGGCGCCGAGTTGCACGTCACGGTCGCGTAGCAGTCGCCCGGATCCTGCGAGCCGCACGCGGCGTTCGGGATGCAGTAGCCCGTCCAGCAGCCGTTCGCGATGCCGGCCGTGGTGTTCGCCGGGCACGTCGGTGGCGCGTGGTTGCACGACAGCTGGCCGGTACACTGACCCGGGTCGTGGCCGCTCGGCACGCACGCGACGCCGCACGTGGTCCCGGTGCACGACTCGACACACTCGTAGCCGGCACCGCAGTCGATCTGATCACAGCCGGTATCGGGCACGCAGGTCGGATTGCAGGCGTCCTGACAGCCCATGCTGTTGCACGGCTCGCACTGCTGCTCGCAGTGCGAGCCCATGGGACAGCCGATATCGACGCCGCACCCGCTGTGGGTCTCGGCGACGCACGAGCCGAACTGTTGCGCGCTCACCATGTTCGACGTGTAGACCATCGAGCAGTAGTCGCGTTCCGAGCAGGTCTGCGCGTCGAGTCCGGCACACGCCGTCGGCGGCAACGTCGCCTGCCCAGTGGCGGTCGCCCAGCAGCCGAGGAAGCTAGTCGTCGTCGGACCGGTCTCGCCCTGCGTCGTCGCGAGGTACGCGGCATGACAGCCGGTGGTCTCGATGCAGCTGTTCTCGTCGAGCCCATCGCACGCGCTGTTGCACTGGCCCCAGTCGGGCAGTGCCTGGTTGGTGCCGGCGGCGCCGCCGTTATAGACGCAACCGTCGCCGCAGCAGCCGCCATCCCCTCCGCCCCCGAGGTAGTCGCACGTCCCGGTCTGCGGATCGCGATAGCCGACC
>JBDTEH010000242.1:0-20115 GCA_039922635.1 Kofleriaceae bacterium | reverse complement strand
CATCCATGCCGCGGTGGGCAGCGCCGCCGCGAAGGATGCGTTCGCGCGGATCGTGCGCGACGGCGATCTCGCGGCCTCGCAGGGTGACGGGGCCGGCGCGCTCGCGCTGTACCAGCGCGCGCTCGAGCTGCGGCCCGGCGATCCGCTCGCCGCGTTGCCGTTGATCCGGATCGCGAATCAGCTGCGCGAGCCGGGGGCGCTCACCGCGCTCGCCCTCGAGCGGTTGAAGACCGCCGAGACCGCAGGTGATGGCCCGGCGAAGGCCGACGCCTACGAGTTGCTCGCGCACATCGACCAGGATCTGCGCGCCGACGCCGGCGCCGCCCAGGTCGCGCTCGAGAGCGCCTCGCAGGCAGATCCGTCGCGGATCGACCTCATGCATCGACTCGAGCGCGAATACGCAGCCGGCGACCAGATCGGCGATCTGCTGCGCCTGCGCCGCCAGGAGCTCGAACAGCTCAGCGCCGATACCGCGCGCGACCGCGCCGCGATGATCATGGACACCGCCGGGCTCGCCGAGCGCGATCAGCGCCCCGATGCAGAGCTCACCGAGCTCTACCGCAGCGCGCTGGGCGCCGATCCACGCCACCGGCTGGCGTTGCTCCACCTCGAATCGATCGTGCGACGCGGCGGTGGCTCGGCCGACCTCGCCGCGCTCGAGGAGCAGATCGCCACGTACTTCGACGGCGATGCGCGCACGCAGGCGACGTTCTTCACCCGCGCGGGTGAGACGCTCGCCGAGATCGGCCAGATCGACGCCGCCGTGCAGAAGTTCGGCAAGGCCGACGAGGTCCAGCCCGGCCACGTGCCGGCGCTCGAGGGCTGGCGCAATGCCGCGCTCAAGGGCCAGCTATGGATCGATGTCGCGCAGGCTGCGACCCGCCAGGGCACCGCCGCGACCGACTCCGACGCGAAGGCGCGCCTGCAGCACTTCGCCGGCGTCGTGCTGATGGACAAGGCCCTCGAGGGCGGCCTCGCGATGGCCGCGTTTCGGCGGGCGCTCGAGGCTGATCCGAGCCACAAGGATGCGTTCCTGCGGCTGCGCATCCTGCTCGAGGAGGACGCGAACCACGACGAGCTCGCGATCGTGCTCGCGAAGCGGCTCGACCACGAGACCGACGAGCGCGCCCGCGTCGAGCTCCATCGCGCCGTCGCGGAGCTCCACCGCAACTTCCTCGACGATCGCGAGACCGCGAAGCGTCACTATCGCGAGATCCTAGCGTTCGATCCGAACGACCTGCGCTCGCACGCCGCGATCGCCGACATCGCCTGGGAGCAAGGCGCATGGCAAGAGGCCGCGGATGCGCTGATGTCGCGGGCGCGGCTCGAGAACGATCCCAAGATCCTGACCACGCTGCTGTACCGGCTCGGCCTGCTCTACGCGGATCGGCTGAGCGATCCGAACATGGCGCTGCGCGCGTTCCAGCGCGCGCTCAGCTATCAGCCCGACGACGAGAACACGCTCGTCCGGCTGGCGGACCTCGCGACCCAGACCGGCGAGTGGAAGCTCGCCCTCGGCGCCTGCGAGCGGCTGGTCAAGGCCAGCGAGGATCCCGAGAAGCGCGCGCAACACCTGCATCGCGTCGCGAAGATCTTCAAGGTGGGGTTCGGCGACGTCAAACGTGCGGAGCGCGCGCTCAACCTCGCCCTCGACGGTGCGCCGACCAATGACGAGGCGCTCCAGCGGCTCGTCGAGTTCTATCGCGAGGCCGGCGACATGCAGTCGGTGCGGGTCCACCTCAACCGCGTGGCCGGCACGATGCGCGTGCGGGTCGCGAGCAATCCGCAGGACGGCGTCGCGTATCGCGTGATCGCACGCGCGATGACCGCGCGCGGCGCGGCCGGGGTCGATGGTTCCATTCCGATCGCGCGCGCGGCCGCGGAGCTCGCGACCTTGCTAGGCGCCGCCGGCGAGCCGGAGCGGGTCCTGCTCGCCGAGCACCGGCGCATCGATCTCGCGCCGCTGTCGCTCCCCGACGCCGACGAGGTGTTGTTCCCACGCACCGTGCAGCCGGAGCTACGCACGCTGTTCACGCTGCTCGGCGA
This sequence comes from Kofleriaceae bacterium, assembly GCA_039922635.1. Lineage (GTDB taxonomy): Bacteria > Myxococcota_A > Polyangia > Haliangiales > Haliangiaceae > JABFXX01. Next base: position 18,069 of record JBDTEH010000242.1, on the reverse strand, counting down.
CAAGCTCGCGAAGCACGTCGGCACGGATCTGCGCGCCTATGGCGTCGGACGCGGCGATCGGTTGCGCGCCGCGAAGGGCGGCGGACCTGCGCCGGCGCGTGACAGCGGCTCGGCCGTCGCGGCGCACGCGCAGGATGTCGCGACCGGGCTCGGCTTCGGCGAGATCGATGTCTACCTCTCGACGCGCCAGCCGTACGCCATGGTCGTGGAGCCGACCTCCCCGGTGTCGCTCCTGATCGGCGCCGAGATCGCGAAGGGCGAGCCGACCCGCGTGCGGTTCGCCGCCGGGGCCGCGTTGAAGCTCGCGCAAGCCTCGCTCGCGATCCCGGCGCGGCTGTCGGAGAGCGAGCTCGGCGTGCTGGTCGTCGCGTTGCTGCGCCAGTTCCAGCCCGACTTCCCCCAGGAGGGCCTCGACGAGGCGGTGATCGCGACGCAGATGCAGAAGCTGCGCCGGCTGATCCCGACCGGCCTGTTGAACGAGCTGCGCCCACATGCGCTCGCCGTCGATGCACCGCACTTCAGGCACGAACAGCTCGCACGCGATCTACGCATCGCCGGATTGCGCGCCGGCCTCGTCGCGTCGGGCTCGATCCTGGCGGGGCTGGCGATCCTGGCGGAGGCGGCGGGCACCGACGTCCCGAGCTTCCTGGCCGATCCGGTCGCCCAGGGCTTGATCACGTTCGCGCTGGGCGAAGATCACGCCGCCGTCACGCGCTGAGTAGTTTGGCGGGGTTGCCGGACGCGGGCCCGGGATCCGGGCTTTCGCGGTGCGTCGCGACCGTGGCCCGACGGTTGCTGTAGGGACCGGCATCCGACCGCCATCGGACCCGCCCCGGAAGGACGTCATGCGCTTAGCCCACCTCACCATGACCACTCTCGCTTCGCTGGCTACTCTAGTAGCCTGCACCAGCGGGGTGGCTCCGGAGCTCGATGGCCTGAGCGATCAGGTCGCGCAGGTCGGGACCGAGCTCAAGATCGACCTCAACGGCAGCTCCGCGGATGGCGGTCGGCTGACCTACGGGTATCACGCCGGCGACCTGATGGACCTCGATGGCCACGCGCAGGTCACGGTCTCGCCGAGCGGGGCGGGCGTGTTCCGGTGGACCCCGCTCGCCGCGGACGTGGGCCAGCACCCGTTCGACTTCTCGGTCTCGAACGGCGGCGAGACCACCACGGTGACCGTCACGATCGACGTCAAGTCGGCGATCGGCTCGGCGACCGCGCCGGTGTTTCGGCAGCCGCTCGGCACCGGCACGACGATCGACCTGTCGAAGCAGACCTGCGTCGAGCTCGACGTCGTGGTCGAGGATCAGGACACGGCGATGGTCGCGCTCCGCCAGGAAGCGCCGCTGATCGACGGTGCGACGCTCGCCCCCGTGGACGGCCAGAGCGCGAAGTGGAAGTGGTGCCCGACCAAGGCACAGCAGAGCGAGCAGCGCTACACGCTCACGCTCTCGGCCGACGATTCGGATAACCCGAAGACGCTCAAGCCGTACCTGGTCGTGCTGCGCGGCGGCAGTGGCGGCACGAGCTGCCCGGGCGCCGCTCCGGTGATCACGCATGCGCCCGCGAATCAGACCACACGCCTCGATCTCGCGCCGGTCGCGACGATCACGGACGACAAGGGGCTCAAGGACGCGCCGCTGTTCTACTACTCGACCACGAACCCGGGTGCCACGCCCGACCTCTCGCACATGACGCAGGTCTCGATGTCTCGCACCTCGGGGACGACGACGAACGGCCAGTACGCCGCGGCCGTGCCGAATCCGGTGGCGTCGGCGACCGCGGGGACCACGTCGACGCTGTACTACGTGATCGTCGCGGACGACGACGACGACTCGATGGGGACGTGCGATCACACGACCCAGTCGCCGCTCTACACGATGGTAGTCACGGCCGGCGGATCGACGAGCGCGGGGCTGTGCCAGGCGTGCTCGGCGGACTCGCAGTGCGGCACGGGCAACGAGTGCGTGTACGTCGGCTCGCTCGGCGACTCGTACTGCCTGCAGGCGTGCGGCGCCGGCTGCCCGAGCGGCTACAGTTGCTCGGCCGCGGCGATCTACTCGGTCGACGGCGCCGAAGCGAACCAGTGTGTCCCGCAGAGCGGCACGTGCACCGCGCCGACCGGCCCGTGCGAGGACGACACCTGGGAGGCGAACGACGACCGCTCGGCGGCCTCGCACAACCCGACGATGACCGCGGATCTCTACGATCTCGTCAGTTGCCCGTCGACCACCGACGCCACGCGGATGAACGACGACTGGTACAAGCTCGTGCTGACCTCGAGCCAGCGGCTCGACCTCCAGATCGCCGGCGACGGCGCCTCGGACCTCGACCTCCACCTCTATCACTCGGACGGCACGGTGGTGTCGAGATCCACCAGCTACACACCGAACGAGGAGATCAACACGTGCCTGCCGGCCGCGACGTACTACGTCAAGGTCAACGGCTACGGCCACGCGCGCAGTGAGTACCTGCTCGATTACACGCAGACGCCGGAGAGCTGTGATGTGTCGTGCGTCGACGACGCGAACGAGGATGACGACACGTTCAGCCAGGCGCGCGCGACGACGTCGCCGAGCTATACCTCGGCGAGCAACAAGATCTGCCCGAACGATGACGACTGGTTCAAGACCACGCTGTACACCGGCGAGGCGCTGACGATCGACCTCACGTTCACGCAGTCGGACGAGTCGGGCGACCTCGACCTCCACCTGTATCGCGACGCGGTCGACCTGTGGCCGTGTGACCTCGCCAACGTCGGGTCGTGCTCGCCCGAGCACGGCCAGGGCGCGTCGTCCAACGAGCACGCCGTGTTCACCGCGCCGGCGGGCTGCGATGCCGGCTGCGACTACGACGTCGTCGTGCGCGGCTTCGACGGCGCGACCAACTCGTACAGCCTCGCGCTCGGGATCCAGTGATGCGGGCAGCGTGGCTCGTGGCCGCGGCCGCGGCGGTGGGCTGCGCGACCTCGACGGCACCCGATCCGGGGCTCGAGGGGCTCGCGGTCGCGACGGTCGCGCCGGCCACGATCATCCCCGGAACGAAGCTCGCGATCAGCGGTGACTCGTTCGTCGAGCCACAGTGGGGAGCGACCACGTTGCACCTCGTCGGCAGCGCGAACGGCGAGGCCATCGACGTCCAGTGGCCGGCGGCGTTCGTGGATTTTCACGCGATGACCATCGCGATCACCGGCGGCAACCTCGACGAGGTCGGCGGCGATGTCGACTTCGACGGCACCGCGCAAATCGAGGTCGTCGCGACGAGCGATGGCAACACCTACACGAGCCAGCCGCTCGACGTGAAGTTGAGCTTTCGCAACCACCTCACGCCAACCGCGACGGCGGTGATGGATGGCGTCCACTTCGTCAACGACGAGATCGAGGTCGACGGCGACGGCTTCTTGCTCGGCGGCGACGAGGGCACCACGGTCGCGCGGATCACGGGCTGCTTCCAGCCGGACGCCGGTGGCGCGTGCCAGCCGGTGGCGAGCCGAGACCTCCCGATGATCTCGGTCGACGGCGTATCGCGCACGAAGGCGACGTTCCCGCTGTCACCGAAGCTCGCGGGGATCGAACCCGGGAGCTTCACCGGCAAGGTTCAGGTCGTCGACCAGCAGACCGCGGCGCCCGAGCTCGCCGCGGCCACGGTCGACGTGCAGTACACGCTCGTCACGGCGCAGGTGTTTTCGGTCGATCCACCCGCCGCATCGCTCGGTCAGTACGTGTTCGTCCACGGCGGCGGCTTCGTCGGCGGCGAGCCGAACGCGGTGACCCAGATCGAGCTGTCGGGGACGTTCCACAAGACCGGCGGCGATCCGGCGCCGGTCGTGATGGACCTGATCCCGGAGTGGGTCGAGGGCAACCTCGTGCGCTACGTCATCAACACCGACGACGCGCTCGGTCACGCGCTCGACCTGGTCCACGACACGGGCCACTTTGCCGGCACGATGACGCCGATCGTCAGCTACGGCAGCGCCACGGTGCGCGGCGTCGCCTCGACCGTGGCGTTCGATATCGCGCCGGTCAAGCAGGTGGTCTACCTCCACTATCAGAGCGCGTACGTCGAGGAGCTCCGCGACTTCGGCATGCGCGCCCTCGACGCCAAGATTCGCCAGCGCATCCTCGCGGTGTGCAACCGTGCCTACGAGGGCGTCAACCTCGAGTTTCGGTCCGACCCCGTCACCGACTTCGCGCTGTACGAGAACGTCGAGATCGTCGGCGTCGATCCGAACAACATGGGGCTGTTCGGCTACGACAACTCGCCCGGCAAGGACAACGGCAACGTCCGGCTCTACGACCAGCTCGGCGGGGTCAACGCGGTCACCCAGGAGGACGGCTACCCCGGCTACGGCGGGGTGTTCGTGCGCTCGCTGATGGGCTTCTCGGAGCACCCCGGCGCGTTCAGCCCGATCGTCCCCGGTGCCGACATGGCGTTCGACCAGATCTTCGATCCGTTCCGCGGCGATCGCGGGGGCGCGCCGGTGGTCGCGAACGATCTCACCAACCTGCCGGTGCGGACCGACGGTTCGGCGTGCCCGGGCACCGCGCGCGCCGATCAGATCGCGTGCGCGGTGTTCGTGATGGGCAACCTGATCGGCGGCACGCTCGCGCACGAGATCGGCCACTCGCTCGGGCTCGCGAATCCATACGCCGACGGTTTCCACGATGCGGGCGACGCCCCGGACCGGTTGATGGACGCGGGTGGGGATCGCCCGTTCCTCGAGCGTGCCGAGCTGCAGGGGCAGGGCCCCGGCGTGTTCTGCGACGACGAGTACGACTACCTTCGTCAGGTGCTGCCGTCGTCGGTGCCACCTCCCGCGGTGCAGCGCCCGGGCTGCTACTAGATGCGCTAACCTCCGCGGGTGGCCGCGCGCAGGGAGCTTCGCCCGTATATCTATCTCGGGCTCGACCAGCTCGCGGTGATCATCTACGTCGTCGTGATCGTGAAGGTGGTGCCGACCTGGATGACCAGCGCGAAGATCCACTTGTGGTCGATCCCGATCGCGCTGCAGATCATGACGCTCGGGATGGCCTCGGTGTTCGTGCCGAGGTATCGCAAGCGCGGGCGCTGGGTCGCGATCGCCGGCGGCTCGCTGATCCTGCTGTCGACATTCCTGATCATCGTGCGCCTGCTGGCCTCGGCCGCGTTCCTCGCCGGCGTGTACGGCGCGTTCGGGCAGGCCGCCGCCTCGGGGGCGCTCGTCGCGGTCGCGCTCGTGATCGAGGTCGTCGCGCTGCTGCCGATCGTGCAGGTCAAATGGTTGATGTCGCGCGCCGGTCGTCGCGTGTACACATGAAGCGCGGCTGGTGGCTGCTGATCGTGTGGACCGCGCCGAGCGTCGTGCTGCTCGTGGTCACCGCGCTGGTGTACGGCGCGTATCGCATCACGCCGCCCGAGCGGCTCGACGATGGCGATCGCGTGCGCGTGATGGCGACGCTGCGGGCGGCCCTCTCCGATCAGGATCCACCGCGCTGTGACGTCCACCGGCCCGGTGACACGGTCGCGGTCACCGTGTGGAGTGATGGCCGTACCGCGATCCGTGTCGACGGCCACGGTGCGGACCTCGGAGCCGCCGTCGATGCCGCGGCGCTGCTGCTGCGCGCGCGCCCGCAGATCAAGACGATGCCGCGGCTCACCGAGGCTCGCATCCAGGTCGACGTGATCGCGGGCCGCGCACCGCTCGGCGATACCGAGGTGTTGATCCGCGCGCTCGCGCTGCCGGGCGTCGCGTCGTTGCTCGCGCTCAACCCGGGCGTCGACGGCATCGGGGCGACGGCGGGCGGCAAGACCGCGCTCGTGTTGCCGCACGAGCTCGTCCTGGCGAAGCTGCTCTCGGCGAAGCGGCCGAGCGCGACCATGGGCGACTTCGCGATGGGCGTCGATCTCGACCGGATCGCGGCGATGGTCGGCGCCCGGGTCGGGACCAAGGTCGGCCGGAGCGCGCTGTTCCGGTTTCGCACCGATGCGTTCGTCGAGCAGCCCGCTGCGCACCGCGAGCTCCCTCCGCTCCAGCTCTATCGGGGGATCCCCCCGGCGCCACGGCTGAGCGCCGCCGCCCTGCGCACCGCCGCACTCGCCGGCGCGCATTACCTCGTCACTCACCTGGCGCCCAACGGTCGCTACGTCTACGAGCACGATCTCACGACCGGCGTGAAGACCGACCCGACCCGGCCGGGGCCGTACTCGATGCCGCGCCACGGCGGCACGACGTACTTCCTCGCGCAGGTCTACCGGATCACCAAGGAGGAGTGGTTGCGCGAGCCGATCGAGCGCGCGTTCGCCCACCTCGTCGGGCTGATGAAGGACGGCGGCTGCGCGACGAGGTTGCCGGATGGCACCGAGGTCGATTGCGTGATCGACAAGGGCGAGCGCGAGGCCCAGCTCGGCTCGACCGCGCTGGTCGTCGTCGCGCTCGCGGAGTACGAGCGGGCGACCGGAGATTCGCGCTACCGCGTGCTCGCGACCAGGCTCGCGAACTGGCTGCTGTTCATGCAGCGCCCCGATGGCTCGTTCCGCCACCTCTACAACCCGGTCACGCGCGTCGCCGACGACAAGACCCAGCTCCTGTACTACTCCGGGGAAGCCGCGCTCGCGTTGACCCGGATGTACGTCGTCACGAAGGATCCGCGCTACGTGCACGCGGCCGAGCGCGCGCTCGACTGGCTGGTCGATTGGTACGACTTCTTCATGGGCGGGTTCATCTTCGGCGAGGAGCACTGGACGTGCATCGCAGCCGAGGCGATCTATCCAGCCGTCCAGAAGCCGGCGTATCGCGAGTTTTGTAACGCGTACGGCGCGTTCTTGCGCCAGCAACAACCCGAGCGCGGCGAGCACCCGGACGAGGACGACCTGGTGGGTGCGTACAACTTCACGCCGTTCGTGCCGCCGTACAACACGCCGGCCGGGTCGCGCACCGAGGCCATGATCTCGACCTACGCGCTCGGCGTCCACGAGGGCGCTCCGGACGCCGCGCTGCGGGGCCAGATCGCCGCGACGCTGCAGTACACGCTGGGCCAGCAGATCCGGCCGGAGAACGACTTCGATGTCGTCGGCGACGCCGACGGCGGGATCCCGGGCAGCCCGCTCGAGCGCAGCGTCCGGATCGACTACGTCCAGCACGTGTGCTCCGGGATGATCCGCGCCTCGGAATGGCCCGAATTGGCGGGCGAGGACCCCGGGATAGCCGGGCAGGCGCACTAGGGTTTTGCTAGACTGGAAGCTGGTGGCCGAGGACAAGAAGACACAGCTGGGGCAAGCCCCCGGCCGCACCCATCGGCCGACGGGTGCGCAGCCACCGGCCGAGGCGATGGGGCCCACCGATCCGGGGGGCTCGGCGTCCGCGCTCAAGACGCCGACCTCGTACCTGCCATCGACCGACGATCCGATGATCAACTCGATCCTCGCCGGTCGCTACACGATCCACAAGAAGCTCGGCGAGGGCGGCATGGGCGCCGTCTACCTCGCGGTCCACAACGTGCTCGAGAAGCAGGTCGCGCTGAAGGTGCTGCACGGCGAGTTCGCGCGCAAGCCCGACCTCGTCGAGCGGTTCATGCAGGAGGCGAAGTCCGCATCGCGGATCCGCCACGAGAACGTGATCGATATCAGCGATTTCGGCGCGACACCCGAGGGCATGGTGTTCTTCGCGATGGAGCTGCTGAAGGGGCACGATCTCCACGACGAGATCGCCCGCGCTCGCGTCGCCGGCCAGCTGTTGCCGTGGTCGCGCAGCAAGAAGATCTTCCTGCAGATCTGCGCCGCCTTGTCGGCGGCGCACGCCAAGGGCATCGTCCATCGCGATCTCAAGCCGGAGAACGTCTACCTTGTCGAGTTCCTCGGCGATCCGGACTTCGTGAAGCTGCTTGACTTCGGCATCGCGAAGCTGACCGAGGCGAGCGAAGACGGCGGCCGCAAGCTGACCAAGACCGGCATGCTGTTCGGCACGCCCGAGTACATGTCGCCGGAGCAAGCGCGCGGCGAGCAGGTCGACCATCGTGTCGATGTCTACGCGATGGGCTGCATCCTATTCCAGCTCGTCACGAACCGCGTGCCGTTCGAGGCCGACAACTTCATGGGCGTGCTGTCCATGCACCTGACCGAGCCGCCGCCGTCGATCGCGCCGCAGGTGTTCGACCAGATCGGCGCACCGCAGGGGCTCGCGGCGGTGATCGATCGCGCGCTCGAGAAGGATCGCAACGCGCGCTGGCAGACGATCGACGATCTCGCGAACGCGGTGCGCGAGGTGTGCGGTGATCCGATTCCGACCGGAGCGACGCAGCTCCGCGCCGCGAGCGTGCCGTCGCCATCGCAGACCACGCAGCGCCGGGCGAACACGCCGACCGCGCAGGCGGTCCAGGCCGTCACCCCGGAGGGCACCGGGCGCGTCCGGACCCAGTGGACGGGGAACCTCAGCGTCCCCGAGGCCCCGGTCGAGGCCGCGAAGCCGAAGTCGAAGCTGTTGTGGATCGTCGCTGCGATCGTGATCGCCGCGGGCGCCGGTGCGGCCGCGGTGGTCGCACTCTCGAACAAGCACGAGGCGGTGCCGCCGCCACCGCTCCCCGACAAGGGCTCGGCCGTCGCGGTCCAGCCGACACCGCCGCCGCAGCCACCGCCGCCACCACTGCAGCCCGTGCTCCCGGCGCAGGTCAAGTTGACGATCGATACCGTGCCGCACGGTGCGACGGTGATCGATCTCGCGACCCACACGACGTTCCCGACCAAGACCCCGATCACGACGTCGCTGCCGGGCCAGGCCTCACCACGCCAGTACTCGCTCGCACTGAGGGGCTACCAGACCGAGATCGTGAACATCGCGCTCGACAAGGACACCGTCGCGTTCCGCGAGCCGCTGACGAAGGGCACGGCGACCGCGCCGGTGACCAAGCCCGACGTGCCGGTGGTCAAGCCCGACGTGCCAGTGACCAAGCCCGACGTGCCGGTGACCAAGCCCGACGTGCCGGTGACCAAGCCCGACACCAAGCCGCAGGCCGACTGCAGCAACGATCCGGCCTCGGGCAAGCCGCTGTGTACGAAGAACCCGTTCGGCAGCGGGTCGTGACATGGCGGTAGTCGCCGAGCCGGTCACGCGCCGCGCGCGCGTCAACACCTACCGCACCCGCGACGGCGGCGATGCGCCGGTCGAGCTCGCGTACGACGTGTTCGGCGAGCGCGGCATGCCGCTCGTGCTCGTGATGGGGATCGGCGCGCAGCGGATCTTCTGGTCCGAGGCGTTCTGCGCGCAGTTCGTCGCCGCCGGGTTCCAGGTGGTGCGCTTCGATCACCGCGACATCGGTCAATCGACGCGGCTCGAGGCGGCGACGCCCAAGCCGCTGCCACTGCTGGCGCGCTCGCTGCTCAACCTGCCCGTACACGCCCCGTACTCGCTGTCCGACATGGCGGCCGATGTCGTGGGCTTGCTCGATCACCTCGGCTGGGCGAGCGCGCACGTCGTCGGTGCGTCGCTCGGCGGCATGGTCGCCCAGCACCTCGCGCTCGAGCATCCAACGCGCGTGCGCTCGGTGACGACGATCATGACGACGCCGGGAGGCCGGCGTTACATGCCCAAGGTGCGCGCGTTTCGCGCGTTGTTCGCGCCGTCGCCGAAGACCGCGGTGGAGGCGGGCGCGCACGTCGCGAAGATGTTCCAGGTGATCGGCTCGACGGCGTGGCCGACCGATGTCGCGCGGCTCGAGCAGGCCGGCGCGCTCGCGTTCGAGCGCGGCTTGAATCCGCGCGGCTTCTTGCGCCACTTCGCGGGCGTGCTCGCGTCCGGTGATCGCAGGTCGAAGCTCGCGACGATCGCGGCGCCGACCTTGGTGATCCACGGCTCCTCGGATCCGATGTTCCCGCTGTCGGCAGGGAGGAAGATCGCGGCCAGCGTGCAGCACGGCACGTGGTTACCGATCGCGGGCATGGGCCATGACCTGCCCACCGCGCTGTGGCCGACGATCGTGCGCGCACTCGCGAAGCACGCGAAGCACGCCGAATCCCTACGTGGTGCGCGGGGCGGGACTTGAACCCGCACGCTCTTACGAGCACGCCATTTTAAGTGGCGATCGTCTACCGTTCCGACACCCGCGCGCGTCGCGGCTCCTGATTACTGCCTCGGTGGGAAGGTTGCAAGCCGTGATCGTTCGTTCGAGGCCTCAGCGCGGCCGGATCGCGGTCACGAACAGCTCGCCCGCGAGGTAGTGCGTCCCCTTCGGCGGCCAGCGGTTGCCGGTGCGCAGGAACGTGTTCTCGATCGCGCCGCCGGCATCGCGGCGGTGCGCGGCGTGCGCGCGATCCATGAAGCCGCGGCGGATCGCACCGCCGGCGCAATAGATGAACTCGGTGACGCCGCGCGCGTCGCGGCCGATCGCGATCGCGACGAGATCGGGTGCGTCATCGGACTCGGTGCGCGCGAACACCAGGAGCGAGCCCGGCTCGATCTCGTCGCTCGCGCGATCGCGGTCGCGTGCCCAGGCGAGCACCGCGGCCGTATTCGCGAGCGCGGCGGCGATCACCGCGGCGGCACGCAGCCGGCCCGAGAGGTGCGCCACGTGGGCGGGGACCGCCGCGGCAGGGAGGTCGAGCCCGGCTGGTGCGCCGAGCTCGGCGGACCATTCGAGCGCCGCGGTCACGGAGTCGCGCGAATCACGATGGCCGACCAGCGCGCGTAGCTCCGATGGTTCGTGCACCGACCATGATGCCGGCGCGTGCGGCGCATCGACGGGCACGGCGTGCGCCGCCGGCAACCTCATCCAGTCGAGACCGGTCGCGACCCCGGCGGCGGCCTGCGCGGAGGCGATCCTGATCGCGCCGGGGCGCGGATCCTCCACGGGCGTGCGGGGCGACGGGTGGAGGCCGTTCTGCACGGTGATCGTCTCGTCGGCAGCAGGCCGGCGGAACCGGGCGTCCGGATCGCCGGGCCTGCCGCTGAAGGCCGGAGGCACGTCGGCGCCGCCCAGGAGCGGTGACGTGAACCGGTAGGGCTGCGTCCGCCCGACACAGGCACCACCGGCGGCACCGAGCGCGAGGGCGACAACGAACGCGCACGACGCGCCAGGCCGGACCGACATCTGCGCATTGTCCCAAGCCCGCCCCATGTCACGCCAATTTTCGGCGACCGCCGGCGAATTTCGCAGTGACGGCGACCCGGCATGCTAGAAGACACCCGCGTGACCAGGAAGGACTTCATCCGCAGGCGCGTGATGCCGGTCGTGTTCGGCGTGGTCATCGCCCTGATGGCGCGCAAGTCGTGCAACGAGTCGGACCGCACCCACGCGACGTTCGTGCTGAATTTCGGCGCGACCGAGCCGACCGTGCAGTCGGTCGATGCCGAGCTGTGGATGAACGGCGAGCTGGTCGCGCAGTTCCATCGTGCGGCGCTCGGCGATCATATCGGCCCCTCGAGGTTCGAGGGCATGTTTCCGAGCAGCGACGGCGAGATGCGCGTCGACCTCCAGCTCCGCTCCGGCAAGCTCGAGCACGTACGGCGCACCGTGCACGTGGACGACAACTCGACCGTCACCGTGAACCTCGACGACGCGCGATGAAATGGCTCGTGCTGGGGCTGGGGCTGTGCCTGGTCGCGGCGTGCGGCGACAACGTGCGCGGCGACATCACGGTGGATCCGGGGCCGTGGCGCTACGCGGTCGGCGAGCTCGTCGCGATGACGCCGGTTGGTGGGCTCAGGCTCGGCACCGGCGGTGCGTTCGAGATCGCGGTGGTCGACGACGATGCGGTGCCGCTCGAGGGCTATCGCGTCGAGCCCGATGCTCCGCAGCACTGGACGGTCCACGCGCACGACGTGCTCGGTGCACAGTACGGCGTCGCGGATGCGCTCGAGAACCTCGGCTTCCGGTTCCGCCATCCCTACGAGGCCTTCGTCCCCGGGATGCCGCGCGACCGCGGTACCGCCGGACCGCTGCACCAGCCACAGATCCGCGTGCGCGGGTTCCAGCTCCACACGCTGCACCCGATCGAGCCGTACTTCGCGCTATGGGAGCCGGGCAGCCCCGACGACGCGCACCGCATCATCAACTGGGTGATCGCGAACCGCGGCAACTACGTCCAGTGGGCTGCGCTCGACGACATCCTGACCTCGCCCGATCGGTTCGCCACGTGGCAGCCGTACACGCGCGAGCTGATCGACTACGCCCACCAGCGCGGGATCCGGATCGGCCTGCAGATCGAGCTATTCGGGCAATCGAACCTGCAGCACGCGTTCGATCTCTACGATGACAGCACCGGCACGATCCCGCTGGCCGAGCAGATCGGCGAGCGGCTACCGCTGATCACGAACGAGCTGCCGTTCGACGTCTATGACCTCAGCTTCGGCGAGTTCTTCAACGCCGATCCGGACACGTTCATCGCCGCGACCAACGAGGTCGCGAACCAGCTGCGCACGCTCGCGCCGCAGGCCGAGATGCACGCGCTCATCCACGACGGCGCGAACCAGCGGGTCCAATACATGGGCCAGGACCTGATCTACTACTTCCTCGTCAAGTTCGCGGACCCGTCGATCATTCCGGACATCCACACCACGTTCTTCTTCAACCTCTACGAGCCTGCCGACGGTGCGTATCACCACGTCGACTTCTCCGAGCACCGGCAGTACCTGCTCGATCGCATGTGCGCGCACGCCAAGGCCGCGTATCACCCCGAGGACGCGTACTGGATCGCGTTCGACGACTCGGTGCCGCAGTCGTTTCCGCTGTACATCCGCAGCCGCTGGCTCGACCTCCACGACCTCGCGGCCGATCCTTGTGCGCCACTCGACGAGCACCTGGCGTTCTCGAGCGGGTGGGAGTGGGGCTACTGGCTGAACGACGTGACCTCGATGCGCAACAGCTACGAGCTCCCCGACTCGTACGACGCGGCGATCATCGACGAGCTCGCACCCGATCTCGGGACCGGCGCCGGAGAGGTCGTCGCGGGGATCGCCGAGGACCAGCACACCTACCTGATGGGCGCGCAGCTCGCCGCGTACCTCGCGAGCCGCGACGCCTCGATCGATCTCGGACGTGCCGGCAACATCATCTCCCAGCCCGATCGGATCACGTTCGACGACCTCGTCGCGAGCGGCGATACGGCGGGGTTCACGACGACGGTGCTCGAGCCGCTCGCCGCGTACGCCGACGCCCTCGACCAGCGCCAGCGCCAGCTCGACCGCCTCGAGTTGCCGGACTCGCGGTGGGCGCGCGAGCTCCGTGACTCGCTCGCGATCGACCGGCTGCGCGCGCGGTTCATCGCCGCCGCGTATCAGGCGATCGTCGATCATCTGGCCGGCTCCGGCGACCCGCAGGGCGACTACCAGCGCGCGACCGAGCTCGAGAGCGAGGCCAAGGTGATCGTGGTCGGTCGCGACGCCGATCTCCACGATCCCCACGGTCGCCGCCTCCTCGACCGCAACGCGAACCAGACCCAGTACCAGTACGGCTATCTGTTCAACGCCGACACGCTGTGCCTGTGGAATCGCGAGCTGCTCCAGGTCGGCGCGATCCTCGGCAACACCACGACCACGCCGCCGAACTGCCTGTTTTAGGGGCGCTGCGATCGTCGACGTGATCGTCGACGTGATCGTCGACGTGATCGTCGACGTGCACGGGAACGATCACGGGGCCGATCACGGCCACGATCACGGCCACGATCACGAGGCCGATCACGGGCTAGCGCCGCGGCGCCGGTCGGGCGCTAGCGTACGAGCCGCACGACGGTCTCGACCTGCGCGGTACCCGGCATCAGATCGAACGGCTCGATCGCGTCGGGCCGGTAGCCGTGGGCGGCGAGCGCCGCAAGGTCGCGACCGAGCGACTCGGGGCCGCAGCTCACGTAGATCACGGTCGGCGCCGCGAGCTCGACGACCAACCCGAGCGCACCGCCGAGGCCCTTGCGCGGTGGGTTGACGACGACCACGTCGGGGCGCTCGCCGAGCCGCACGCGCACCTCGGCCGCGATGGCGCCGGCATCGCCGGCGAGCGCGGTCAGCGGCAACCGCGCGGCCTCGGCGGCCCGGCGTAGCTGCGCGACCGCGTCGCGATCGATCTCGACCGCGACGACCACGGTCCCGGCGCGCGCGAGGTGCAGCCCGATCCCGCCGAGCCCGGCGAATAGATCGACCGCGTGGGCCGCGCCGGCGGCGAGCTCGGCGACGCGCGCGTACATCGCGGCGGCCTGCGCGCGGTTGATCTGAAGAAACTCCGAGGCGCCGACCTCGATCGCCACGCCGGCGATGGTCTCGACGACGTGGCCGTGACCGATCAGCACCCGCGCCGCCGATCCCGAGGGCACGATCGCGCCGTCGCGGCGATCGTTCGTGATCGCGACCAGGCCGCGCACCGCGGGGTGCTTCGCCATCGTGTTGGCGACCTGCTCGAGCTTGCCGCGGGGCGCTGCGGTGGTGACGACGAGGATCACCATCACGTCGCCCTCGGCCTCGCGCACGATCGCGTAGCGCAGCTCGCCGGCGCGCGTGCGCTCGTCGTAGGGCACCATCCCGGCGCCCGCGGCGGCGCCGCGCAACCAGGTCGCGACCTCGTCGATCACCGGAGCGACCACGCGACAACCGAGCGTGTCGATGACGTGATGACTGCGCGGCGCGTACGCGCCGAGGATGACGTCGCCGTTGCGGGCCGTGCCGACCACGTACTTGCCCTTGTTGCGGTAGCCGAGCTCCGCGGGCGACGGCCGGACCTCGGCGATCGCGCACGCGACATCCCCGAGCGCCGCGACCACCCGCGCGCGCTTCGCGGCGAGCTGCGCACCGTAGGCGAGGTGTTGCCACGTACAGCCGCCGCAGCTCCCGAACGCGGGACACGCCGGCTCGACGCGCTCGGGGCTCGCGGGGCCAATCCGGCGCACGATGCGGCCCCAGGCCTCGGGCCTGTGCGGGCTCGTGTGATCGATCGCGACCTCGGCCCACTCGCCGGGCAACAACTCCGCGACGTGGATCGTCCGTCCGCCCGCGGTGCCGACGCCACAACCGGTGTCGTCGAGCGCGGTGGCGGTGACATCGAGCTTCACGGAACCGCCAGGTTAGCGCCGGCGGGCGTTTGCGGCTATACCTCCGCCCGATGTCGGGTCTGGTCGTCGCAGCACTGTCCGGAGGCGTCGATAGCGCCTGCGC
This sequence comes from Kofleriaceae bacterium, assembly GCA_039922635.1. Lineage (GTDB taxonomy): Bacteria > Myxococcota_A > Polyangia > Haliangiales > Haliangiaceae > JABFXX01. The sequence goes on along the minus strand of JBDTEH010000242.1, from coordinate 2,960 downwards.
CGCGGCGTTGCTCGTCGAGCAGGGCCACCGCGTCGTCGGGATGACGATGCGCCTCTACGACGCGCGCGGCACCTCGGCGAGCTCGGGCCGATGCTGCGGGCCGCGTGACATCGAGGACGCACGTGCGGTGTGCGCGCACCTCGATATTCCGCACTACGTCGTCGACCTCTCCAGCGAGTTCGGCGCCGCGGTGGTCGACGACTTCGTCGAGGCCTACCTCGCGGGCGAGACCCCGAATCCGTGCGTGAAGTGCAACCAGCACATCAAGTTCACGCCGCTGCTAGCGCGCGCGCGGGCGATCGGTGCCACCACGCTGGTCACCGGCCACTACGCGCAGATCCTGGCCGACGGCGACGCGTGGGGGCTGCACCGCGGCCGCGACGCGCAGAAGGACCAGTCGTACTTCCTGTTCTCGATGCCCGGCGACGAGCTCGGGGCCGTGCGATTCCCGCTCGGCGGCTTCACCAAGGACGAGGTCCGCGCGCACGCGGTGCGGCTCGGCCTGCCGAACGCGCAGAAGGCCGAATCGCAGGAGATCTGCTTCGTGCCGGATGGGGACTACGCGGGCTTCGTCGCCGCGAGCGCGATCAAGCGGGGCCGGGCACTCCCGCTCGCGGGTGCGATCGTCGACCACGACGGCACCGTGCTCGGCCGCCACGACGGCACCCACAACTTCACGGTCGGCCAGCACCGTGGGCTTGGCAACCTGGTCGTGCCGCCCGATGCAAGCGGCAAGGCGCGGATCCCCGACAAGCGCTATGTCACCGCGATCGATCCGGCCAAGGGCGAGGTCCGCGTCGGGACCCGCGAGGGGGCCGAGCGCCGGACGTTCGCGCTGCGCGACCTGCGCTGGTTAGCCCCGCCGCGCGACGCGTTCGCGGCCGTGGTGCAGGTGCGCCATCGCGGCCAGCCGATCGCGGTCCAGGCAACGGTCGATGGCAGCCTCGTCCAGCTCGAGCTCGCCGTACCGGTGGTGGCGGCGAGCGGGCAGGCGGCCGTGCTCTACGCCGGCGATCGCGTGCTCGCCGGCGGCTGGATCGTCTGACGCGACCGTCGTCGAGGCGCTAGCCGAGCAGCGCCTTGCACGCGGGGCGCGTCGCGTAGGCCGCGCGCCAGCTCGGATCGGTGAGCGCTGCGAGCTTGCGCTCGACCTCGGCGCGACCGCGGGCGCGGACGATCTTCGCGCGATCGTTCGCGCCCGCGAGCGCGAGGACCTCGAGGCACTGGACGTAGGTCTGTTCTTCGGAGCCCTCGAGGTGGCGCTGTTGATCGAACAGCACGAGCGCGCGATGGACGAGATCGCCGGCCGGCGCGAGCGCCGCCTTGCCACGCTCGCGGATCAACGCGACCGCCTGGCGCGCGAGCCCCTGGATCTCGTAACCGACGAGCGTCGCGGCGCGTGCGACCGCGACGCCGTGGGCGGCGTCGGCCGCCGCCTGCTTCCACGCGCCACGCTCGAGGTGGATCCCCGCGCGCGAGATCAACGCGTTGGCCTCGAGATAGCGCGCGCCGATCATCGAGGCCTCGGCGATCGCCTCGTCGACCAGCGCCAGGCCCTCGCCGCCGCGGCGCACCGCGCACACGCCGGCGTAGATCAGGCAATCGGCGCGGCTCCACCGCGAGCCGGCGCGCTCGAGCAGCTCGAGCGCGGCCGCGAAGGTCTCCGCAGCGCGGTCGTAGAGGCCGACCTCGAGGTAGATGATGCCGGCGACGCTGAGCCCGTCGCCCTCGCGGCCGCGGTCGCCGTAGCGCCGGCACAGCTCGAGCGAGCGCTCCGCCGACTGCATCGCGAGCTGATACTTCCCGAGGCACATCTCGATGATCGCGACGTGGTTCTGAACGACGCGCTCGAGCCAGGGGTCACCGGCCTGGTCGATCCGCGCGATCACCGGCTGGTACGCCTCGCGTGCGGCCTCGTAGTGCGCGCGCATCAGGTGGATGCGGCCGCGGCCGATCATCGCCTGCATCTCCTCCACCACAGCGCCGGCGTTCGCGAACACCGTGCGCGAGCGCTCGACGACCTCGAGTGCCTCGGCGAAGCGGCCGAGCCGCTCGAGCAGCTCGCCGCGCACGCGCAACGCCTCGCCGACGTGACGAGCATCCCCCGCCACGCGACCGAGATCCTCGGCGACGATCGTCGCGACCTGCGCGCCCTGGTAGTCGCCCGCGCGCAGCAGCCGGTGCGCGCGCCGGATCGCGACATCGGCGAGCCGGCGCGGATCGCCTTCACACATGCGCTGGAGCTCGTCGAGATCGCCGGCGTCGCTCGCGAGGTCGCCGCGCAGCCGATTCGCGAGCTCGCGCCCGGCGAGCGCCTCGCGGCGGCGCGTGCGCGAGGTCCCGGTCGGCGGCACCTCGCCGAGCTGCCGGTCGAGCACCAGCACGCGCGTGAAGTGACCGACCGCGGCATCGGCGTCGGAGGCGGTCATCGCGAGCCGGCCGGCGCGCAGCCAGAACGCCGCCGCACCGGCGAGCTCGCCGCCGTGTTCGAGATGTTCCGCGATCGTCGCGGGCGCCTCTTCACGACCGGCGAAGAACCGCGAGGCGAGGAGGCGGCCGATCCTCGCGTGATACTGGTGCTGCGCGCGCTCGGGCAGCCCCTCGTAGATCACCTCGCGGACGAGGCCGCGCGCGAACACCAGCTCGCCTTGGGTCGCGCGCGCCGTGCTCTCGGGCCGCACCAGCATGCCAGCCGCGACGACCTCATCGATCACGCCGTCCACGCCGTCCACGCCGTCGCTCTGGACGGCGTCCTCGGCGAGCAGCTCCTCGAGGATGCGCGCCCGCACGGTGCCGTTCATCACGGAGGCGAGCCTCAGCGCGAGCTTCGCACGCGGCGAGAGCCGGTCGACGCGCGCCGCGACCACGTCGCGCGCGGTCGCCGGGACCTCCTCGTCGCCGTGCTCGCGCACCGCTTGCGCGAGCTCCTCGGCGAACAACGGATTGCCTCCGCCGCGCGC
>JBDTEH010000241.1:0-79020 GCA_039922635.1 Kofleriaceae bacterium | reverse complement strand
AGCGCGCTCGCGGCGAGCTCGGTGACGAGCTCGCCCGGCCCACCGGGTTCCCCCGGTTCGACGATGCCCGGGGCATCGACGAGGTAGATCAGCTTCGGCGCACGCAACGCGACCGCGAGCTCGCCCGCGACGGCGTCGGCGTCGACCGCGAGGCTGTGGCCATCGTCGCCATGCGCGAGCGCGGAGACCACCGGGACGTAGCCCTGCCCCAGGAACATCTCCAGCATCGCGGGTTCGACGCTCGCGATGGTGCCGAGCTCGGCTGGGCCACGGCGCGCGCGGATCATGCCGCCATCCGTCCCCGACACGCCGATCGCGTGCCCACCGTCGAGGTTGAGCAGCGTGACCAGGTGTGATTCGACCGCGCCACCGCCGTCGTGCACCACGATCGGCGACAGGCCGCACGAGCGCAGCAGCTTGATGTCCGCGCATAACGATTGCTGCAGCGCGGGACGACGCAGCGCCATCCCGCCGACCCGGACGACGCAGCGCGAACCCGAGAAGCGCGCGATATACGACAGCGCCTCGACGAGCAGCGTGCGCTTGAACGTCGGCGAGTAGTTGGTCAGTCGATCATCCTTGACCAGGCCCCCGTCCTCCTTCTGCACGATCAACGACGAGTAGTCGGCGTTGATCTTGACGTAGTCGTAGCCGAGGTCACAGCCCCATGCGGTCGCGCTGGCCGCACCGGCCGCGAGCGCGATCTCGACCCGAACCTCGGGCGCCCGCATCCGCGCGCGCAACGCACCGGCGTCCGCGACCGGCTCGCCCGCGTAGACCACGAGCCCCTGGATCGTGACCGTCGCGCGGTGCGGATCGATCGGATAGTGCTGCGACCCCGCGCGCGCACCGATCGTCGCGAGCACGCGGCCCCAGTTCGGATCGGCGCCGAAGATCGCGGCCTTGACGAGCGAGCTCGCCGCGACCGATCGCGCCAGGTCGCGCGCGATCACCGGATCCGGCGCGCCCGTGACCGCGACCTCGAGCAGCCGCGTCGCGCCCTCGCCATCCGCCGCGATATCGCGCGCGAGCTCGATGCAGATCTCGGTGAGCGCCCCGGTGAACGCGGCGAGCTCGGGGCCCTCGCCTTCGATCGGCGGGTTGCCGGCGCGACCGTTCGCGAGCGCGATGATCGCGTCGTTCGTGCTCATGTCGCCGTCGATGACCAGGCAGTGAAAGCTCGGCTCGATCGCCGCGCCGAGCGCGCGGTCGAGCAGCGCGGGGGTGATCGCGGCATCGGTCGTGACGATCGCGATCAGCGTGGCGAGCTGCGGCGCGATCATGCCGGAGCCCTTCGCGAGCGCGGCGAGCGTGACCGCGCGGCCGCCCACGTCGATCGTGCGCGACGCGAGCTTGGTGCGCGTGTCCGTGGTCAGGATCGCCTCCGCCGCCGGCTCCGGTGCCGCGGCCAGGCCGGCGACGAGCGCGGGGGCCACCGCGATCAGCTTGTGCACCGGCAGGCGCACGCCGATCATGCCGGTCGACGCGGTCACGATCGCGTCGGCCGGCACCTCGAGCGCCAGCCCGACGGCCTCGCGCAGCGCCACCACATCCGCGAGCCCCGCCGTTCCGGTCAACGCGTTCGCGTTGCCGCTGTTGACGACGACCGCGCGGATCCCGGAGCTCGGCAGCCGGGGCCGGGCGTCGACGATCGGCGCCGCGGCCGCCGCGTTGATCGAGAACCGCCCGGCCGCGACGCACGGCGTCTCGCTCGCGATCAACGCGACATCCTTGCGTACCGGCTTGAGCCCGGCGCGCGCGCCCGAATAACGAAAGCCGACCGGCAGGTTCACGACAGCCACTGCATGATTTCTGCATGAATATGCGACTTTCATGCATGCCCGCAAGCCCCTTTCGCGTGCGCTCTCGCACGGTGCGCGCGCGGGCCCGACGCTGCGCGTGGCACGCTCCGTGAATTACCCGAGGTCATGAATACTTCGACCACCAAGCCCACCAAGTCCACCAAGTCGGTCCGCGCGCGCCGGGGCGTGATCCACAACGAGAACAGCGTCGAGGGTCTGCGCGGCCATCCGCTCGGGGAGCGCGTGCTCGCGCGCCAGGCCGAGCTCGAGGACGAGATCGCGAAGCTCGACGAAGGTAGCGTGGAGTTCATCGCGATCGATACCGCGCTCGCGACCCTCGAGCAGTACCTCGGCGCGAACCTGGATCACCTGAGCAGCGTGACCTCGAACGACCTCAACAACTGGCTCGAGCGGAACAAGTATCTCGGGATGTCGGCCGACAAGCGCACCCGCAGCGAGCACTAGTAAGAGTCGCGGCCCGGAGTGCGCCGTAGTAAGAACGCTACGTGCGCGTCCTCGATTGCCTCAACCTCGCCGAGCTCGAGGAGCTCGCACGGACGGGCGTCGAGCCGCGCGCGTGGGACTACTACGCGAGCGGTGCCGACGACGAACACTGCCTGCGCCGCAACTGCGCCGCGTTCGCGAGCTACGAGCTGCACTATCGCGTGCTCGTCGATGTGGCGCGGCGAGAGCTCGCGACCACGGTGCTGGGCCAGCGCATCGCGATGCCGGTGATCGTCGCACCGACCGCGTTCCATCGCCTCGCGCACGACGACGGCGAGTGCGCGAGTGCCCGAGCCGCCGGCGACGCGGGCACGGTGTTCATCCTGTCCACGCTGTCGAACACGGCGGTCGAGGAGGTCGTCGCGGCGGCGACCGGACCGGTGTGGTTCCAGCTCTACGTCTATCGCGATCGCGCGGCGACCGAGGCCCTCGTGCGCCGCGTCGAGGCCGCTGGTTGCCGCGCGCTCGTGCTCACGGTCGACGCGCCCCTGCTCGGGCGCCGCGAGCGCGACGTGCGCAACCGCTTCGCGCTCCCGCCACACCTCGGCGTGCAGAACCTCTACCCCGCCGGCTACGCGCCGGTCGTGGCACCGGACCACGACTCGGGGCTCGCTGCCTACTTCGCGGCGCTGCTCGATCCATCGCTGACGTGGGAAGCGATCACGTGGCTGCGCTCGATCACGACCTTGCCGGTGATCGTCAAAGGCATCGTGCGCGCCGACGACGCCGCCCGGGCAGTCGCCGCAGGGGCAGCGGGGATCGTCGTGTCGAACCACGGTGGCCGCCAGCTCGATGCCGCGCCCGCCACGATCGACGTCGTCGCGCGGATCGCCGACACGCTCGGGGGGACCGCCGAGATCTTGCTCGACGGCGGCGTGCGCCGCGGCAGCGACGTGATCAAGGCGATCGCGCTCGGAGCGAAGGCGGTGCTGGTCGGCCGCCCGGTGCTGTGGGGGCTCGCCGCGGGTGGCCGCGAGGGCGTCGCGCACGCCCTCGGCCTGCTTCACCGCGAGCTCGACCTGGCGATGGCCCTGTGCGGTTGCCCCGACATCGCCGCGATCACGCGGGACCTGGTCCGGCCATGACGTTCGGCACGATCGTCGCGACCTGCGCGATCGTGGCGTTGACCGTCGCGATCGGCATGGTCGCCGACAAGCGGTTCTCGATCGTGCCGCGCGCCGAGATCCTTCGCCCTCGGCCGCCGGGTCACGCCGCCGGCGAGGCCCCGGCGCTGGCGATCCGGACCCGGCCGGGCCAGCTCGCGAGGTTGCGCGCGACCCAGCACTGTGCAGCCTGCCGCGCGTCGCTCGCGCCGGGCGGCGCCGACGATGTGATCCGCTTCGCGGACCGCACGCTCTGGGTCCTCCACTTCACGTGCCCGCGGTGTGACCGAACCCGGGCGTTGTATGTCGAGCCGACCGGGTGACTAACACCGCGGGACTGCACGGCTCTCCAACGAAGTCAGATCGAAATCAGATCGATGTCAGATCGATCTCGTAGATCCGGTGGCGATGAGGATCTACTTCGTCGGTAGTCACGCGACGGGCAAGACCACGCTGTGTCGCTATGTCAGCCGTCGCTACGGCCTGCCGATGATCAGCGAGGTCGCGCGCGCGATCCTCGCCGAGATGGAGACCTCGCTCGAGGCACTCCGCACCGACATGGAGCTGGTCGCCGAGTACCAGGAGCGGGTGTTCGCGCGCCAGGTCCAGGTCGAGCGCTCGCACGACGGTAAGTTCGTCTCGGATCGCGCGTTCGACAACCTCGCTTATGTCGCCGAGCACACGACCAACGCCGCGGCGATGATGAACGACCAGCGCTTCCGCGACTACATGCGGTGGGTGAGCGAAGGCATCGTGTTCTTCCTGCGCCCGCACCAGTCGCTGCTCAAAGAGGACGGCACGCGCGCGGGCGTGCTGTGGGATTCGGTGCTGCGTATCGATGGCATGGTCAAGCTGATGCTCGAGCAGCACGGCATCAGCTACCTGCCGATCGAGAGCGTGTCGATGCAGGAGCGCGTGCGCGCGGTCGATTTCGTGTTGTCGCGCTGCGGGCTCCAGGCCCAGCCGAGCGACCCGCGCCTTCGTGAGCGCGCGCACACGGTGCCGCCGGTCGCGACCGCTACACCACCGCCGCGGATCGAGAACTGGCCGCACTTCCTCGTCGAGAACAACGACAACGAAGCATAAACCTGACATGCGGTTGTCACCGCCGGGTAGTACTGGCTAGACATGACCGCACTCGAAATCGGAACCAAGCTCGTCGACCTCGTCACCGCTGGCAAGCACCACGAGGCGATGGAGACGCTGTACCACCCCAACATCGTCAGCATCGAAGCGGGCGCACCTCCGGGACAGAGCACCGAGGCCAAAGGCCTCGGCGCGTGCATCGAGAAGGGCAAGCAGTTCGCGCAGCGCATGGAGGTCCACAGCGGCAGCGTCGACGGGCCGTTTCCGCACGGCAACCGGTTCGCCGTGTTCTACGACTACGATGTCACGCCGCGCGCGGGTGGTGAGCGCTTCCACCTCAAGGAGGTCGGGCTCTATACCGTCGAGGGCGACAAGATCGTGCGCGAAGAGTTCTTCTACAAGATGTGAGCTACAGGCCGGCGCGCGCGGAGCGGTCCGAGGTGCACTCATGATCACGAGGCGCCGCCCTACGAGAATCCGCCCGTATTGCAGCCGCTTAGGTGGCTTCGTGCTAACGTCGCCGCCGAGTGGCAGACGATCCAGTCCACAACACCGACGTGTCGAGAACGGTCGATCCGCTCGAAGCGAAAGTCGTGGTCTTCCGTCAACAGCCCGAAGCGAAGGGCTTCGCGGCGCTGAGGCAGGAGCTCCGCGATGCCGGGCGTGGCGAGCTGCTCGCGGATGTCTGCGCGACCTGGGCGCAGCACGAGCGCGACCCGATGCGCGCGGCCGATGCGTGGAGCGAGGCCGGCGAGGCGATGATCGTGCTCGGCGAGCTCGAGACCGCGGTCGAGTACCTGCGCACGTCGCTCGAGCTCGATCCGACGAACGACCGTGCGTCGGATCGCCTGCTCGAGATCGTCGAGCCGAACGATCCGGCGGCGGCGGTCGAGATCATCGAGGGCGAGCTCACCGACCTGGCCAAGCGCGCGGGCGGCGATCACGGGCGCAAGAAGCCCGAGTTGATCGCGCGGCGTGCGGCGCAGCACCGGCGTGCGGCCGTGCTGTGGAACGATCACCTCGGCCGCGTCGATCGCGCGCTGTGGCACTGGCAACAGGCGTGGAAGCTCGAACCGCAGCGGACCGAGGCGCTCGAGGCCGCACGTGACCTCTATCGCTCGCTCGGCGACGACGCGATGGTCGCGAAGCTGTATCAAGCCGAGCTCGAGGTGCTGGGCAAGGATGGCCCGGCGGCGAGGAAGGCGCGGATCCGCCTGGAGCTCGGGCGGCTCGCGCTGCGCGGCAAGGATCTCGAGGCGGCGGCCAATCACCTCGAGGAAGCGTCGCGCCTGGATCACAGCTCGGGCGCGAGTCCGTCGATCGAGATCGCCGAGGCGCTGGCCGACGTCTACAGCTCTCCCGGGTTTCGCGGCGGGCAGACCCGCCACAAGGCCGGCGAGCTGTTCGTCGAGCTCGGCAAGAGCAAGCTCCGCGAGCGCGACGATCAGACCGGCATCAACTACCTGCGCCGCGCGGTCGGCGTCGATCCGTACGCCAAGGCGAGCTCGCACGCGCTCGAAGAGGCGTTGCAGGGCAGCTCGCAGTGGGACGAGCTCGATCGGATGCTGCGCCACCGCAGCGCGGTCGTGCAGGATCCCGACGAGCGGCGCGAGATCCTGCGGCGGCGCGCGGCGCTGTACCGCAACCAGCTGCCGAACCGCGACGGCCTGCGCGAGGTGCTCACCGAGCTCGTCGCGTACGAACAGCCGGGCAGCAAGAACGTGCAGGAGCTCAAGGAGATCCTGCGCGAGGACACCGAGTGGGAAGAGCTGTCGCACTTGATGGAGGCCGAGGTCACCGCGCTCGGCCAAGATCCGAACACACCCACCGACTACCTGGTCGCCGAGATCCTCGAGCTCGCGACGATCGCGCGCGAGCATCAAGGAGATCGCGATCGCGCGGCCGAGCTGCTGCACCAGGCGCTCGGCATCGCGCCGACCCACGAAGAGGCGCTCGCCCGCTACGTGGATCACTTCCGCGAGCGCCGCGATTGGCGCGGCCTGATCGACCTCTACGAGTTCGCGCTCGACAACGCACGCGATGCGGGCGCCGAGGCGGATGACCTCGTGCGCCGGCTCGAAGAGATCGGCCAGCTCGCGGAGCTGCGGCTGGGCGATATCCCGCGCGCGATCGAGGCGTGGCAGCGGATCGCCGAGCTCACCACGGGCCCCGCAGGGCCGCGCTCGCCGAAGGTCGCCGAGGCGCTACGCCGGCTGAGCTCGCGCGGCAAGATGTGGGAACAGCTGGTCGTCAGCCTCGAGACCGAGGTCGCGGCCGCCGGCGATCCGATCACGCGGATGCAATCGCTCAAGAAGATGGCGCAGACGTATCGCGAGCGCCAACTCGAGCCGCGCCGCGCGATCGAGCTCTACGAGCAGGTGCTCGCCGAAAATTCCGACGACGATGCGACGCTCAAGGCGCTCGGCGAGCTCTACGAAAAAGAGGGCGACGACGCGGGGCTCGCGCACACGCTGCGCCGCACGCTCGATCTCGAGCTGACGCGGCTGGCCGGGCGCTCGCACGATGCGCCGAGAGAGTGGCCGGTCGCCAAGCGCAGCGAGCGCTTGAACGTGCTGCGCCGGCTCGCGGGCATCTACGAGACCCGGCTCGCGGACGTCGACGGCGTCGTCTACGCGTGCGGCGCGATCCTCGAGCTGTTGGCCGGCGATCGCGACGCGCTCGAACGGCTGGAGCGCGTGCTCGACAAGGCGAACGATCCGCGGCTCGAGCAGACCCTCGAGTATCACGCGTCCGCATCGACGAGCCCGGCCGAGCGCGCGAAGCTGCTCAAGCGGCTCGCGAAGCTCGCGACCGATCGCCAGGACGACGTCCGCGCGCTCGAGCGCTGGGAGCAGACGGTGCACGCGTCACCCTCGGATCCCGACGCACTCGCCGCGTTGCGCGCCTTGTACGAGCGCGCCGAGCGCTGGCCGGAGCTCGCCCAGATCCTCGAGCGCCTCGATGGCGGTCGCCCGCTACCGGCGCCCGGCACGCCCGACGCGGCGGTGCGCGTGTACGACCTCGAGGTCTACGCGGTCGTGCTCGAACAGCACTTGCACGATCCGGCGCGCGCCGTGAAGGCGTGGCTGCGCGTGCTCGAGCTGACGCCCAAGAGCCGCGCCGCGCTCGCCGCCCTCACGCGGCTGTATCGCGATGCCGGCAAGTGGCGCGAGCTCGCCGAGATCCTCGGTCGCCAGGTCGCGATGATGATCGGCTCGAACTTCGGCGACGATCTCGACGCGGCCAGCCAGGTCGCGATGGAGCGCGCGACGATCTTCGAGGAGCGGCTCGGCGCGCCCGCCGACGCGATCAAGGCGCTCGATGCGCTGCTCCGCGACATCAACCCGAATCACCTCGAGGCCCACACCGCGCTGCGCCGGCTGCACGAGGCGCGCGGCGACTTCGACGCGGCCGTGCGGATCGCGGAGCGCGAGATGTACCTGTCGCCCGAGCCGATCCGCAAGATCTCGCGCGGCCTCGAGATCGGCTTCATCTGCCGCGACCGGCTCGCCAACCCGACGCGTGCCCTGCAGGCGTTCAAGCGCGTGCTCGAGCTCGACCCCGAGCAAGAAGAAGCGATGGCGGCCGCGGCCGACTTGCTCGCGAAGCTCGGGCGCTGGAAGGAGCACGTCGCGATGCTGGAGCGCATGCTCCAGCACGTGGTCGCCGCATCGGCGGCCGATCCCGAAGCCTCGATGACGTTCGCCGACGAGCGCCGCTCGCTGGTCCAGCGGATCGCCGCCGCGACCGCGGACAAGCTCGGCGACCCACGCGGCGCGTTCCGCTGGTGGCGGCGCGCGCACGACGAAGCTCCCGACGAGCAGACGCTCGCGGATGTCCGCCGCGCCGGCGAGGCATACGGGCTCTGGCGCGAGCTCGCGGAGGTGATCACCGACGAGCGCAAGCGCCTGATCGCCGCGGGCGGAGGCGTGCCTGCCGAGCCCGAGCGGTTCGTCGCGCTGTCGCGCGAGCTCGCGCAGCTGTGCGAGCGCCGGCTCGGCGACAAGCCCCGTGGGATCGCGATCTTTGCCGAGGCCCTCGCCGCGTCGCCACGCGACGCCGAGCTGCTCTCGGAGCTCGAGCGCCTCGCCGCCGAGCTCGATCAGCGGCCGATCTGGAAGCACCTGCTCGATGCGTTCGAGCTCGTGCTCACCGCGGCGACCCCGAGCGAGCGCGTCGAGCTCTACCTGCGCCGCGCGCGCATCCTCGACGAGCGCACCGGCGATCCGAAGGGCGCCGTCGCCGACGTGCTCGCCGCGTTCTCGTGGTCGCCGGATCGCGAAGACGTCCGGCTCGCGCTCGAGGCCCTGGCGCCGAAGGCGCGGGCGTGGAACGACCTCGTCGCCGTCGACTCCGCGTTGATCGATCGCGCGGCGACGACCGCGAAGCGCGTCGAGTTGCTGCGCCGCAAGGCCGCGACGATCGAAGACCAACTGAAGGACGCCCCCCGCGCGTTCCGCACGCATCTCGTCGCGTTGCTGCTCGCGCCCGAGGAGGCCGAGACCGCCTCGCACCTGTGGCGGCTCGCGCGCGTGATCGGCAAGTATCGCGACGCCGACAAGGCGCCGCGCGCGGAGCCGCCGGCCGCGACGATCCAGGTGGAGACCGCCGTCGCAGAGGCCGTCGCCTCCGCGACGCGCGCCGCGCCGCTGCGGCCGCGGATCCCGAACCGGGCGCAGACCGATCCGCTGAGCGACGACGATCTGTCCAGTGCGAGCCTCAACATCGGCGATTCGACGCAGCCGCTCGATCTTACCGAGATCGAGATGGCGGAGGCGCGCAAGCAGCAGGTCACGGGCGAGAACCCGTTCGTCACGCCCGAGAACTCGACGATGACGCTGTCGATGAACGACATCGCGAAGATGGTCGTTCCACCCGGGCCGCCGGTCCGCAGCGCACCGCACCTGCCCGGGGTGACGCCCAGCGGCTCGAAGCTGCCGCCCCCGCCGCCACGCCCGCCGCAGATCACGGCCGGTTCGCCGCGCGCGCGGCGGGTCTCGGCACCGCCGCCGATGCCGCGCAAGGCGCAGGCCCCGGTGCGCCGCCCGCCGCTGCCGACGCTGCCGAACCGCATGTTCGAGACGCCGTGGGAAGAGCTCGCGGTCGCGTACGAATCGCTGCCCGCGCCGGATCCGAGCGCGCGGCTGCGCTGGCTGTTCCGCGCCAGCGAGGTGTGGGAGACCGGTGGCAAGGACATCGCGCGCGCCTTCGATGCGCTCGCGCGCGCGTTCGCCACCGCCAAGCGCGCGCCTGAAGGTGATGCCGAGGTACGTGCGCGGCTGCACCGGATCGCGAGCGAGCACAAGGCGTGGGACCGGCTCGCGGATCTCTACGAGGGGCTCGCCGAACAAGCCGAGACCGCGCACACCGCCGCGGACCTCCTGATGGAGGTCGCGACCATCCGGTTCGAGCAGAAGCGCCCGCGCGAGACCGAGGCGCAACTGCGCCGTATCCTCGGCATGCTACCGAACGAGACCACCGCGCGCGCGCGCATCGAGGAGCTGTATCGCACCGAGGGCCGCTGGGTCGAGCTCGCCGCCTCGCTCGAGGAGCGCACCGATCCGCGGCTCGGCACCGCCGCTCCCGAGGCCGAACGCCCGCAGTTGTTGCGCGACCTCACGGCGATCTACACCGATCGGATCAACCGGCCGCACGACGCGATCGATGCGTTCGAGCGCCTGCGCGTGCTCGCGCCCGCGGATACCGCCGTGTGCATGAAGCTCGCCGAGCTCTACGGCACGGTGGGTCGGTGGAGCAAGGTGATCGAGACGCTCGTCAAGGTGTCGGAGATCGCCGAAGGCAGCGACGAGGCGCGGGTGGCGCTGCGCCAGATCGCGAAGATCTACGAGCAAGAGCTCGAGCTGCCGGACCGCGCGATCGATTCGTATCAGCAGCTGGTCGCGATCTGGCCCGACGACGAAGACGCGTGGGCCGCGCTCGATCGGCTGTACCAGGCGCACGCACGCTGGACCGAGCTCGGCGACGTGCTGCGCCGCCGCGCCGGCCTCGCCCGCGACGCCGCCGAACGCGCGCAGCTGCTCGCGCGCCGCGCCGGCGTGCTGCTCGATTGGCTCGCCTCGCCCGAGGAAGCAGCCGCCACGCTGCGCCACGCGCGCACGATCCTCCCGGACGATCCGCAGATCGCGGATGCACTCGTGATCGCACTCGGCAAGGCCGGCCGCGAGCGCGAAGCCGCGGCGATCCTCGAGGGCCGGATCTCGGCGTTTGTCGACTCCGCATCGTCGCCGCATGTCGTCGCCGTCGAGGGCGCCGCCGAGCCCGCCGCGAAGGGCCCGCCGGCCAAGAAGACCGAGACCGCGGGGCGCAGCAAGGGCGACCTCGCCGCGCTCCACATCAAGCTCGCGCAGCTGCGGCTCGACACCCAGGACCGCGAAGGCGCGCGGGCCGCGATCGAAGCCGCGCTCGTGCTCGTGCCCGAGCACCCGACCGCGCTCGGGCTACTCGGCCAGCTGCAATCTCCCGACGAGGATCCACGGGCCTTCGCCGACGCGAAGCTGCGCGAGGCCGAGAGCGCGAACGACGACGACTCCAAGATCGCGGCGTTGATGGCCGCGGGTGATGTGCTGCAGCAGCGCGTCGGCGACCTCGACGCAGCGCAGGCCGCGTACGATCGCGTGCTCGCGCTGCGGCCCTATCACGCCGACGCGACCTGGGCCCGCGCCGGGATCCACGAGCAGGGTGGAGATCCGCAGGCCGCCACGCTCGTGCTCGAGCACAAGCTCGAGGACGAGTCGCTGACACCGCCGGAGAAGGCGCGCATCCTCACGCAACTCGCCGCGCTGTCGCGCGCGGCGGGCGTGACGCCCGCGTCGGAGCGGCGCCTGCTCGAGGCCCTCGGCACGGTGCCCGATCATATCCCCGCGATCGTCGCGCTCGCCGACTTCTACGCGGAGGCCGAGCGCTGGACCGACCTCGAGGCGTTCATGCGCGAGATCCTCGACGGCACGACGCTCGCGTCCGCGCCCGGGGCGCTGGTCGCCGATCTGCATCGCCGGCTCGCCACCGCACACGAGAAGCTCGGCCGCGACGAGGAGGCGTATCAGACGCTGGTCGCCGCGGACCGCTTGCATCGCGGCCACCTCTTGATCAAGCTCGCGATCGGCGAGAACCGCTACAAGGCACGGCGCTGGCGCGAAGCCGCGTTGCACCTGTCGCCACTCGCGGCCCACGAGGACGGCGAGCGCTATCCGAGCGAGGTGGCGCAGGGGCTCTATCACGCCGCGCTCGCCGAGATCCGCTCGCTGCGCCCCGAGAAGGCGCCACCCCTGTACACGCGCGCGCTCGAGCTCAGGCCGAGCTTCGCGCCGGCGCTGCAGGCGCTCGCCGAGATCGCGATGGAACAAGGCGATCACCGGCGCGCTGCGGATCTCTTGACCCGGCAGGCGACGGCGACCGAGGAGCCGGTCGAGCGCATGCGCCTGTTCGAGGCCCTTGGCGACATGGCGCTGATGATGCTCCACGACGAGGAGCGCGCGCGAACCTGCTTCGCCGCCGCGGTGGCCGCCGCGCAGCCACTCGAGGCCAAGCACCTCGCGCTGCTCGAGAAGCTGCTCGAGCGCCAGAACCTCGCCGGCGATCTAGCGGGCGCCGCGCGCACCGCCGAGCTGATGGCCGCGTTCGGCGCGACGCCGGCGGAACGCGCCGCGCTCCACCTGCGCGCGGCGTACGACTACGTCGCCGCCGGTGATCGGATCCGCGCGCGGGCCGCCGCCGAGCGCGCCGTCGACAACGATCCGTACGATGTCGGCGCGGTCGATCTCGCGTCGCAGATCGCGATCGAGCACAGCGACGTCGAGGCCGCCGCCGCGATGTTGACCCGCCTGCTCACCGCGAAGGACGATCGCTTCACCGCCACCGACGCGCCGCACCGCGCGCTGATGTCGTATCGCCTCGGCCACGCCCGCGCGACGCGCGGCGATACCCGCCAGGCCGTGCCGGCGCTCGAGCGCGCGATCCAGCTCGCACCGCAGAGTGAAGCGGCGACGCTCGCGCGCCGCGAGCTCGTCGAGATCGTCAAGGCGGGAGATGATCCGGCACGCAAGGACGCGGTCGCCGCGCACCTCTGCGCGATCACCGCGCAGACCGGCGCGCTCGCCGACCTCGTCGCGTGGGCCGACGAGCTGCGCCGCCAGACCAAGCTCGATGCCGCGCGTGCGACGCTCGAGATCGCGGTCGCCGCCGGCCACACCGCAGACGTCCATCAATCCGCGTTCCTGCAGGTCAACAAGCCCTACGCGATGCGCGACGACGAGCCCTACAAGGCCGCGATCGATCCGGACACCCAGCCGTTGATCACCGGCCACGAGCGCTCGCCGCTCGCCGCGATCGCCGCGACGCTCGCCGAGGCCGCACAGTTGATGTGGCCCGATCTGGACGAGGCGTTCGCACGCTTCGGCGTGATCGGCGCGCAGCGCATCCCGTCGTCGTCGCACGCGGCCGCGGTCTCGATGTTCCCGCGGCTCACGACCATGCTCGGCGCCGGTGCGATCATGCTCTACCAGGCCGAGTCCGCCCCCGACATCACCGTCGTCGCGGCCGGTACGCCCGTGATCGTGCTCGGGCAGCGGCTCGCCGTCGAGGGCGACGCCGTGCCGCGCACCGAGCTGCGGGCGCTGCTCGCACGTGCCGTCGAGCTGACCCGCCCCGAGCACCTCGCGTTCGCCGGCCTCCCCGCCCGCGATGCCACGCGCCTGCTCACCTCGGTCGTCCGGCTGTTCGGCCCGCCCGCGCTGCGCGATGCGGTGTCGGCATTGATCGCCGAACAGGACGTCCAGCATGCCCACGACGAGATGGTCAAGGGCGCGCTCCCGGTCAAGCTGCGCACGCGCCTCGAGCAGCTGCTCGCGAGCCTGCCCGCCGCCGCGCTCGACAACGCACGCTACCTCGCCGCGTGCCATCGCGACGCCGACCGCGCGGCGCTGCTCGCCGGCGGCGATCCGAACGTGATCGCCGCGAACGCGCGCGCGCGGGGTGAATCGATGGAGCACCTGATCCGCGCCGTCGCGCAACCCGGCTGGCTCGCGACCCGCGCGAAGCTCGGCGTCGGGATTCGCTAGCTCGGCGCCTCGAACAGCAGTGGCTGCGATGGCCGCCCCACCCGCCCCACCGGCGTCGAGCCGTTCGACGTCGGTAACAGGTGACCCAGGTGCCACGCCTGGATGACCAGCTGGCGCTGCGCGTCGCGGCCGATCCGATAGAACCGCGCCGCGAACATGCCGGCGACCACGATCATCGCGATGCTGCCGGTGATCAGCATCGTCGTGGTCGGCACACCGTCGAGCTTGAGCGCACCGGCGTGCGAGATCAGCTCGTTGTTCTTGATCTCCCACGTCATGTCGACGATGTGGGTGAGCTCGAGCACGATCGGCACGAGGAAGCCACCCGCCACGATCGCGACGAGGAGCCACGGCCGCTCGATGAACGGCGGATACGCCATCGACGACATGATCACGACGCACGCGAGTGCCGGCACGAACGTGAACGGGCCGGCGAGCCGCGCCATCGCGATCACGAGCACCGCGTTGCCGATCGCGTAAAGGATCATCTGGGTCAGCGAGCGCGCGGGCTTGCGATAGATCCGCCAGGCCGCGGCGGCCATGACCATCGAGCTCGCGAACACACCGAACACGATGTCCCAGCGCTGGACACCGTTCCAGATCGCGATCGGGAGGAACGAAGCGAGCGCGAAGTACGCGATCACCGCACCGCGGGCGTGCCGGCGTACGGCCTGGTGTTCGTGCTCGTCGAGCGCGGCGCGCAGATCGGCCGGCGGCTCGGCGGGCGGCGTGAGGATCACGCGGCCGACCAGCTCGGCGGCCTCGACGGACTCCGGATCGAGCGCGAGCGCACGGCCGCTCGCCATCATCGCTTCTGCGCTGCGGCCCTCGAGGAACGCCGCACGGGCGTTCCACACCAGGTCGACCGCGAGCGTCTTGCGGCGCGCGACATCGCGGTCGCCGTCGAGGAACGCCTCGACGCGCTCGGCGACCTTGCGCGCGGTCGGCCGCGCGGAAGGATCCATCGCGACCATGAGCGTGACGATCGTGTCGAGCTCGGGCGGGATCGCGCGCTCGGGCCGGCGCTTGCCCGGCGAGATCACGACATCGCCGCTGACCGTCGACTGCAGCGCGGTCGGCCCGCGCGGGTGCAGGGGCTCGCCGGCGAGGATCTCGAACAGCATCGCGCCGAGCGCGTAGATATCGGCCGGGCGCCCGGCCTCGGCGGCCTTTTGCAGCTGCTCCGGCGACATGTACCCGGGCGTCCCGAGCAGCTTGCTCTCGTGGAGATCGAGGCTGTCGATATCGTCGCGCTGGACCTCGGCGACCGCCTCGCCGACGACGCGCGCGAGCCCCCAATCGAGCACGTAGACGTCACCGAAATCGCCGAGCATCACGTTCGCGGGCTTGAGGTCGCGATGCACGATGCCGCGCGAGTGCGCGAACTCGATCGCGAGGCAGACATCGGCGAACGCGCGCAACAGGCGTGGACGGTTCGCGATCGGGCTGTGCATCAGCTCCGAGAGCGTCACGCCGGCGAGTCGCTTCATCGTGAAGAACGGACGGCCATCATCATCGGTGCCGAGGTCGTAGACCGGCGGGATCGCGGGGTGATCGAGCCGCGCCTGGATCCGAGCCTCGCGCAGGAATCGGCTGATCTCACCATCGCTCGGGTGCGCCGTGCGCAACCGCTTGAACGCGACGTCCCGGCCGACGCGGAGGTCGTGCGCGATCACGACCTCGCCGAGCCCGCCGCGGCCGATCACCTCGCCGAACACGTAGCCCTTCAGCGTGCGAGTCGCGTCGTCGTTGTCGCCGGGCAGCCCGCTCGAGGAGGTGGGCTCGTCGTCCGGCGCCGCCAGGGTGTCGGGTTCTTGCGGATCCGCCCCTGCCATGGCTCCATCGTACTGCGGCTGCCATGTATATTGCCCCCGATGTACCTGGGCATCGTGAAGGGCACCGTCGTCGCCGAGCGCAAGGCCTCGGGCCTCGAGGGACAGAAGATCCTCCTGGTCCAGCCGGTCGACGAGCACCAGCGCCCGATCGGGGAGCTCCAGGCTGCGATCGACACCGTGCAGGCCGGCGACGGCGATCTCGTCTACCTGGTCGGCTCGCGCGAGGCCGCGCTCGCGCTCGATCCGTGGTTCGTCCCCGTCGATGCCGCGATCGTCGGGATCGTCGATGGAGTGGCGACGTGAGGCACTGCCGGGTCGTGGGGCCTGTGTGGGCCGCGGTGAAACACCCCGCGTACGCCGGCAAGACGCTGCTCGTCGTCCAACCCCTCGATGCCGAGGGCAAGGACGTCGGCGCGAGCTTCGTCGCGATCGACCGCGCGCAGGCTGGTGCAGGCGACCGCGTCCTCGTGTTGACCGAGGGTACCGGGGTACGCCAGTTGCTGCAGCAGGGCGACGTCGTGCCGATCCGGTCCGCGATCGTCGGCATCGTCGACGCCGTGGACGTAGCTCCTGGGGATCTAGGATGAAGCTGCTGCGCACGGCGGTCGCCGAG
Organism: Kofleriaceae bacterium; assembly: GCA_039922635.1. Classification (GTDB taxonomy): domain Bacteria; phylum Myxococcota_A; class Polyangia; order Haliangiales; family Haliangiaceae; genus JABFXX01. The sequence continues at coordinate 63,000 of JBDTEH010000241.1, read as the reverse complement.
ACCGCGCGGCATCTCCACGCCGCCGGCTGGACCGCGAACCACGACGGCAACGTCAGCGCGCGCGACCTCGCCGGATCGGGGGGGCGCCTGATCGCGACCCCGACCGCGACCTCGAAGCGGCTGATCCACGACAAGGACCTGATCGAGGTCGACGCCAGGGGGGTCGTGATCGGCGCCCGAGCCGGGGCGAAGGTTTTCGGGGAGATCGGCCTCCACCTGGTCGTCTACGAGCGCCGCCCCGACATCGGCGCGGTCGTCCATGCGCACCCGCCGTTCGCGACCGCGATCGCGAGCTCGCGCGGCAACCCGATCGAGCTGCCGTTCATCGCCGAGGCCGTGGTCTCGCTCGGTCCGAAGCTCCCCAAGCTGCCATTTGCGCAGCCCGGCACCGCGGCCAAGGAGGCGCTCGCGCCGTGGTGCGAGCTGGTCGACGCGGTGCTGCTCGCGAATCACGGCGTGATCACGTGGGGCAAGGACTGCGAGACCGCCCTGTTGCGCATGGAGCTCGTCGAGCACCTCGCGAAGATCGCGATCTATGCAGCGGCGGTCGGCGGGGTCGAGCCGCTTCCAGAGTCCGCGATCCAGCCGTTGCTCGCCGCCCGTGCGAAGGCCGGCATCGGGCGGGCCGCCGACCGCGCCGTCCAGACCGCGGCGCAGCTGCTCGGCGGTGCCCACGCGGCCAGCCTCGGCAACGCCAAGCCCGTCGTTGCCTGCGCCCCCGCGCCGCACGCGAACGTCACGACGATCCCACCCGGCGGCGCCACGCTGGCCGAGGTCGTGCGCGAGGAGATCGTGCGCGCGCTCCGGACCGGCCGGTAGGTGATCTCCCGGCCGAGGTCGTAGACTCCGCCGGCGAATCATCGGCGCGCGCGTCCTGCCACGTTGACACCGCGCCTCGTCAGCGATGGTCGGCGGTCGGCCTCACACCCTGAACGGCCTTTTGATAGGGTCGCCGGCCATGAGAAGCGCAGTCGCCCTGATGCTCGCCGCCACGCTGGTCCCCGGGTGCTTCCCCCACAACTCCAGGAACCGGACGATCGCAGAGATCGTCGAAGGCGGGGTCGCGGTCAGCGGTGTGGTGGTCGAGAGCTTCGTGCAGAGCGGCGCCGACTGCGACATGACCCACGCGCCAGGCGCGCCCCCGGTGTCCTGCAAGCAGAACGCCTCGCTCAGTGGAGGGATCGGCGTCGCGCTGATCTTGGCGGGCGTGATCGGGTTTATCGCCACGATCTCGACCAGCGAGGATGACAACGACACGCCCAAGCCGATCGAGATCAAGGCGGCGCCGGCCTCGCTGGATCCCGCGCCGTTGGCTCCCGCGCCGTTGGCTCCCGCGCCCTTGGCTCCTGCGGCTCCGGCAGCGCCGGCATCGTCGAACTGAGCTCGGTCTAGATCGAGCCGGACTTGCGGCTGACCTTGCGGCCCTTGCGCTCGCAGATCTGGCTGCCGTCATAGATGGGGACGTGCTTGGCCCATGCGTGGCTCGAGCCCGAGCCGGAGAGCCCCAGGAAGTACGCCTTGCGACCGACGAACAGGTCGAGCCGGTGGCCATCGATATGGCCGCCGGTGTCGTCCGCGACGACACAACCATCGTGAACGTAGCCACCCCAGGGTGCGCGCCCCGGCATCGTGCGGCCTTCGAGTAACGGAACGTACAAAAGCGTGCCCAGCTTCACGACGTTGGGATCGACGGCGACCGTACGGAACGGCTGGAGCGGATGGTTCGAGCCCGACGTGCCCCACCGGTTCGCGGTGACCTTGAAGCAGGCGCTGCGGCTGTCGCCACACTTGCAGCGGCCCCAGATGTTGAGCACGCGGCCGTCGTGCAGCTTGCCGGTGCCCTGGATCGCGAGTTGGTTCGCAAACTCGTGGGATACCTTGGCGATCGGCGAACAGCTCCCCGCGTCGTACAAGCTGACCTCGTCCGGATCTGAGGTCATGGCAGCGAGCTCGGTGCCATCGAGGTGGTTGTCGCGGTTGTCGTTCGCGGCCTGCTTCGCGGCGATCTCGTCCTCGCCGATCACGTAATAGAACGTGATCGTGAAGTCGCCCAGCGCCTTCGGCTCGAGAGCCTGTCGCTCCGGCTGGGCGATCGCGCCGGGCTTCTGCTCGACCTTGATCGGCGTGACGGTCGGCCCCTGGCAGCCAAGCGCGAAGGCCGGGGCGAGGGGCATGAACCCACGGAGGATTCGAGCGACCACCTCGGCGAGGAAGCCGCCGGCGGCTCGTACGATTTCTCCAAGCTCTTCGATCACTTCGATCGAAAGGCTATCCCATGAACTCGGGAGTTCAGCCCCGCAGGGTCAGAAAAAGCCGGCGGTGCCGCGAATCGGATTCAGAACTTGGCCTGGAGCGTGGCGTTGACGCCGAGCTGGTTGAAGTTGCCGAATACGTACTGGAATGGTTGGTCCGGACACGCCTGGTCGCTGGTGCAACCGACCCGCTGGTAGCGGGTCACGTTTGGATCGTAGCTGTAGAACACCTCGAGCAGCGCGCTGTACATCCGGCCGAACGTCAGCTTCGCACTGCCCTTGAGGGCGACCTGCGGAGCCGCCGATTTGCCCTGCGGCAGGATGGTGATGATCGTGTCGATGTTGTTGTTGCGGATGACCGCGGTCGAGCTGCCCGTGCCGGTCACGCCGGTCATGCCGCCCGGGATGGTGCCGGTCGGCGAGGTCAGGGTCGCGGGCTTCTCCACGCCGGCCACGACGCCGAGCGTCAAGAAGTCGTTCCAGTTCTGATCGACGCCCACGGCCGCGAAGAAGTCCGGGGTCGTGGTGAACACCTTCGGAAAGTCCTCGTAGGTCGGCAAGCTGGGGACCGAGTGGAGGATGAACGCCAGATCGCGGTAGCTGGCGTCGAACCGCAACCGGGTGCGGTCGAGCATGATGCGAACGTTGGCATCTCCGGCCACGCCCATCTGGACCTTGGTCGTGCCGGTCTTGTCGGGGTCCTTCAGGGTCTGGTTGAGGACCGTGAGCTCCGCCATGCCGAGCCAGGCCAGGCCGCCGGGGTACTTGACCGGGTCGAACAGGCCGCTGACGCGCTCGTTATTGTACTTGTAGAGCTTGTAGTCGATCGACGACTGCACCGGCATGCCGTGGTGGACGGCGACCTGCGCGGATGCACCGTACAGGATCACCTTCTGATCGTTGACGTCGACCAGCTCGTTGTAGCCGCGGTCGAACACGCCACCGTTGATCTCCAACCGGACCATGTCGGTCGGATCGATGCCGGCACCGAACAGGCCGGCGAGCGCCGACCGTTGCTCGGCCGTTCGACGGTCGAGCACGACGGCGCTCTTGGCACCGGCGAACGCGTAGCCCATCGGGGAGTCGTACTGGAGCTTCATGCCCGGGGTCGCCGAGTTCGCGCGGCCGTACTCGGGATCTCCGCCCCACGACAGCCGGTAGCTGTAGCCGAGGCGGAACCGATCTGCCGACACCGGGAATACGGTGAGGCTGAGCCGGGTCGGATCCTTGTGCTCGGGGTCCTTCCAGTTCGACAGCACGATGTACGAGCCATCGTCCGAGAGGCTGAGGTTGGTTCCGGACAGCTCGTTGATCCGGATCACGAACCCGGCCTCGGCGTCGAAGTGGCCCTTGTGGAAGTCGCGGTACATGACCGCGTGCGACAGGGTCTCGAAGCCCGAGTACCGGGTGTCGTAGTTATCGAAGAACAGCACGCCCAACGAGTTCGGCACGCCGAACCGCCAGCCCGGGACGCTCGGGATGGTCTCGCCCGGCTTGACCAGGAGGTTCTCGTTCGTCACCGTGAACGCGAGGCGGGTATCCATGAACCCACTGCCGCCCGTGATGTCGCTCGGCGCGGTCAACGGCGCATCCTTCGCCGCGTTGTCCTGCGCGGCGTGGTCCGCGGCGTCCTTCGCGGCGCGGTCGTTCAGCACCTTCGCGAGCTCGCGATCGACGAGCTCCTTGATGCGAGCATCGTCGCCGGCGGTGGTGGTAGTAGTGGCCGCTCCGGCGTTGGAGCCGGTTGCAGCGTTGGACCCGGAGCCCGGGGTTTCCGTCGAACCCGCGGGATCGGACGGCTGCGCCAGCGCGATGGCGGGGACGAGCGCGAGAGCGACGACCGTAACAAGAGTACGCATGAGTGTCCTAGTTGACGGTGAGATCCGCATCCGAGCGCGGATAGATGATCCAGACGTTGAACGAGCCGATGTTGACGGGGCGCAAGATACCGACGATGCGAGGCACCGTCTTGCCGACGAGGGTTCCGGGGTCCACGGTGGTCACGCCTGTGGTGATGACGTTGATCACGTTCTTGCCGCCACAGGCGGCCGCATCACCGACGCCCGACGGATCGACCTTCCACTGCTTGTAGGTCGTGTAGTCGGCGTCGAGCGGGCACACCACGCCGTTGTCGACCTCGATCGCGCCGGCCTCGTTGCGCTCGAAGTTGATCTTGTTGGTGCTGAACCAGGTCTGATCGATCTTCACGGTGGGCGGCTCGAGCGCCTTGTTGACGACGGGATCGCCGGCGACGAACGTCTGCGGGAAGCCGATCTCGGTCAGGCCATCGAACTCGCTGATCCCGCCCGCGAAGCCGGCGATGACCTGGCCTTCGAAGATGAACCGCGCGCGCTGGTCGGTCGGCGCGCTGAACGAGAACACCTCGACATAGTCGTAGCTATCGGCCACGCACGGCGGCGTCGCGATCGCCGCACACTGGACATCGGCGACCGTGTAGCCCTGGGCGAACACCGAGGTCACGACCATCAGGCCGTCCGCACCGTGCTTCGAGGCATCGACCGCGATGTTCTTGCCGTTGAGCGGCGAGTTCGAGAACGCATCGACCGACATCTCGTTGGCCGGCGTCTGGATGTCGGCGATGAACGGATCGCGGTACCACAGCGTCGGCGACACGCCGACCGCGTAGGTCGCGCCCGCGGCCGGATCGTCGTCGAACCACACCGTGGTCGGGCCGAACACCGGCGGCAACTTGACGCTGACGTTCATCGCGACGCCGTTCTGGACGTTGACCGTCGCGAGCGGCACGCCATCGAGGTATGGGGTCAACGTGCCGAGGTAGTGCGCGTAGACCGAGACCTGCTTGGTGTAGGTCGCATCGTCGTTGCCGTTCGCGTCCTTGGCCTGGAGGTTGACGACGACCGTGTTCTCGGTCGCCGCGATCCGGTGGTCGACATCGCCCGGATCCGGCGACACCAGCGTGATCGCGAGCGAGGTCGTACCGGTGATCGGGGGCTGCACATCGGTGCAGGCGCCCACCAGCGCGATCGCGAACAGGAGCGTCAGCGTCTTCATGGGCCTCATTGGAACACCGGCCGAATCCGCCCGTCGTGGGCCTCGATGGTCTCGTCCAGACACGACGCGTTGCCCCAGCGCTGCTTGATCGTGCGCTGCGGGGTCTGCGGGTCGGTCGCGTCGATGATCTGATCGGTCGATATGCCGTCGCACACCTGTGGCTGCTGGGTCAGGTAGACGGTGAGCGCGTCGCGCAGCGACACGCCGGTGTCTTGCTGCGACGTGTTGCGCTTCAACACGACGAAGCCCGAGCCGCCGGCCGCGATGTAGTTGTTGACCGCGACGCGATACAGGCCGTTCTTCTCGAGCGGGGCACACGGCGTGTGCATCGGGTCGACGGGCACGTCGGTCTGGATCTGCCCCGTGTTCGGATCCTTCGGGCGGCAGCCATCCCCGATATAGATGTTCTGCGCGCACGCGGTCGCGATGCAGCGGCCGCCATCGCAGCGATCGCCGTTCGGACAGTCCGCGTCCACGGTGCACGCACCGAGCGCATCCGGATCGATGCTCGTGCACTTGTCGGGAGCATCCTTGTTATCGCGGCACACCATGTCCCAGGTGATACCGGCCTGCTGGAGCTGGCTGCGGCAGCCGCGCTGCGCCGACTTGCGCGCGACGAAGTCGAGCGTGTCGCTGATCTCCTGTCCCGACAGGTACGCGACCACGATCGTGTTCTCGAACGGGAACACGTTGAACATCTGCTCGTTGGTCAGCGGACCGCGCTCGAAGTCGGCGCGGATGCCGAGCGAGTTCGTGAACGCGAGCTCCGCATCGACCCCCTTCTGGGTCTGCATCGAGCGCGCGACCAGGTTGCCGAGCTGCGAATCACCGCCGGAGTTGTCGTTGCGCGCGATCTTCGCGGTGCCCGGGGGGTCGACGTACGAGAACACGCCGTTGAGATCGATGTCCTGGTTGATCTTGACCGAGTACGGCCACATCAGATTCGCGAGCTCCGGGTCGTCGGGGATCTCGCTATCGACCGGCTGGTTGATGTACGCGAACGACTTGATCCGGCTGCGCGTCTCCGGGTTCGAGTTATCGGTGCCGACGTGGACGACGAGGTCGAGGCGGCCGACGTACTTCGCGAACGCGCCGGAGTGCACGAGCAGGGTCTCGCAGTCGCTGTGCTTGCAGTAGTCGCTGCCGTCGTCGAACGGCAACAGCTTGGGCGGGTTGGTGACGATGTGGAGATGGCCGCCGAGGATGAGATCGACCGCCTGGGTGTTGAGCGCCTGGTTCGGATCGTCGACCTGGGACGGCGACAGACCTTCATCGTTATCGAGCCCGAGGTGGCTGACGACGACGACCAGGTCGACGTACGGGCGGATCAGGCGGACGTACTGATCGAGCGCGGTCTGATTGTCGATCGGGCGAAAGCCGAGGCCGTTGCCGCCCTCGTAGGCCGACAGCAACGTGTCCTGGTTGCCCAGGCCGATCACGCCGACCTTGACGCCCTTGACGTCGTAGATCTCGAACGGCTCGGTGACATCGGCGAGCGACACGGCCATCGGGTTCTTCGGATCGTCGAACGCGTAGTTCGCGACGAGGTGCGGAAACTGCGACCACGTGTTGAGCTGGGTGACGAGCTGCTGGGTACCGAGGTCGAACTCGTGGTTGCCGAGCACCTCGCCCTCCATGCCGGCGAGCGACAGCGCGCGGATCTCGGCCTCGCCCTTGAACTCGTTGAACACCGGCGCGCCTTCCCACGCGTCGCCGGAGTCGAGCCACAGCGAGCGGTTCGAGCTCACGCGGATCCGCTTGACCATCGTGCTCATCCGCGCGATGCCGCCGAACGGTCCCTTCGCCGGCAACAGGCCGTAGTCCTGATCGAACTTGTTCGGGACGAAGTTGTACGGGAACAGCCGCGAGTGAATATCGGAGGTATGGATGATCGTGAGCCGGACGTCCTGACCCTCGAGGTCGGGTTGATCTTGCTCGATCAAGCATCCGGTCGTGGCACAGACCAAGGTCAAGCTGAGGATCCACCGCATCGGCGCGAGGTAATAACCGGGATACGGCGTGTTCATCAAGCCCGAATGGATGGTCTACTGCACCCGAAATGCCACGTGCAAAGATCGTCTGCACGCTCGGCCCCGCGTCAGCGAGCCCCGAACGCATCGGCGAGCTGATCGAAGCGGGCATGAGCTGTGCGCGTCTGAACTTCTCTCACGGCAGTCACGAAGATCACGCTCGCATGTTGCAAATCGTGCGGACCGAGGCGGATCGGCGTGGGCGCGCGATCGCCGTGCTCCTCGATCTCCAGGGGCCCAAGATCCGGGTCGGCCGGTTCGCCGAGGGCCAGATCGAGCTGAGGCCGGGTGCGGAGTTCACCATCACGACCGACCAGAGCGTGATCGGCGACCCGAAGCGGGTGTCGACGACCTACGGCGGTATCACCCGCGACGTCAAGCCCGGGGATCAGATCCTGCTCGACGACGGCTATCTCGCCCTCGCGGTCACCGGTGTCGACGGCCACGAAGTCCACACCGTGGTCGTGACCGGCGGGGTGTTGAAGAACAACAAGGGCATCAACCTTCCGGGCGTCGACGTCTCGGCGCCGGCGCTGTCGGAGAAAGACCGCACCGATATCGGCTTCGCGCTGCGCTACAGCGTCGATTACGTCGCCCTGTCGTTCGTGCGACGGCCCGAGGACGTGCTCGAGGCCAAGCGCCTGCTCACCGTCGATCAGGTCTCGATCCCGGTGATCGCGAAGATCGAGAAGCCGCAGGCGCTCGACCGGCTCGGCGACATCATCGACGTCGCCGACGGCGTGATGGTCGCACGAGGCGATCTCGGCGTGGAGCTTGGCCCCGAAAAGGTCCCGCTGTGGCAGAAGCGGATCATCGAGGAGACCAATCGCCGCGGCAAGATCGTGATCACCGCGACGCAGATGCTGGAATCGATGATCACGCAGCCGCGGCCGACGCGCGCCGAAGCGAGCGACGTCGCGAACGCGGTGCTCGACACCACCGACGCGTTGATGCTCTCGGGCGAGACCGCCTCCGGCGCGCACCCGATCGAGGCGGTGCGCACGATGGCGCGGATCATCGACGAGATCGAGAAGAGCGCGTACTACCGCGCGGCGTTCCAGCAGGTCGATATCCAGCTCGCGGTGCCGGCGAACGCGATCGCGCACGCCGCCGTGATCGCCGCGAAGGCGATGAAGTTGAAGACGATCGTCACGGTCTCGGACTCGGGCGGCGCCGCGCGCCTGCTGAGTGAATATCGGCCCGAGGCAAACATCGTGGCGCTCACGACGAACGAGGTGAGCTATCGCCGGCTCGCGCTGTTCTGGGGCGTGACGCCGGTGCTCGTCGGACCGAGCGCGACGACCGAGGAGCTCGTCGACCGCGTCGAGGCGACGCTGCTGGAGCGCAACCTCGCACAGACGGGCGAGCACGTGCTGATCACGATGGCCATCCCGGTCGGCGGTGGGATGCAGACCAACAATCTCAAGATTCATCAGATCCAGCAGTGATCGCGCACGAGTAGGCCAAAACCTACACGTCGGCGCAGCTTGAGCAGCAGCGTTCGGCAGGCTACGCTTTTAACGCGTGGCTCCTGGTTCAAAGGTCGATACCGGGATCGTGATCGGACAGGTATTTCTCGGGAAATATCGAGTCGATTCGATCCTCGGCCAGGGCGGCATGGGCGTGGTCGCGGAGTGCACCCACCTCCAGCTCGGCGAGCGGGTCGCGATCAAGATGCTGCGCAAGGACGTGCTCCTCGACGAGGAGGCGGTCCAACGGTTCACCCGCGAGGCCCAGGCCGCCGCGAAGCTCAAGAGCGAGTACGTCGCGAAGGTCACCGACGTCGGGCGGTTCGAGAACGACGTCCCGTACATGGTCATGGAGTTCCTCGAGGGTCACGACCTCGGCCAGCTGCTCGAGCAGCGCGGCGTGTTGCCGGTGCCGTGGGCGAGCGAGCTCGTGCTCCAGACCGCGGAAGCGCTGGCCGAGGCCCACTCGCTCGGCATCATCCATCGTGACGTCAAGCCGACGAACCTGTTCGTGACGTGGCGTCCCGACGGAAGTGCGCTGATCAAGGTGCTCGATTTCGGGATCTCGAAGTCGCCGACGGGCGCGGACATGCAGCTGACCCAGACCCAGTCGCTGCTCGGCACGCCGGCGTATATGTCGCCCGAGCAGATGCGCTCGGCGCGGCTCGTCGATTCACGCAGCGATATCTGGTCGCTCGGCACCGTGTTCTACGAGCTGCTCGAAGGGCGCCGCCCGTTCGAGGCCGAGAGCTTCTCGGAGATGTGCGTGAAGGTCGCGGTCGATCCGCCCGCGCCGATGGTGAACACGCCGCCCGCGCTCCAGGCGGTGATCCTGAAGTGCCTCGCGAAGTCTCCGGACCAGCGCTACGCGACGATGGCCGACCTCGGCCACGATCTCGTACCGTTCGTACAGGACACCCATCAGGCGCAACGGCTGGTCGAGCGCATGGCCCGGATGCTCCGCCGCAGCCAGCCGAGCTGGCGACCCGACGCCAGCGGTGCCGCGCGGTCGTCGAGCACCGATCTGCGCCAGCCGCCACCTCCGGCGCCCGTGACGCCCGCGCCGCTCACGATGATGGAGCCCAGGCCGCGCAGCCGCGGCATCGCGATCGTGATCGGCGTCGGCCTGCTGGTCGGCGGCGGCATCGCGCTCGCCGTGGCGCTCGGCAGTGGTGACCGACTGAACGCGAACAAGCCCGACGTGGTCGCACCGACGCCGCCGCCCGTGGCCGACGAGGCTCCGCCGAAGCCCGCGCGACAAGCCGACAAGCCGGCGATCGCCAAGGCAACGACCGACCAAGCAGCCGCCCCGGCAGCGGCCGCCAAGGCCGTCGACAAGCCGCCCGAGATCGGCGCGAACGCCGCTGCGAAGCCGGAGTCCCCGGTCACGTCCACGCGCGTGACGAGGAAGTCGCCGGTCGCCGTCAAGAAGCAGCCCGAGCTCAAAGAGCCTGCCTCGAAGGAAGCGACGGTCAAGCCAGCGGTGGTGCCCGCGACGCCGAAGTGTGACCCGTTCGGCTCGATGCACGGCTGCGAGAACGGGTCTCCGAAGTAGCGCCCGGTCGCGCTTCACCTTACGATCTCGGCCATGCGATGGATGGTGCTCGGAGTCGTCGTCGCGCTGGCCGTGCCCGCGCGCGCCGACGACATCAAGACGGCCGACGAGAAGTTCGAGGCCGCGCGCAAGCTCGAGGCGCAGGGCGATCGCGCCGGTGCGTGCGCGCTGTTCGCGGAGTCGCTCGCGCTCAACTCCAACGCGATCGGAACGATCTTGAACGTCGGGCTGTGCGCGGAGCACGACGGCCAGATCGCCACCGCGATCCGCTACTTCAGCGACGCCCGCGATCGCGCGCGCGAACAGAACCTCGCACCCCAGCTCGCCGCCGCGGAGGACCACCTCGCGAAGCTGACCCCGCGCGCGCCACACCTCGCGATCGCGTTCACCGAGGCGTACCCCGACGGCAAGCTGCTGGTCGCGAACAAGATCGTCCACGTCACCGACGCGAACGACATCCTCGTCGACCCCGGCAAGGTCTCGATCGTCGTATCGGCGCCCGGCCGCGTGCAGTACTCGAACACGATCGAGATCGCGGAGGGTCAGCACGAGGCGCTCGCGATCCCGCGGCTCGCCTTTCCCGGCACGACCTGCACGGCGTGCCTCCTGATCGGCAAGTCGCTCGTCGGCGTCGGCGCCGCCGCGGTCGTCACGAGCGTGATCCTCGGCTGGAAGTCACACCACGATTGGAACAATGACGTCACGAACTGCATGAAGGACGGGACCGGGACGTACGTCTGCCCGCAGGGCGACTTCAACAAGGTCAACAGCGACCTCTCGCTCGGCAACACCGCGACCATCATCGGCATCGCGGGTGGCGTGCTCCTCGTCGGCGGCGCCGCGCTCTGGTACTTCACGCCCGAGTACGCCGAACATCCCGGCGCCCAGGTCTCGTTCGTCCCGGTCGTGACCCCGGACCAGGCCGGGCTCGCCGCCGTCGGTCGATTCTGAGCTGTGAGATACTGGTCGCAATGATGCGGGTTTCCGTCGCGATCGCGACGTCGCTGATCGCGCTCGCCAGCGCCCAGGCAGATCCGGCCACCCAGGACCGTGCCGACGCGCTGTTCGCCGAGGGCCGCAAGCTGATCGAGACCCACGAAGACGCCGCCGCGTGCGCCAAGTTCGGCGCGGCGATCAAGCTCGATCCCGACGCGGCCGGCACGATGTTGAACCTCGGCCTGTGCAACCAGAACCTCGAGAAGTACCGCCACGCGCTGTACTGGTTCCGCAAGGCGCAGGCCCGCGCGCACGAGACCAACCTCCCCGAATACGAGGCGGCGGCCGGCGAGCGCACGAAGGCCCTCGCGGCGCTGGTCGCGATCATCCAGATCGAGCTGTCCGCCACGACGCCGCCCGACGCGCGCGTGACGATCGACGGTGAACCGATCGCGCCCGCCGACTACCTCCACGTCGAGATCGACCGCGGCCACCACACGCTCGAAGCACGCGCTCCCGATCACCTCCCGGCGCGCCAGGAGTTCGAGGTCGAGGGCAAGGGCGGCAACACGATCACCGTCGACCTCGTCGCGGGTGACGAGATGGTCGTCGTCGACCGCGGCGCCGGCCGCCGCGAGGTCGCGATCGTCACCGCCTCGGTCGGTGGTGCGCTGATGGTGACGAGCGGCATCATCACCCTGGTCGCACGCGGCAGGTACACCACGATCCTCCACGACCACGATCTGCAGGCCGGCGCGCCCTGCCCGTCCGGCAGCGAGCTGTACTGCAAGATGGCGAACGACCAGCAACGGCTCGCGAGCCACTGGGGGACCCCGCTGTTCATCGGCGGGATCGCGATGGTCGGCATCGCGACGTACGTCTACCTGTCGGCGCCGGGACCCGAACGCGTCACGCGCACCGCGTGGGTCCCGATGGTGTCGCCGGAGAGCTTCGGCCTCGCCGCGGTCGGCCGGTTCTAGGCCCTCACACGAACCAGGCACCCGGTGCGAGCGCGCGCGCACGCTCGCGGTGGTTGTCGGCGAGCGCGTGCTGGCCGTCGGCGGCGGCGGCCACCGCGGCGTAATGATGGGCGAGCGCGCGCGTGCGCTGGCCACTGCGCACGTCATCGATCACCCGCTGCAGCACCGCGAGCGCCTCGGTGTTCGAGCGCTCGGCGGCGAGCAGCTTGCCCTTCGCGAGCCTGGCCGCGATGTGCGAGGCGCCCTCGAGCCGTTCGTTGAGCTTCGCGACCGTGGGCTGGATCGTCTCGAGCACGCCGCGCGCCTTCGCGATCTCGCCGGTCTCGACCAGCGCGGAGAGCTCGGTCATGGCGGCCAGGACCCGATCGCGCGGCTTTTTCGGATGCGCGCGCGCGACCGCCTCGAGCGACTTGGCCCACTGGCCGCGCAGCTCGAACGCGACCGCGGCCTGGAGCGGCCGCTTGTCGAGCTCGGTCACCCGCTCGTGATCTCCGCCCGCCATCGCGCGGGTCAACGCGGCGTTGGTCGTGAGCGTGCGGAACAACCACCACAGCACGAACACGAACGCGAGGCCGATCGACATCCACGCCCATCCGGTCGCATTGGTTCCCGAGGTCAAGGCGAGCACGACGTACGCGATCGTCATGATCACCGGCACGAACCAGCTCGCAATAAACTGCCAGAACGGGCCCGTTCGCCCGAGGAAGTTGCCCTGCTTCTCTGCCATTATTTCTTGGTCCGTAGCCGGCGCGCGATCCGCATCGCGAGCTCGAGCGCCTGTTCGTAGTTGAGCCGGGGATCGACGCGGGTCTTGTACGCGCGCTCGAGGCCGGCCTCGTCGAGTCCACGGGCGCCACCGAGACATTCGGTGACGTCCTCGCCGGTGAGCTCGACGTGCACGCCGCCGAGACGCGAACCGAGCTCCGCGTGGAGATCGAAGCTGGTCTCGAGCTCGCGCAAGATCTTGTCGAACCGGCGGGTCTTGATCCCCTGCGGCGTGGTCTCGGTGTTGCCGTGCATCGGGTCGCAGATCCACAGCACGGTGCGACCCTCACCGCGGACCGCTTGCACGAGCGCCGGCAACTTGGCCTCGACCTGATCCGCGCCCATCCGCGCGATCAACGTGATCCGGCCCGGCTCGCGATCCGGATCGAGCGCATCGAGCAGGCCGCGCAACCAATCGAGCGTCATCGCCGGGCCGATCTTGATGCCGATCGGGTTGCGGATGCCCCGGTGGAACTCGACGTGCGCGCCGTCGAGCTGCGCGGTCCGCATGCCGATCCACGGGAAGTGCGTCGACAAGTTATAGTGTCCGGCGCGGCGCGGCACCGTGCGGGTCTGCGCTTGCTCGTACGGCAGCGCGAGCGCCTCGTGGCTGGTGTACAGCGTCACCCGGCGCAGCGCCTCGTTCTCGACCCCGGTGATCGCGCCGACGAAGTCGAGGGATTCGCGGATCGATTCGACGATGTGCTCGTACGCCGCCGCGTTCGGCGAACCCTTGGCGAACGAGACGTCCCACTGCTCCGGGTGATGGAGATCCGCGAAGCCACCGTCGTTCAAGGCGCGGATGAAGTTGAGCGTCAGCGCGGCGCGTTCGTACGCCCGCAACATCCGCTCCGGATCGGGCTCGCGGTCGGCCGCCGTGAACGGATCGCGGTTGACGGAGTCGCCGCGATACGCGGGCAGCGTGACGTCGCCGCGCGTCTCGGAGTCTGCCGAGCGTGGCTTCGCGTATTGCCCGGCGATCCGGCCGACGCGGATCACCGGTTTGCGCGTACCGTGGACGAGCACGAGCGACATCTGGAGCAAGATCTTCAGCTTCGCGGCGATCGGCTCGCTGCGACAGTCTTCGAAGCTCTCGGCGCAGTCGCCGCCCTGCAGCAGGAACGCCTCACCGCGGGCCGCCTTGGCCAGCTCCGCGCGCAGGTTCTCGATCTCCCACGAGGTCACGAGCGGCGGCAGCTGGCTCATCTCGGCCAGCACGCTCGCGAACCGCGGCGTGTCGGCGTAGCCAACCTGCTGCTGAGCGGGCTTGTGCTGCCAGGTCGTCGGCGACCACGTCATATCAGTCATCCTGTTCTCGATTCAGCGTGCCACACACGACCGGCCGCTTGCCTGGGTAGTCCATACGCGCGTGGTTGCGACCGAACAGCTTGGCCGGATCGATCGTCGTGCCGCGCTGCTTGCGCAGGACGTCGGCCATCGCGTCGCGCATGATCACGTCGGTCAGCTCGATGGCACCGGCTGAAAGCTTGAGCTTGCCGATCACGCCGTCGCCGCCCGACGCGAGGAAGTCGCTGGTGACCAGCGTGTAGCGCGCGGTGTCGGACAGCGGCGCCGCGCCGACCTGGATCGCGAGCTCGAGCTTGTCGTGGTTGCAGCGCGCGACCGCGGTGAGTCCGGCGAACGAGAAGAACCCGCCATCGCGCCGCAGGTTCGTGGCGACGAGCCGGCGCAGCTGCTTGCCGTCGAGCTTGACGATCGCGAACCGGTTATCGAACGGGGTCGCCGCGAACAGCTGGCCGTAGGTCAGCTCGCCGGCCGGGAGATCGGCGCGCAGGCCGCCGCCATTGGTCACGGCGACGTTCGCGTCCGGCCGCGCCGCGAGCATCAGGTCGGTGAACCAGTCACCTTCGGCCGACTCGGACTTGTAGGCCTTGTGGATCGGTGCGGCGAGCGTGACCCCGAGCTTCTCGTCGCGCTGCGCGGCCGTCCGGGCGAGCGCCTCGTCGACGATGTTCTGGATCGCGGGGTCGGGCACGACCGGGCGGCCCTCGTAGGCGGGCGGATGACAGTCCTGCACCGGCTGCGGATGGTCGTCCTGGTCGAGCGGGCACATCACCTCGGGTCGATGGATCGCCACGGCCGTGACGTGCCCGCCGGCGATGCTGAGATCGACGCGGCCGAACGCGCGCCCCGACGAGAGCGACTCGATCACGGCCATGCCGTCGATCGTGTGCGCGATCGCCGCGTGCGTGTGCCCGGCGACCACGACATCGATCAGGCCCTTCGGCACGTCGTCGAGCACGTGGAACAGCTCCTCGTGCGAATCGCACGAGGAGCGGTCGCCGGGCGTATCGTTGTTCCGGCACTCCGAGCCGATGTGCATCGTCGCGATGACCACCTGCGCACCGTGCGCGCGCAGCGCCTGCGCCTCGGCGGTGATCGACTTCGCGGTCGGCTTGGCCATCTCGAGCCCGGCGAAGTTGGCGGGCATCGTCGTAAACGGCGTCGACTCCGTGCTCGCGCCGAGGATGCCGACCTTCACGCCCGCGACCTCGAGCAGCCGCGATGCCGGCATGTTCGGCCACGCGATCCGCTGGCCGGTGCGCGCGTCGAGGATGTTCGTGACCAGGAATGGGAACGTCGCCTCCGCCGCGCGCGCCTTCAACGCGCCCCGCGGATCCTGATCGCCCTTCGCGATCACGGCGGGCCCGACCGGACCGTAGTCGAACTCGTGGTTGCCGATGGCGGTCGCGGCGTAGCCGAGCCGGTTGTACGCCTTCACGACGTCGGCCCCTTCGGCGAGGTTCGATTCGAGGGTGCCCTGAAACAGATCGCCGCCGTCGACCAGCACGACGCCACCGCCATCGGTCGCGCGCGCCGCGCGCACGTTCGCGACAAAGCCGGCAAACAACGGCAGGCGATCGAGCGCGCCATGCAGATCGTTGGTACCGATGATCGTCAGGGTGTGTGCGACCTGCGGCGCAGAGGCCACCGGCGCCCGCGGGGCCGTCGCCGGTGCCGTCGCCGGAGGCGAGCACGCCACCGCGAGCGCAGCCACGATGGCGACCGATCGCATGGCCGGGACTCTACGCGATCAGTTCGATAACCGCACGGAACCACGTCCGAACTTCGGGGCGCGGCGATTTGTCCATGATGAATAGATCGCGATAAATTGCGTCGAATGGCCGCTTTAGGAGGACGCATGCGATCTCGACTATCTCGATGGCTCGTCGGCGCGACCGTGCTCGGTCTCGCCGCCCCTGGCTTCGCCCAACCCGTGGAGCGCGATCACCGCGGTGGCGGCGTGACCGTCTCGGGTGGCGTCCACGTCTCGGCCGGTCCGCGCTCGGCGCCGCCGGCGGCGCGTGACGAGCCCGAGCGCTTGCGCGCGCGCGCCGGGTTCACCTGGCAGTCCGGCCGCTGGGACTGGAACAACGGCCGCTGGGATTGGCGCAATGGGCACTGGGAGCGCGAGCGCGCCGGCAAGCGCTGGCGCGAGCCCAGGTGGGAGAACCGCGGCGGGCAATGGGTGCTCGTCGAGGGCACGTGGATGGACGCGCCGAACGCGCCGAGCGCCGCGCCGCCTCCGATCCGGGAAGAGAAGTGGAACGCGCGCAACGGGTTCGTGTGGATCCGCGGCCGCTGGGATTGGCGCAACGGGGATTGGGCGTGGACGCCGGGTCACTACGAGCGCGAGCGCACGAACAAGCGCTGGCGTGACGCGACCTGGGAGAACCGCGGCGGGCAGTGGGTGTTCGTCGACGGCGGCTGGATCGACGCGCCGCTCGCTCCGAGCGCCGCCCCTCCGCCGCCGCGCGAGGAGAGCTTCGCACCGCGGCGCGGGTTCGTGTTCGTGCGCGGGCGCTGGGACTGGCGTAACGGTGACTGGCGCTGGGTGCCGGGTCACTGGGACCGCGAGCGTCGCGGCAAGCGCTGGCGCGAGTCGAAGTGGGAGAACCGCGACGGTCGGTGGGTGATGTCCAACGGCGACTGGGTCGATGACGCACCGATCGTTCAGGGGGCACCGCCGCCGCTGCGCGAGGAGCGGTTCGCGCCGCGCGCCGGCTTTGTCTGGGTGCACGGTCGCTGGGACTGGCGCAACGGAAACTACGAGTGGGTCGCCGGCCACTACGAGCGCGAGCGTGCGAATCAGCGCTGGAACGAGGGTCGCTGGGAGGCGCGCGGTGGCCAGTGGTTCTGGGTCGACGGCTCGTGGGGCACGGGCGCGGCACCGCCGCCGCCGCCTGCACCACCCGTGACGTCCGGTGGCGTGCACGTCGGCGTCAGCTTCGGCTCGCAGCCGGCGCCCCCGCCGCCGCAAGCCGAGAATCCGGGCGCGAAGGCCGGCTTCGTGTGGGCGCGCGGTCACTGGGGTTGGACGAACGGCTCCTACCAGTGGACCAACGGTCACTGGGAGCGCGAGCGCGCCGCGAAGCACTGGGAAGAAGGCCGCTGGCAGAACAACGGCGGCGCGTGGGTCTATGTCGAGGGCGGCTGGCGCTGAACTAGTCGTAGACTCCATCCCATGCGCATCCTGATCTTGTTCCTCGCCGCGTGCGCGAGCGCGCCGGCAGCCACCCCGGCGCCAGCCGTGCCAGCACCCCCTGCCGCCGCGGCGTTGCCACCGGTCAAGCCGACCGAGGCGCTCGTCGCGCCGATGCACCAGCTCGACTTCATGCGCGGGATCTGGGCAGGCACCGCGACCGGCGTCGAGCGCGATGGCAAGCCCTACAAGGTCACCCAGATCGAGCGGATGGGGCCGATGCTCGGCGGCGATGTCGTCGTGATCGAGGGGCGCGGCTATCGCGACGACAACACGACCGGGTTCAACGCGCTCGCGGTCGCGTCCTACGATCTGCAGGCAAAGAACTACGAGCTACGCTCCTACGCGCAGGGCTATGCCGGCACGTTCGAGCTGAAGCTCACCGGCACCGGCTACGTGTGGGAAGTCCCGGCCGGTCCGCACGCCGTGACCCGGTTCACCGCGACCCTCACGCCGACGACCTGGCGCGAGGTCGGCGAATTCATCGCCGAGGGCGGCACGCCCAAGCAGATCTTCGAGATGAACCTCAAGCGCGTCGGCGACACCGACTGGCCGCTCGGCACGCCACCGTCACCGTTGCTCGGGCGCTAGCCGGTCGCGCAACACGAGCGATCAAGCGTATTTGAGAGATCGCGGTCGTGGCGACGCATCCGCAGCGAAGCTGGTCCGATACCGTACGCATGATCGATCTCGACGCGCCCGATCCGTTCTCGCTCGCGGCGTGGGCCACCAACCTCATCGCCGAAGATCCGGTGAAGTCGATCTGGTTCATCTGTGCCATCGCGAGCCTCGTCCATGGCTGGGAGTTCCTGGACTTGATCGAGAAGTCGATGCGCGTGAAACCGATGCCTCGCGCTTGAGCCCCCGGCGTCGACCCGGCTAACACGAAGGAGCCATCGTGTTTAGCGCTCCGCGCACGGGCTACGCGACCGGGAATGTCCCGTGCGCCGGATCGCCTCAAGTGGCTCGCCGCGAATATCCGCCAGCTGCGCGAGCGCCGGGGCTGGACCCAGGAGCAGCTCGCCGAGGCGGCCAGCCTCGCCACCCGCTACGTCCAGACGCTCGAGTCGCCACAGGCCAACCCGCGTGCCGGGATCTTGCTGGCGGTCGCCGACGCCCTCGCCGTCGATGTCGGCCGGCTATTCAAGCCCGCGGTCTACCAGGCCCGCGAACCGGGCCGGCCGTACGGCCGCCCTAGAACCGGCGCTCGAGCACCGAAACGTTGACCTGCATCAGGCCCTCGCCGTGATAGCTGTCATGGCTGAGGTCCATGTCCGGGAGCTCGAGCTCGAAGCGATGCCCCTGTAGCGCGAGCTCGAGGTGGACCTTCGCGTAGGCCTTGCCGTCGGCGAACAGCCAGCTGCTGTCGAAGTTGACCGCGAGGTGCTCGTTGCCGCCGCCGAGGTGAAGCTTGGCGCGACGGTTGCGGCCGTCGACGTGGAGCTTCGCGAAGTGGTGGGACCACGCATCGACCTCGCCGCCGACGTGATTGCCCCAGTCGGTGAGGTGGTCGGTGATCCGGTCCTCCATCGACTCGGAGTGATCGTCGGGCAGCGCGGGCCACGTGTGGTCGAGTGTAAGCAACGTGTCGTCGCCGGGTGCCACGAGCGCCGGCGCAGCGGCTCGATCCGCGAACGCCGCACCAGCAATCCCGACGAGGACCGCGAAGACCATGCCGCGCACCACAGCTTCATGGTGGCGAACCGGCGCGGTCCGCGTCTGTGAGGGAGGCCACGATCCGCCCGTAAATGATGAGTTGTTCGACTTTGCCAGGATAGGTACAGTGCGCGCCGAGGGAGGCTCCATGCGCCGTTTTGTACTCGCTTGCGTGCTGTGTTCGTCGCTCGTCACGGGTTGCCACAAGAGCGATGACGCGACCGCCGATGCCAAGAACTTCGCCGACGCGCCCGCGCTGTCGGGCGACGAGTATTCGGTGACCTGGGGCCCGGTGCCGGTCGCCGCGGGCGAGGAGAGCACGCAGTGCGTCTGGATACGGCTGGCGAACGACGTCCCGATCAAGGTGCATCAGATGCACAACACGCTGGGTACGACGTCACACCACCTGATCTTCTACAAGGATGACTCCGATACGACGGAGCAGCTGACCCCGACCACGACGAATTGCACGGCGTTCTCGGGCGCGCTCAACGCCTCGGGATCGATCGAGCCGCTCGCGATCACGCAAAAGCACGACGACGAGATCACGCTGCCCGACGGTGTCGCCTATACGTTCGCCGCCCACCAGATGGTGAAGCTCGAGTTGCACTACATCAACACCACGGACTCCGAACAGATGGCGACCGCGACGGTCGACCTGTTCGCCGCCGATCCCGCGACGATCCACGACGAGGCCGGCATCCTGTTCGCGGGCTCGCCCGACATCACGATCCCGAAGGGGTCGGGTTTCATGTTGCACCAGTTCCTCACGCTGCCCGACGCCTTCGACCTCTCGACCTCCCACGTGTTCGCGATCACCGGTCACGAACACAAGCTCGGGCTCGACGTCCAGGTCAACGTCGCGCCGTCGAGGACCGGGACCATGACGCCGGTCTATTCACCCGATCCATTCGTGTGGTCCGAGCCGGTCACGCAGCTGCAGAATCCCGATTTCAGCGTTCCCAAGGGCGGTGGCTTCGACTTCACGTGCAAGTGGGACGTCAACAACACGGCCGCCGACATCAAGTTCGGCGAGTCGGCGAACGACGAGATGTGCTTCTTCTGGGCGTACTACTGGCCGTCGCAAGGCTCGCGGGTGTGCATCCACACCAATCAGACCGGCGGCGTGAACGGCTACGACGCGTGCTGCCCCGGCGACAGCGTGTGTAGCCTCATCCAGCAGCAGTTCTAGCGCGCAGGAACGTCGCGAGCTCGGCGAGCACGCCGGGTGGAAGCTCGTGGCCGCCGGCAAACGGCTGCCACTCGACGAGCGCGCCGGCGCCACGCAGCTTGTCGCGCAGCGTCTCGGCGACCGCGAACGGCAACAGCGCGTCGGTACGGCCGTGCGACTGAAACACCGGCGTGCCCGCGAGCTGCGCCATCCGGGGACTCCACTCGGACTCCGCGATCAACGTGCCCGACATCAGCACGACGCCGGCGAGCCGGTCGGTCCGGTGGAGCGCGACATCGAGCGCGACCATCGCGCCCTGCGAGAACCCGCCGAGCACGATGTGCTCGGTGGTGGTCGCGAACCGCGCGGCGATTTGATCGACGAACCGCGACACCTGCGCGCGCGCCTCCGCCAGGCCCTCGGGCAGCTCGGCGCTGCGATCGTGCGGGTCGCCGCTGTGCAGCTCGGCCTCGAGCCGCGCGAGATCGAGCAGCCACCACGCGCGCGCGTCGCCGTACATGCCGCCGAGCGGCAGCGGCGCCTCGGGGAACACGAACCGCGCGGGGACCTCGAGGTACCGCGCGAGATCGACGAGGTCGTCGCCCGGTGCACCGAACCCGTGGAGCAGGATCACGGTGAGCTTCGCGTCGTCGTGCCCCGGGGCTGGCCCCACGATCCGGGTGGTGAGGCCGGCGATCTCGAGTCGTTCGATCTTCACGAGCGGGTAATATCACGGCGTGACCGAGCCCAGTCGTCGCGATCTGTTGCGCCTCGCGGGCGCCACGGCGCTGTGGGCGAGCTGCGGTGACAACCTGGCCTCGAAGCCACCGAACGACTCGATCGGCAGCGCGATCTTCGAGGCGCGCAGCGACTCGTTCGTCGTGTCGCTGTGGTCCACGGGCGCACGCAACGTGACGGTCGAGATCAGCGACGCGCTCGGCGTCGTGCAGTCCGTGCTGGCGCCGGTGATCGCACAGCAGGCGCGGGTGCTCGCGACCGACCTCGCTCCGGGTACGCAATACACGGTCTCGCTGCTGACCGATGACGGCACGCGGATGCAGCACGCCGTGCGCACCTCGCCGGCGGACGACGATCCGCGCGCGGTGCGGATCGCGGTGTCCGCGGATCTCGATCCCCAGCCCGCGTTCGACAGCGACATCTTCGATCAGATCATCGCCGCCGATCCGGACGTGTTCTTCACGATCGGCGACGTACCGTATACCGACGACGGCCCGGTCGCGCTCACCGTCGACGAGTACCGCCAGCGCCATGGCCTGCTCCGCACCGCGCCCTACCTCCGCCCGTGGCTCGAGGCGATCGGGCTGTGCGCGATCTACGACGACCACGAGTTTCGCAACGACTGGGATGCCTCGCGGGTCGCCGCGGAGCCGGACCGCTATGCCGCCGCGATGCAGGTGTGGGACGAGTTCTTTCCGCTCCAGGCGACCCCGCCCGCGCCTGCCGACGAGGTCCGCTATCGCAACTTCCGGTGGGGCGCGAACGTCGAGTGCTTCGTGCTCGACTGCCGGCGGTTCCGCAGCGCGAACGCCGCACCCGACGACGCGACCAAGACCATGCTCGGGGCGACCCAGAAGGCGTGGTTCCTCGCCGCGCTCGCGCGGTCGACGGCGCCGTTCAAGCTCGTGTTCACGAGCGTGCCGCTCGACTACGGCGTGGGCGACGATCACTGGGCCGGCTACACGACCGAGCGCGAGGAGCTGCTCGCGGCGATCCAGGCGATGGCGACGCCGGGCGTGCTGTTCCTGTCGGGCGACCAGCACTACTTCGCGGCGTATCGCCACTCGTTCGGCCTGCGCGAGTTCCAGGTCGGCCCGCTCCGCCGCGGCCTCGGCACGCCCGGCCCGACCGGCCCCGGCGTGCTATTTCGCGACCTCCGCTTCAACTTCGGCGTCCTCGACATCACGGCCGAAACCCTGACGATCCGCGGTGTAGGTCCCGGTGGGGACGTCTTCTATAAGGAGACGTTCTCTTCGGCCCAGCTCGCGCCGATGTAAAATATCGCGATGGGGAGCAGTCGGCAGCACCTAGCTGCCTTCGCCAGCTTGCACCTGCTCGCCGATCTCGACGAGCGGAGGCGGGCCGCGCGTCAGGGACTCGCGATACTCGCGCAGATCGCGGAGCGCGAACCCGCGCCGCTCGAAGGCCTCGACGCGAATCAGCTGCTGCTCGCGGTGCGCGCGATGTTGAGCGACGGCGTGCTCGGCGATCTCGACTGGCTCTCGCCGGCCGCCGCCGCGGTCGCGATGTTCGAGCTCGGCCAAGCCGTGCCCGCGGGCGCCGAGCGCCGCGAGCTCGGCCGCCGCGTGTTGACCCGGTTGCGCGATGCCGACCGCGACACGTTCGTCCGCCTGCTCGTCGCGCTCGCGCGCAGCTCGCCGAAGGTGGTCGCGAGCGAAGGCCTGCGCGCCCGGCTCGAGGTGGTGCTGTCGGCGCCGCTCACCGCGCCCGGCCCGGTGCGGCGAGGCCGCGACCCGCACCCCGCCTCCGGATCGATCGGCGAGCTCGCGCTCGGTCTGCTCGCGCAGCCGTCGCTCGCCCACAGCTGGGTCGAGGTCCCGGCGACCGGCAGCCTGCCGTCGCGGCGGCTGGCGGGGCGCATCCTGGCGCACGGGGCGCGCGAGGCGCTGCGCCGCCTCGACGGAGGCGATCGCGGCGGCGTGCAGGTGCTCGGACGTCCCGGCGTGCGCGCCGCGCTGCGCCGCCTGCTCCGCGATCGCGAGGCGCTGGTGTGGCGGTTCGCGAGCATCGCGCGCGGCATGCTCGCGCACGTCGATAGCGAGCTCGCCGACGACATCGATCGCGAGCTGCGCAACACGGCGACCAACACCGAGGTTCGCCGCGCCTCGGCATCCGCGGGCGCGGCGCTCGAGCGCGGCGGGCAAGCGCAGCGCTGGGCGCCGATCCTGGTCGAGCGCGCGGCGAAGGAGCCGGGCGTCGCGCGCGGCACGATCCTCGGGCTCGCCGGGCTCGCGGTGACCGCGCCGGAGAGCGCCGACGAGCTGGCGACCGCGCTGGTCCAGCGCCAGCCACTCGAGGCCGCCGAGGCGATCGCGGAGCTCCGCCGCGAAGAAGGGGTCGAGCTGTTGCACGGCGCGACCGCGGCCGCGCTCGCGTGGACCCGCGCGCAGGCCGCGACCGCCGCCGGCGACGACAGCCGCGCCGCGCTGTTGCAGGCGCTCGAGCGCGAGCTCGGCGGCAGCCCGACCGAGGTCGATGGCATCGGCATCCCGATCGCCGCCGCGCGCGCCGCGCTCGACGCCGGCGATACGATCACCGCGCTGCGCGAGGCCCGCATGGCGGTCGCGGAGATCACCGAGGCCGCCGATTGGCTCGCGCAAGCGACCGATGACGACCCGCTCGATCGCCGGCACTCGATGCGCCTGTTGCGCGAGCTCGACCGCGAGCTGCTCGCCGATAACGCGCTGCCCGCGGTGCTCGCGCTGGCCGGCGAGCACGACCCGGTCCGCGCGCAGTTCTCGGCCGCGCTCGCCGCGATCGAGGCCGCGCTGCTCGCGCGCGAGGCCAAGCCCGAGAGCGGCGGGGTCGAGCACGGCGGGCTGCGCATCGCGCGGTTGCGCGCGCTGGTCCGCCTACTCGACGGCGTACGTGCCGCCGGCGACAACGACCTCGGTCCGCGGCTCGCGGTGGTCCGCCAGTTGATGGCGCGCGCCGAGGCCGATCAATCCTCGCTCCGCCGTGCGGTGTGGGCCGCGCTGACCCGCGCCGGCGATGCGCTGGTCCGCGACGGTCACGCCGAGCTCACCGATTTCCTGCTGTCGTGGACGACCGTGTTCCCCGACGAGGACTTCGCGATCGTGCGCGAGGCCTCGATGGTCCCCGAGATCGAGGCGGCGTTCGCCGCGTACGCCCGCCTGCAAGAGGCGACCTGGGCCGCGGCCGATCCCGACGACACCGATGCGATCCGCACCGCGATCGAGCGCCTCGCCGAGCTCGCCGATGCGCTGCCGCCCGAACAATCGCCGCGCGTCGAATCGGTGCGGCTCGCGCTCGCGCGGCTCGGCAGTCAGCTCGGGCGGCTCGTCGCGGTCTCGAACCTCACGGCGATCCCCGGCGGCACGCTCGACGCGATCGCGACCGAGCTCGGCACGCTGTCGCGCCGCGTGTTCGGCGCGCGCCAGCGGCTCGGCCTGGCCGGCGACGACCATGGCGATGCGGTCGAGCTCGCCGTCCGGACGATCGAGCTCGGCCTCGCCGGCCACGCCAAGGACGGCCCCCGTCTCGACGAGGCGGTCGCGACCGCGATCGAGCACGCGCGCGCGGCGCTACCACCCGCGATCGCGGGCGTGCTCGAGCGGGTGCTGGTGTGGCTCGCGCAGCGCCCGCACGTCGAATCCGAGACCACGACGACGATCCCGCTCGAGGTCCTGTTGCCGAGCTGGGTGCCGCTGTCGCGCCTGCTCGGCGGGTTCTACGTGGTGCGGCCGATCGGCCGCGGCGCCGGGGGCTCGGTGCTGCTCGCGGTGCGGGCGGAGCAACGCGGCCGCAGCGATCGCGAGCTCGTCGCGCTCAAGGTCCCCGACTACTCCGCCGAGGCCGCGCGCAACCTGTCGGAGCAGGAGTTCGAGCGACTGTTCCGCGAGGAGGCCGGCGCCCTGCTCGCCCTGCCCGCGCACGCGAACCTCGCCCGGTTCGTCACGTTCGATGCCAGCGCCCAGCCCAAGCCCGTGCTCGTGATGGAGTTCGTGCGCGGCGCGAACCTCGAGCGCACGCTCGAGGCCGGCGACCTCACGCTGCCGCGCGCGTTCGCGATCATCGACGACCTGCTCGCGGGGCTCGAGGCGATGCACGCGGTCCAGATCGCCCACCTCGACATCAAGCCGCCGAACGTCGTGCTCCGCGAATCGACGCGCAACGCGGTGCTCGTCGACTTCGGGCTCGCCGGCCGCCGGATCCGCGCCGGCTGCGGCTCGGTCCACTACGGCGCGGCCGAGGTGTGGAGCGAGGGCGGCGAGCGGTTCGATCCCTCCCACGCCGATGTCTACGCGAGCGGCTGCGTCGCGTACGAGGTGCTGACCGGCTCGGTGCTGTTCGGCGGCGACACGGTCAAGGAGGTGCTCGACCAGCACTTCACGAAGCAACCCGGCGCCGACCGGCTCGCGAAGCTCGCGCGCGATCGCAGGCTCGCGCCGCTGGCCGAGCTGCTGCGCGCCACGCTCGCGCGCGAGCCCGCGCGCCGCCCGAGCGCGGCCCGCCTGCGCGCGGGCTTCAAGGCGATCGCGCACGACCTGACCTCGCTCGCGTGGCCGGTCGTGCCCTGACGTTACGGGCAGTGCGTCGCGGTGAGCGAGAGCGTGTCGAACACGAACGCGGTGCCGAGCGTGTTGTCGCTCGTGCTCGTGAACTTCAGGCGCACGGTCATGCTCGCGACCGCGGCCGCGTTGAACGTATGGCTCAACGTAGTGAACGCGTTGTTCGTGTTGGTGTTGTTGTCGAGCGACAACACGGTCTCGATCGGCGTGCCATCGGTCTTGGTCAGCACGACGGTCGCCCGATCGTAGGGCCCGGTATTCGGGCTCTCGTCGGTCGCCACCCCGTAGTAGCCGGTTAGCGTCAGCGCGGTCGTGCCTGCGGGCACGGTGATGTCCTGGTACGCAGCGTCGGTGACGGTACCGAACCCGGTGTAGTCCCCGAGGTACAAGCTGTACGGCGCGGACTGCGGCGAGCCGTTCGTGACGAGCTGCACGCTGTTGTGTTGGGTCTCGGTCCAGTTGACACCAGGCGGATCTAGATCGAACGCCGGATTCGCGAGCAGCTGCGTCTGCACCGGCACGCACGCGTCCATGTAGACGTGCGCGTCCATGTACACGTGCGCGTCCATGTACACGTGCGCATCGTTGTAAACGTGTGCATCGTTGAACACATGCGCGTCGTCGAACACGTGCGCGTCGTCGAACTCGTGCGCGTCGCGGATCTCGTCGGGCGCGTCGAAGTAGGCCTTGCCGTCGATGACGACCTCGTTGCCGTCGCCGGGTGCGAGCTGGCCGACGCCACCCTTGGCGCAGCCGACCAGAGCGATCGCGAACAACACGTAGCGCACGGGGGCAATATCGTCGGTCAGCCCCGAGGTTTCAACGAGATTCTCGTGCCCTACGGGCAGGCCGTCGCCTTGAGCGACAAGGTATCGAAGTAGAACGAGGTCTCGTTCGAGACGTCGTTCGTGGTGGTGAAGAACAACCGCACGGTCTGGCCGGCCGACAACGTCGTGAAGTTGTGGTTGATCGCGGTCCAGGCCGTGGTCGGATGGGCGTTGTCGAGCGCCAGCACCGACTCGACGAGCGTCCCACCGGTGGTGGTCAGGGTGACGCTGCCGCGGTCGTAGATGGTCGAACCGGTCTCGGCGGTGCGGACCTCGTAGTAGCCGGTCAGCACGAGCGCGGTCGTGCCGGCCGGCACGGTGACGTCTTGATACAGCTTGTCGGTCGAGCTCACGATCCCGCCCAGCCATGCCTTTTCCGTGGGCGATTGTTCCGGGATCCCGTCCTGTGTCGTGACGAGCAGATCGCCCGCGGTCGATGGCATCTGGGTCCAGTTGACACCCTCGGGGGTGAGATCGAACGCCGGGTTCTGGAGCAGCTCGATCTGTTGCGGCGTACACGCGGCGCTGCCCGATCCACTGCCACTGCCGCTGCCACTGCCACTGCCCGAACCGCTGCCGTTGTTCGTATCCGGCGGGGCTGCCGGCGCGTCCTCGTAGGTCCCCGTGCCGGAGTCACCGGTGACGATCTTTTGATCGGCGTTCCCGGCCATGGCACAGCCGGCGAGCGCGAGGCCAAGGATGCCGATTCTCGTCACGATTCGACTATCGCTCCGAGGAGCGATGACAGCAACGAACATCACCGAACGTGGCCTGGCTCACGTCCGCTACACGGCCGTCCCTGCCATCGACCGCCGCGCCGCCGCCGCCGCGGGCTGCCAGCCTCCTCGCCAGACCCGGTGCCAGAACAGGATCGCTCCGACGATGATCTCGAAGGCCAGGCCGATCCAGCCACCGACCACGCCATAGCCCAGGACCACGCCGAACAGGTACGCGAGCGGAGGCGTGGTCAACCACGACGTGATGATCCCGACGATCGCGGCGTAGCGCACGTCGCTCGCGCCGCGCAGCACGCCGCGGGCGATCACGTTCGCGGCGTCCGCGACCAGGAAGATCAGGCTGACATGGACGAGCGTCGTCGCGCGCGCGCCGAGCGCGACATCGCCGCCCGCGAGGGCGTGCGCGAACACGCCGCCGAGGACGGCGTAGAGCGCGCAGCACAGCCCGCTGTAGCTCGCGCCGAGCGCGAGCGCGCGCCGGGCGACCCGCGGCACGAGCTGGCTCTGCCCGGCCCCGACCGCTTGACCGACGAGCACCGCCGCCGCTTCGGCGAGCGCGTGCGCGGGCAGGAACGACACGTTGATCAGCTGCAACACCATCTGGTGCGCGGCCGCATCCACGGCCGGCATCCGCGCGACGAGCAGCGACAGGATCAAGAACGCGCCGACCTCCATCACGAACTGGAGGCCGTTCGGCAGGCCCTGCTCCCAGGTCTCGCGGAGCGCGACGCGGGTGAGCTTGATCGCGCGGAGCTGCGCCCGCATCGGTAGCGCGAGCAGCGTGAGCTCGGTCGCATTGCCGCAGATCGCCGCGATCGCCGCGCCGCGCACGCCCCAGCCGAGGCCGAGGATCAGCGTCGCGTCGAGCCCGATGTTGACCGCGTTGCCGGCGAGCGACGCGCGCATCGGTGACTTCGTGTCGCCCTCGCCGTAACGCGCCTCGCGCAGCGCCGCGTACAGGATCGCGAGCGGCGTGCCGAGCGAACGGATCGCGAGGTACTGCGCGGCGAACACGCCCGCGCACGGCGAGCCGGTCAGGTCCACGAGCAGCGGCGCGACCAGCTGACCCGCGACGAGCGCGAGCGCGCCGAACCCGAGCGCGAGCGCGACGGCGGCGCCGAGCAGCGATGGGATCCGATCGTGACGGTTCGCGCCGATCGCCTGCGAGACCAGGGTCTTGGCGCCACGCAACAGGCCGATCGCGAAGCACGCGAGCGCGAAGCCGATGATGCCCGCGAGCCCGACGCCGGCGAGCTGGTCGGCACCGAGGTGCGCGACGAACGCGGTGGACGCGAGGGTCATCGTCGAGAACGAGACCATCGAGATCGTGATCGGCCACGCGAGGCGGAGCAGCGCTCGGCCAGGGCGTTCGACCCACGAGAGAGAGGTACTGGGACCGGATAACAGCATGACGAGCTCCACGACGAGCCGGACGGATCCGGCGCGTCAGCGCTGCAGGCAGCGCGAGGTGATCGGCGGAGGCCTTGTCGTTTGCCGAAAACGAAAAGGGCTCCAGGTAACAAACCGTGGAGCCCGCGGCGGGAGGGGAAGTCCTGATCAGCGTGTCGTCTGTGGGTTCAGTGGGTTCAGACGATTCAGGTCTCACCGCCGCGGGCAGCGCCGCGATCGACACAGCTGCGCTGCATCGAGATCGGGGCGGACTGGACCGGGTTGGTAAGACTCACGGATTCACCTTGGTAGCCCACTCTAGAAAATCGCGACGCGATCCGTCAAGCGCGGAATGCATCGCGAGCACGCCGGGTTGACAGACCGCGCATAGGGCGCTTTTCTCCCCCCCGCAACCTCATGTCGAGCCTCCCCGAAGACGTCACCAAGCTCCAAGGTCGCTTCACCGCCCTCAAAGCCGAAGTCGGCAAGGTCCTGGTCGGTCAGGACGAGATGCTGCACCGCTTGCTGCTCGGCCTGCTGGCCGGCGGCCACGTGCTGCTCGAGGGCGTACCCGGCCTCGCGAAGACCCTGGTCATCCGCACGCTCGCGAGCGCGCTCGATGGCACGTTCTCGCGCATCCAGTTCACCCCCGACATGTTGCCCGGCGACGTGATCGGCACGCAGATCTACAACCCTCGCGAGGGCACGTACTCGATCAAGAAGGGTCCGGTGTTCGGCAACTTCATCCTCGCCGACGAGATCAATCGCGCCCCCGCGAAGGTCCAGTCGGCGCTGCTCGAGGCGATGCAGGAGCGCCAGGTCACGCTCAGCGATCAGACGCTCTCGCTCGCGGAGCCGTTCCTGGTGCTCGCGACCCAGAACCCGATCGAGCAGGAGGGCACCTATCCGTTGCCCGAGGCCCAGCTCGACCGCTTCATGCTCAAGGTCAAGGTCGGCTACCCGACCAAGGACGACGAGATCAAGATCCTCGATCGGATGGCGGGCAGCTCGGCCGAGCCGACCGCGAACAAGGTGATGACGTGCGACGAGATCCTCGCGGCGCGTGACATCGTCCGCCACATCTTCGTCGACGATAAGGTCAAGCGCTACGCGGTCGACATCGTCGCCGCGACGCGCGATCCGAAAGAGGCCGGGTTCGCCCAGCTCGCACCGCTGATCGACAACGGCGCGTCGCCACGCGCCTCGATCGCGCTGATCAAGGTCGGCAAGGCGCAGGCGTTGTTGTCGGGTCGCGATTACCTCTCGCCCCACGACGTCAAGACGATCGCCCACGACGTGCTGCGCCACCGCTTGCTCGTCAGCTACGAGGCCGAGGCGCAGGGCAAGACGACCGATCACGTGATCGCGCAGATCCTCGAGAACATCCCCGTCCCGTAGTCGCCCGAACCGTCATGTTGCCAGCCGAGATCGCGCAGGCCGTCAAGCGCATCCAGTTCGTCACCGGTCGGCAAGTCGCCGACGTGATGGCCGGCGCGTATCTGTCAGTGTTCAAGGGACGTGGCATGGAGTTCGACGAGGTCCGCCCGTACGTGCCCGGCGATGACATCCGCGCGATCGATTGGAACGTCACCGCGCGGACCGGCGAGCCGCACATCAAGCGGTTCGTCGAGGAGCGCGAGCTCACCGTGATGTTGCTCGTCGACGTCTCGGCGTCGCAGGAGTTCGGCTCGGGCCGGCGCTCCAAGCTCGAGGCCGCGGTCGAGCTCAGCGCGCTGCTCGCGCTGAGCGCCGTGGAGAACGGGGACAAGGTCGGCCTGCTCGCGTTTCACCGCGGCGCGGACCTCTATATCCCGCCGCGCAAGGGCGGCAAGCACGCGCTGCGCATCGTCCGCGAGGTGCTCGCGCGCGGCACCGGCTCGCTCGACGGGCCCGCGCCGCGCGCCGGGCTGTTCGAGATGCCGCGGTTCATGCGGCGGTGGTGGAAGCGGTTCCAGGACGTGCGCGGTGAAGCCGCGGAGCGCCCCGATCGTAAACAGACCAGCATCGCGGCCGCGCTCGAGTTCTGTCGCCAGGTCCTGCCGCGCCGCGCGGTGATGTTCCTGATCTCGGACTTTCTCGACGAGGGCTACCTCCAGGTCCTGCGCCACGCGAACCGCAAGCACGACATCGTCGCCGCGCTGATCACCGATCCGCGCGAAGCCGAGATGCCGCCTGCCGGCCTCGTGACGCTCGAGGACGCCGAGTCCGGACGCACGCGGCTCGTCGATACCCGCTCGGCCACGTTTCGCGAGGAGCTCGGGGCGCGCGCGGCCAAGCGCCAGAACGAGCTCGAGAACCAGCTGCGCGCGACCGGGATGGATCTCGTCGTGCTCGACGCATCGGGGTCGATGGTCGATCCGCTGTTGAAGTACTTTCGCGAGCGCGAGCGGAGGCTGCGCCGGTGATCACGCTGGTGAAGTGCTGGCTCGTGGCCGCGGTCATGGTCGTGGCGGCGTCGTGCGGCCACCACGCGGCCGACGAGGCCGCGGGCCCGATCGTGCCCCCGAAGGACGCGATCACGAAGCCCGTCGAGAGCGGTCCCGTCAAGGTCACCGAGCGCGTGTGGCCGGCCAAGCCGAACCTCGGCGATCCGATCTACCTGCAGCTCGACATCGAGGCCGCCGCGGGCGCGACCGTGAACGCGCCGTTCCAGGAGGCGGGCGATGCCCGGCTCGGTCGCTTCCACGTCGCCGCGTTCTCCCGCGATGCCAAGCGCAACGCCGATGGCAGCCAGCACCTCGAGCAGCTCTACACGCTCGACGCGCCGGCGAGCGGCAAGCAGCGGATCCCGCCGCTGCGCCTCGAGATGGTCGACGCGCGCCCCGAGCACGCGGGCAGCGCCGCCGGCAAGACCCAGGAGATCCTGACCGAGGAGGTCCCGCTCGACATCGCGCCGGTCAAGACCGAGGCGATCGGCGCGCGGCTCAAGGACGCGGTCGGCAAGCTCGACCCCGATGTCGGCGGCACGCCGTGGATGTATATCGTGCTCGCGGTGAGCCTCGTGATGGTGCTCGGCGCCGGCGGCCTGTTGCTGTATCGCGCGACGCGCTCCCGCGCCAAGATCGCGGCGCGGCGCTCGGCCTACGAGGAAGCGGTCGCGAAGCTGCACTCGCTCGCGGAGCGCGGCGCGCCCGAGGCGACCGACGCGGACGGGTGGTTCGTCGAGCTCTCGGCGATCGCGCGCAGCTACCTCGAGCGCCGCTACGAGATCCGCGCGCCCGAGCTGACGACCGAGGAGTTCCTGCAGGTCGCCGCCCGCAACGAAGGGCTCTCCACCGACCACCGTGCGCTGTTGTCGGCGTTCCTCGAGCGCTGCGACCGCGTCAAGTTCGCCGGCTACCGGCCCGACAGCGACGAGTCGCTGGCCTCGCTCGAGGCCGCGCGCGCGTTCGTCGAGGATACCCGTATCCGAGAGGAGGCCGCCGCGTGATCGCGATGGTGTGGTTCGGCGCCGAGATCCCGCATCCGTGGCTGCTGCTGGTCGCGCTGCTCGCGCTGCCCGCGTTCTGGTGGTCGACGCGCAGCGCGGGGCGCGTCGTGTTCTCGTCGCTGCGCGCGCTGCCCGCCAGCGGCACGACCTGGCGCACCGAGCTCGCGTGGCTGCCCGATGCGCTGGTCGCGCTCGCGGTCGTCGCGTTCGCGATCGCGCTCGCCGGGCCGCGCAAGGGCGATCAGGCCTCGCGCGTCCACGACGAGGGCATCGGCATCGTGATGGCGGTCGACATCTCGGGCTCGATGCGCGCCCAGGATCTCGCGGACGCCAAGCACCCGGCGACCTGCGACTACGACGCGGCGACCGATCCGACCCGGCTCGGCGCGGTCAAGCGGGTGTTCGAGCACTTCGTCACGGGTGGCGCCGGGCTCGAGGGCCGGCCCGACGACGCGATCGGGCTGGTCGCGTTCGCGCGCTACGCCGATACGCGCAGCCCGCTGACCCTCGACCACGCCAATCTGATCACCGCCGCGCGCCAGCTCGACTTCGCGCCCGAGGACGAAGACGGCACCGCGATCGGCGCTGGCCTCGAGCTCGCGGTGCAGCGCGCGATGGACTTTCCGACCCGCAGCAAGGTCGTCGTCTTGCTCACCGATGGTGACTCGAACGTCCACGACATCGACGAGGACACCGCGATCGACGACGCCGTCAAGGCCGGCGTCAAGGTCTACACGATCGGCGCCGGGACCAAGGACCGCGCGCCGATCTGCATCGGCGGCGTGTTGCGCCGGGTCAACATCCAGCTCGACGATACGCTGCTCCGCAAGATCGCCGACAAGACCCATGGCGAGTATTTCCGCGCCGAGGACGGCAAGGGCCTCGCCCAGATCTACAAGCAGATCGATCGACTCGAGCGCACGAAGCTCGAGGAGACCCGGTTCACCGAGTACCGCCAGTTCTTTCCGTGGTTCGTGGCGATCGCGCTCGGCCTGATCGTGCTCGCGAACGTGCTGCGCGGCACCCTGCTGCGGAGGCTACCGTGATCGACCTCGACTGGCGCCACAAGGAGCTGATCCACCTGGTCTGGGTCGCGTTCGCGATCGTCGGCGGGCTCGCGTTCCTCGAGCTGCGCTCGCGCGAGGCGCTGTCGGGCTTCCTGTCGCCGATCATGCAGCGCCGGCTGACCGCGAAGTCGAGCACCGAGCGCACGCTGCTCCGCTTGGTGCTCGTGCTCGGCTGCCTCGTGTTCGGCATCGGCGCGTTGATGCGCCCACTCGCGCACGGCGAGACCGAGCGCGTCGCGAGCGGGGCGCCGGCGGCCGACGTGATGTTCGTGCTCGACGTCTCGCGCTCGATGCTGGCCGAGGATGCGACCCCGAATCGCCTGGCGCGCGCGAAGAACGAGATCTCGCAGCTGGTGTCCCGGCTCGAAGGCCAGCGCGTCGGGCTCGTCGTGTTCGCGGGCCGCGCGGTCCCGATGTGTCCGCTCACCCCGGACCACTCGTTCTTCAACACGGTGCTCGACACGGTCGATACCCGGAGCGCCGGTCGCGGGGGCACCAAGGTCGGCGAGGCGATCAAGGCGGCGTTGCGCGGCTTCCCACCGGGTCACGGCGCGCGGTTGATCGTGCTGATCACGGACGGCGACGATCAGGATCCGTACTCGGAGGATGCCGCCAAGGCCGCGCGCGATGCCGGCGTCAAGATCGTCGCGGTCGGGCTCGGCAGCGAGACTGGAAGCCAGATCACGCTGACCGATCCGAAAACCGGCGCGAAGACCGTGCTGATGCACGACGGCAAGCCGGTGATCTCGAAGCTCGATGGTGCGACGTTGCGCAAGATCGCGCTCGTCACCGAGGGTGCGTATATCCCCGCCGGCACGGCCGCGATCGACCTCGACGCGATCATCGACAGCCACGTACGCCCGATCGTGCGCGCGGCCGCCGCCTCGGCGACCCGCGAGGTCAAGGTCGAGCGCTACCCGTACATGGTGTTCGGCGCGCTGATCTGCCTGCTCGCCGCGTTGTGGGTCGGCGCCGGCGCGGGCGATTCGCGGAGGTCCGCGTGAACCAGCGACTCCTACTCCTGCTCGTCCTCGCGTTCGCGCCGGCCGGCGGGCTGAGCGCTGGCTGCGCCAAGGGCGAGCACCGCGACGCGCGCGCGAAGTTCGATACCGGCGTCGACCAGCTCGCCGCGGGCAAGTTCGAGGATGCGGAGAAGACCCTGCTCGAAGCGCGGTCGAGTGCGGGCGTCGATCCGGAGCTCCGATTCCGTGCCGCGTACGACCTCGGCATAGCGTACGCCGCGCACGCCGATCAGCTGAAGACCGGCAAGGACGCCGATCTCGACAAGGCGCTCGAGCTCGAGCAGCAGGCGCTGAACTGGTTCAGCGACGCCGCGCGCCAGAACAAGCACGATGCCGACACCGCGGCGAACCTCGCGATCGTGCGCGCGCGCACCCAGGCGCTGACCGACGAGCTCGCGCGCGGCCAGAACAAGCTCGAGGCCCGGCTCGACGCCGTGATCAAGGAACAACGCGGCGTGCTCGACGAGGCGCGCGCGGCGTGGATCGCGATCAAGCAGTCCGGCGGGACCGATCCGCTCGCGCAGCAAGCGCCGCTCACCAAGCTCGCCGACCAGGAGCGTGGCATCGTCGCGGAGGCTGGCGTGATCGGCGACCTCGCCTCCGACGAGATCGACACGATCGGCAAGAAGCCGGCCGACAAGCGAGACCAGCAAGAGGCCGCGCGCCTCGTCCAGCTCAAGAACCTCGACCTCTACGTGATCGAGAGCCGCACGAAGATCGGGGAGGCGCGCCGCAAGCTGCAGGACCTCGCGGCCGAGCAAGCCGTGGCCCGCGCCGAGGCCGCGCTCGTCGCGCTCAAGCGCGCGCGCGAGCAGCTGCTCGATCCGATCCAGGTGCTGCGCGCGGTCGCGACCGACGAGGTCCAGCTCGCGCAGGAGACCCACGCAGTCGCGCAGGTCCGCACGCGGGATCTCCAGGTCGGCAGCGGCAGCGGCAGCGCTGCACCGAAGCAGTTGATCCCTGCCTGGTTGGAGCCGCCCGCGCTCGGCGATCGCCAGACCGGGCTGCACGATCGCGTCGAGGAGGTCCGCCAGCGCCTCGCGGCGACGCTCGACAGCGTCGACAAGCCGGCGGGGACCGGCTCGGCCGCGGAGCCCCCGAAGCTCACGCCCGAGCAGGCCAAGATGATCGATCAGCTGCGGCTCGCGCTGCCATTCGTGATCGACGCGAGCACGGCGATGACCCAGGCCCACGACGCACTCGCGGCGAACAACCTCGACGACGCGACCAAGCACGAGCGCGAGGTGCTGGTCGCGCTCGCGAAGGCGATCGAGTACTTCGCGGATCTCAAGCAGACGATCGATCTCGCCTATGCGACCCAGCAGCAGCTGGTGCAGTTGTTCTCGCCCGAGGCCGCGAAGCTGCCGGCCGCGGAGCGCGCGCAAGATGCGACCGAGGCGCTCGCCTCGAACGTGGCGCGGATGGGCCGGATCCAGGCGCTGATCGCGGACGAACAGACCCAGCTCACCGCCAAGCTCGCCGAGCTCGATGCGAAGGCGAAGGCGCCGGCGCCGCCGGCGCAGCCGGGAAAGCCCGCGCAGGCCCCGGACCCCAAGCAGCTCGACGCGGCGAAGCAACAATTGCAGCAACAGCAGCAGATGTTCAACGGTGCCGAGGCGCTGCGCGGCGACGCCGAGAAGGCGCTCGCGACCCTGCAAGCCGCGGTCAAGGCGAACAAGGACGCGCTGACCCCGGCGAAGGCAGCCGAGGCCAAGCTCGACGAGCTACGCCAGCTGTTCTTCTCGGTGATCGAGCACCTCCAGGAGCTGTTGCGCGAGCAGAACGAGACCAAGGATCAGACCTCCGAGGCCAACACCGAGGACGACTTCACGCGCGGGCCGAAGCTGCCCGGACTGGCCGGCAAGGAGACCGAGCACGTGGAGATGGCCAAGGCGATCACCGGCGCGCTCGCGAAGCAGGCGGATGCCGGCGCGAAGGGCAAGGGCGAGCAGCAAGACCTGGCGAAGAAGATGTCCGCGGCGGCCGACGAGGTTCGCCAGGCCTCCGGCGAGATGACCGATGCGAAGGCCGGGCTCGACAAGGCCGCGACCGCGAAGCAGTCGGTCAGCCTCGATTCGACCGTCAAGAGCGAAGCCAAGGCGATCGAGCACCTCGAGAACGCGCTGAAGTTGCTCCAGCCGCCACCGAAGAAGAACGATCAGGATCAGAAGCAAGATCAGAAGAAGCAGGATCAGCAGAAGCAAGATCAGAAGAAGCAGCAGCAACAGCAGCAGCAACAACAACAGCAGCAGGGCGGCGCTGGCCAGCGCGCGCGCGACGAGGATGCGAAACGCCAGCGCGACAAGCAACAGCGCGAGAGCGATAGCGCTCCCGTGGACAAGGACTGGTAGTGAAGGCACTCGCCGTCGTCGTCACCCTCGGCGTGCTCGTCGGCAGCGCGGCGGCGGGACCGCGGACGCAGGCACGCTGGCAGCTCGGCGATAGCGCGCCGCACGCGGGCATGCCGTTCGAGCTGATCCTCGCGGTCGGAGGCCTCGACGAGAGCCCGACGGTCGCGCAGCCAAAGCTCGAGATCCCGGGCGCGAAGGTCACACCGCTCGGCGGCGAGCCACACCAGTCGTCGATGTCGATCGTGGTCAACGGCCGCCAGATGGGGAACGCGGGGGTCACGTGGGCGTTTCACTGGCACGTCGAGGCCGCCAACGCGGGTCCGCTCCATGTCCCTGCGGTGACCGTCACCCAGGGCAAGACCACCGTGACCGCCGACGCCGCGAACGTCGATGTCGATGCGGTGCCGACCACCGATGCGATGAAGCTCGAGCTCCAGCTCCCGAACCGGCCGGTGTTCGTCGGCGAGACGCTCGACACCAGGCTGGTGTGGCTGTTCCGCGCCAAGCCGCAGGGCCAGGACTTCACGTTGCCGATCGCGGGGCTCGACGCGTTCACCGTCACCCAGCCGCCCGTCCCCGATCCCAATCGCGCGCTCCCGTTCGACATCAACGGCAAGAAGCTCGACTTCCCCTACGACGCCGACGAGGTCGATGTCGGCGGGCAGAAGTGGACGCGGATCACGATCCACATGTTCGTGGTGCCGCGGGTCACCGGCAAGGTCGAGGTCCCACCGGCGACCGTCGCCGCGAACCTGCCCTACGGCCAGCCCGATATCTTCGGCCGCTACGACACCAAGATGCTGCGCACGAGCGACGTCGCGAAGACGCTCGAGGTCCGGCCGCTGCCCGAGACCGACCGGCCGGTGAGCTTCGCGGGCGCGGTCGGCACGCAGTTCGCGATGAAGGTCGAGACCAGCCGCTCGGTCGTCCAGCAGGGCGAGCCCGTCGAGCTCGCGATCACCGTCAAGAGCGACCAGCGCCTCGACACGCTCGCGCTCGGCAGGCTCGATACACCCGATCGGCTACCGAAGGACAAGTTCACCGTGCCCGCGGACCCGCCCACCGGCGAGCTGTCCGATGACGGCAAGACCAAGACGTTCAAGGTCACCGCGACGGTGACCGGCGCCGCCACCGAGATCCCGGCGCTCGCGTTCTCGTACTTCGATCCGGCGAAGAACGCCTATCAGACGATCCATAGCGACCCGATCGCGCTGTCGGTCAAGGGCGGCGCGGTGATCGGCGCGAACGATGTCATCGGCGTGGCCCCCAAGCCGGGTACGCCCAAGCCTGGACTCGCCGGGCCCGACGACGAAGCGCTGGTCGGTGCGGAGCTCGCGCTGAGCGCGCCGAGCGAGACCGGCAAGCAACCGCTGAGCGGCGGCCTGCTCGCCGGCCTGCTCGTGCTGCTCTATGCGCTGCCGCTCGCCGTGTTCGCGCTGCGTAGCTGGCAGCACCGCACGCGCGACCAGCGCGAGGATGCCGCCGAGGTCAAGGCCGCGAAGCACAAGGTCGACGCCGAGCTCGAGCGCGCGGACCACGAGCCGGCGCGCGACACCGCCGGTGCCCTCGCGGCCGCGCTGCGTGGCCTGGCCCGAGCGCTCGAGCGCGCGGTCGACGATGGCGGGTTACTCGCGCGGCTCGAGACCGAGAGCTTCTCGCGCACCGCGAAGGATGCGCCGCTGCCCGCCGAGGTGCGCCAGCGCGCGAGGGAGCTCGTCGTTCGCTGGACTCGCGAGGCGCGGCGCGCGCCCGCAAAGCCGTCCGCCGCGTCGACCGCGGCGGTGGTCGTGCTGATCGCACTCGCCAGCATCAGCGCGCGCGCATCGGCCGATCCAGGCGCCGCCACCGCAGCCCCGATCGCCGCCGAACATGCGTACGCGAATGCGGCCGGCGCCGGTGCGCTCGCGACGGGCCGCGAGGCGTATCAGCAGGCGCTCGGCGTCACCGATGCAACCGCGCGCAAGGCCGCGTTCACCCGCGCCGCGGTCTCGCTCGGCGAGGCCGCACAGGTCACGCCCGATCGCCCCGAGCTCCTCGCCGATTGGGGCAACGCCGCGCTCGGCGCCGGCGACGTTGGCGCGGCCACCCTCGCCTACCGCCGCGCGCTCGCGATCGATCCGGGCAACGCGCGCGCGAAGCAGAACCTCGCCTGGC
The DNA here is from genome assembly GCA_039922635.1 of Kofleriaceae bacterium. Classification (GTDB taxonomy): domain Bacteria; phylum Myxococcota_A; class Polyangia; order Haliangiales; family Haliangiaceae; genus JABFXX01. The sequence continues at coordinate 24,381 of JBDTEH010000241.1, read as the reverse complement.
TGCGCAACCGCGAGAGCCCCACGCTGCGCCCGCCGAGCAGCGCCGGCGCGGCCGACACGCTGTTCTTCTTCCGGGACTGGTCGCGCGGCCGCCGCCTGGTCGTCGGCGCGTTCGCGTTCGCGTTCGCCGTGCTGCTGCTCGTGCCGTGGTCCGGGCGCCGCCGCCGCGGGCTCGCCATGCTCGCGATCCTCCCGGCGTTCGTGTGGCTCGCGATGGTGCTGTCCGTGGTGCTCGAAGATCGCCACGCCCAGGACGCCGTCGTGATGGACGCGGTCGTGCTGCGCGCCGCCGACAGCGCAGGTGCGCCGGCCGCGATCGGTCAGCCCCTGCCGCGCGGCACCGAGGTCACGATCCTCGAGACCCGCGAGACGTGGGCGAAGCTGCGGGTGGCCAATGGCGCGGTGGGCTGGGTGCCCAGCGGTGCGATCGAGCGCGTGGAGCACTGAGCGTTCACCGATGACGAAGCGCCTCTACCACGACGACGCGTACCTCCGCGAGTTCGAGTCGACCATCACCGCCGTCACGACCTACAACGGTCGTCCCGCGATCGTGCTCGCCGCCACCGCGTTCTACCCCGAGGCCGGCGGCCAGCTCGGCGATCACGGCCGGCTCGGCGCCGCGACCGTGCTCGACACCCAGGTGACCGACGACGGCACGATCATCCACGTCGTGGACGTCGCGCTCGAGCTCGGCGCATGCGTGCGCGGCGAGCTCGATTGGGCCCGGCGCCGCCAGCACATGGCGCAGCACACCGCGCAGCACCAGTTGTCGGGCACGCTGCTCGATCGCGCGCGGGCGGCGACCGCCTCGGCCCGGCTCGGCGAGACCGCGCTGACGATCGACGTCACCCGCGATCGGATTCCGGATGCCGAGCTCGCCGCCGCCGAGGACCTCGCGAACGCTCTCGTCGACGACGACCTACCGATCCGCGCCTGGTTCCCCGAGGCGGGCGAGCTCGCGAGCCTGAAGCTGCGCCGCGATCCGAAAGTCAGCGCGGACATCCGCGTCGTCGCGATCGGCGACTTCGATTTCTCGCCGTGCGGCGGCACGCACGCGGCTCGCACCTCGCAGCTCGGGGCGATCCGGATCACGAGCACCGAGCGCTACAAGGGCATGACCCGCGTGACGTTCGCCGCGGGCCGCCGCGCGCGCGCCGAGCTGTTCACGCGAGATCAGGTGCTGCGCGGGCTCGCGAGCCGGTTCTCGTGTGCGCCGGCCGATGTCCCCGGCTCGATCGACAAGGTCGTCCGCGACGCCGAGGCCCACGCGACCGAGCTGACCGCGCTGCGCACGCGGCTCGCGGCTTCGATCGCGCACGACCTCGCGCCCGACCTCGCGCCCGACCTCGCGGGCACCCCGGGCACCGGTACGAGCGGCCCCAGCGCGGTGATCGCCGCGCTGCCCGGCGATGGTGCGCTCGTCCGCGAGGTCGCGTCGAGGGTGGTCGCGGCCGGGCGCGATGCGCTGCTCGCGGCGCCTGACGACGCCGGGACCACGGTCGTGTTGTTCCGTGCGCCGGGCTCGTCGCTCGACTGTGGTGCGCTGTGGAAGCAGCTCGCCGCGAAGTTCGGCGGCCGCGGCGGTGGCAAGCCGGATCAGGCGCAAGGCCGGCTCGCCGCGAACGTCGCGAACTGGCCGGCGGTCGTCGCCGAGCTGCTCGGCTAGCTCAGGTCGTCTTGGGCTTGAGCGGGACGGTGAACGACGTGTCCTTGTCCGACGCCGGAAACGGCGTCGCCATGATCACGTTGCGAATGCACGCGCCGACCGGCGCGGCGTCGAGCACGGCCGGCGTGATCTGGACGCTCTTCGCCTTGCCGCTCGCCGCGATGCGGAACTGCGCGAGCATCTGATCCTTGACGCCCTGACCGTGCTCGAGCAAGCACTGGTTGAGCGGGCCTTGTTGGCCCCGCAGCGCGGCCTCGATCCCTTGTTCTTGCGACTTGTATCGCTTCACCGGCTTCTTCACCGGTTGCACGTCGTGGGTGTCGTGGGTGGCCGCAGCCGAACCGGCCGGTTCCGGATCGGTCCGGGTCGGCGAGTCGACGTGCGCCGGCTCCTGCGTCACGATGATCGGCGCCGGCCCCGGTCGTCGCCGCTGGTCCTGCATCTGCTTCCACACCAAGAACAGCGCGCCACCCGCGACCGCGACCAGCGCCGCCGCGAGGATCGGCCACAGCATGCTGCGCTTGCCGGCGACGACCACCGGCGCGCTCGCCGTCGCGCCGATCGGCACGCCATGGATTGGCTCCAGCCCCGGCGCGCTCCCGGTGGTCTCCGCCGAGAACGGCGGCGGCGTCGAATGCCAGAACGGATCCGACGCCGGCTGCTCGACGGTCGTCACGACGAACCGCGCCGCCGGGTCGACATCGGTCTCGACGCACGGGAACTCGTCATCGTCACTCGAATCGTTGGTGACGTCCTCGTGAACGATCAACGGCATCGTCGAGCGCGAGGTCGCCACGCCGGGATGAGAGCGGCTGACCGCGCTCATCACCTGCTGACTCCGCTTGCCGATCTCGCTCGCGAAGTTCGACTTGACGAAGTCGCCGATGTCGCCGTGCGTCCACGGCCGTAGCCCCGCCGCGTTCAACGCGTCGAGCATCGCGCCGCCGAGCTGGCGCGCCGAGTCGAAGCGCGCGGCGGGGTCGCGATCGAGCGCACGCGCGAGCACGTTCGCGAGCGCGTCCGGAATCTCCGGGCGATAGCGCCGGATATCCGGAATCGGCTGCTCCATGACCGCGCGGAACGTCAGGTAGTCGGTCTTGCGCTGGAACAACCGGCGTAGCGCGAGCATCTCGTACATCACGACGCCGAGCGCGAACAGGTCGACGCGGCGATCGATCGCGCCACCGCGCAGCTGCTCCGGCGCCATGTACGCGTACTTGCCTTTGACCGCACCGTCCTCGGTCTTCGCCGAGGCACCCTTCGCCTTCGCGATGCCGAAGTCGAGCACCTTCGCGACGCCCGACTCGGTCAGGAAGATGTTCGATGGCGTGACATCGCGGTGGACGAGCCCGAGCGCATCGCCGTCGCGAGCCTTGAGCTCGTGCGCGTAGTGCAGCGCATCGCAGGTCTGGGCCCCCACCGCCGCGACGAAGCCGAACTCGAGCGGCGCCTGTTGCTTCGACGCGCGCCGGAGCAGCGGCAACAACGTGACGCCCTCGAGGTACTCCATCACGATGTACAGCTGTCCCGCGGTCTCGCCGAGCTCGTAGACCTGGCAGATGTTCGCGTGCGCCATCTTCGCGGCGATCTGCGCCTCGGAGATCAGCATCTGGCGAAACCGCGCATCGTCCGCGAGGTGCGGCAGGATGCGCTTGACGACGTAGAGTTTTTCGAACCCGGCCGCACCCTCGAGCCGCGCGAGGAAGATCTCGCCCATACCACCGGTCGCGAGCCGCGCTAGGAGCTCGTAGCGGCCCAGGCGCGCCTGAGCTTGACCCCCCGGGATGGGCACGCGAAAAGCTTAGCAGACCGTCCGGATCGAAGGCGGTCGCAGGGCCTACATGTCGCCGGGCCGCCGGACCATACTCCGGGCTTGCGCTTCGAGCTGCACTGTCACTCCACCGAATCCGACGGCACCGACGCGCCCGCCGAGGTCGTCGCGCGCGCCGAGGCTCGAGGGGTCGAGGTGTTCGCGATGACGGACCACGACACGTGCACCGATGCACGGCTCGGTGGCACCGCAGCAGCGGGTGCGCAGTCGCTCCGCGGCGTCGAGATCTCGTGCGACGAGCCCGCGACCGGACGGACGATCCACGTGCTCGCGTACGACCGCGGCGGCGCGCACTGGGCCGAGCTCGAGACCCGCCTCGCGAGCGTGCGCGAGGCACGTCGCAACCGCCTGCGCGTGATGGCGGTCAAGCTCGAGGCGCGCGGCATCCGCATCGACGTCGAGCCGATGCTCGCGAACGCGAACGGCCGCTCGGTCGGCCGCCCCGATCTCGCGCGCGCGATGGTCGCCGCGGGTCACGTGACGTCGATGAAGGAGGCGTTCTCGCGCCACCTGTTCGACCGTGGCCCCGTCGACGTCCCGCACCACGCCCTGCCGCTGGTCGACGCCCTCGCCCTGGGGCGCGCCGCCGGTGCCGCGATGTCGCTCGCGCATCCCCACCTCTACGATCACCTCGGCGTCGAGCTGTTGCGCCGTCACCACCGCGACGGCCTCACCGGCGTCGAGGCGTTCTACGCCGCGTACGACGCGCGCGAGCGCACGCGCTGGATCGAGCTCGCCGCCGACCTCGGGCTGACCTGCACCGGCGGCTCGGACTGGCACGGCCCCAAGGACGCGGTCGCGCAGGTCGGGATCGATCTCGACGCCGACCGCAGCGCGCGGCTGCTCGCCTGGCTGTCAGGGTGATCGGCGACGATCGCGGGGTGACCTACCTCGCGATCGCGATCACCGCCGCGGTCGCCGCCGCCGTCGCCGCGCTGTGGCTCGCGGCGACGTTACGCGCGTGGCGAGGCTCGCGCCGCGCCCGCCGCCGCGCCGCGCGCGCCGGTGCAGGCGAAGATCGCGCCGCCGAGTTGCTCGTCGCCGCCGGCTTCACGATCGTCGAACGCCAGGCGTGCGTCGACTGGGCGCCGCTGGTCGACGGTGAACCGTGCCTGACCCCGCTGCGCGCTGACTATCTTGTCGAGCTCGACGGCCAGCTGCTGGTCGCCGAGGTCAAGACCGGCGCCGTCGCTCCCTCGATCACCACGGCCGCGACGCGCCGGCAGCTGCTCGAGTACTGCATCGCGTTCGCGGCCGATGGCGTGCTGCTGGTGTGCCCGGAGCGCGACGAGATCCATCGCGTCGTGTTTCCCCGCGCGCCTAGCGGTCCGTACGCTTGAACGGCGCACCCGGCTCGAGCACACGGTTTGTGCAAGGCGGGCGCCAGCCGCAAGCCCGCGAGGTCGCGTGGCCGATCTCGACCGAAAAGTTGCCTCCGGTAGGCGTTGGTCTACACGCTCACTCGGTGAGCTATCTCCACTGCCCACAGTGCAGCCACGCCTATAACCTCGCGGTGACCCCGCAGTGCCCCTGCTGCCCGGTCCCGGCCACCCTGGTCGACCCCGAAGAGGACATCGTCGCGGCCGCCGATGCGCTGGCCCGGGCCATGGCACGCGCGACTCCTGCCGAACGGACCGCCGCGGCGATCCGGACCCAGCATCTCGCCCCCATCGTCCCGGCGGTGCGGGCGGTGAGCGTGGTCGCCAAGGCCCCGCCCTCGCCGCGCCTGCTCACGCGACTCGCCGAGCAACTCGTCGAGCGCGCCGAGCGCCTCGAGTTGTTCGCCGGCGCCGCGCGCGACATGCTCCGCGATCGCGCCCGCGAGGCCGCGCCGCGCGTCGTCGCATGGTTGCCGCGCCGCGCGAGCTCGCTGCTGCGACGGCTCGCGGCTTGATCTCGGCTCAGCCGAAGTTCTTGGCCGCGAAGTCCCAGTTCGCGAGCTTCCAGAACTCCTCGATGTACTTGGGCCGAGCGTTGCGATAGTCGATGTAGTAGGCGTGCTCCCAGACGTCGAGCGTGAGTACGCAGGTCTTGCCGGCCGCGAACGGCGTTTCAGCGTTCGCGGTGGTCTCGATCGCGAGCGCGCCGTCCGCACCCTTGACGAGCCACGCCCAGCCGGAGCCGAACTGCGCGGCCGCGGCGTCGCCGAACTTCTTCTTGAAGTCGGCGAACGAGCCGAACGACTTGTCGATCGCGCTCTTGATGGTGCCGGTCGGCTCGCCGCCGGCCTTCGGCGCGAGGCAGTGCCAGTAGAACGTGTGGTTCCACACCTGCGCCGCGTTGTTGAACACCTTCTTCTCGGAGGCCTGGCCGTTCGTGGCCTTCACGATCTCGTCGAGCGACATCTTCTCGTACTTGGTGCCGGGTACGAGGTTGTTGAGGTTGTTGACGTAGGCCTGGTGGTGCTTGCCGTAGTGGTAGTCGATGGTCTCGACCGAGATCGTCGGCGCGAGCGCATCCTTCGCATAGGGCAGTTCGGGGAGCGTGAAAGCCATGTGGAGACTCCTTTGTGTGCGGCGGTTGTACCCCATAAAGTCGAGGGGTGTGGGGGACGCGCCGGCGTCACGCCGCCAACAAACGAGCGATCGGCTAACCGCGCGCCAGCGCGCGCTCCCGTCGACGTTTGCGCTCGCGTGGCGCGCCGCCGCCGTGCCCGACCTGGACTAGACTGCCGTACCCATGAAGTACTGGCTGATGAAGAGCGAGCCCGACTCGTTCAGCATCGACGATCTACGCCGCGTGACCGTCGAGCCGTGGAGCGGCGTGCGCAGCCACTTCGCGAAGGCGTACATGCGACAGATGTCGGTCGGCGATGGCGTGCTGTTCTATCACTCGAACACCGCACCGCCGGGGGTCGCGGGGCTCGCGCGCGTCGAGCGCACCCACGTGATCGACGAGACCCAGTTCGACCCGAACGGCAAGTACTTCGACGAACGCGCGACCCGCGACAAGCCGATCTGGGACTGCGTCGACGTGCGGTTCGTCGAGAAGTTTCCGCACTACGTCGGGCTGCCGCGGATCCGGGCCGACCCCGCACTCGCCGACATGGTGCTGCTCAAGCCCGGGCGGCTGTCGGTGCAGCCGGTCGACGACCCCGCGTATCACCACCTCGTCGAGCTCGGCCACCTCGAGCCGCCGCCGGAACCTCCGAAGCGGAAGCACAAGCCGCACGACCGACCCGCGAAGCAGGCCAAGCCGCCCGCGAAGAAGATCAAGCCGCCCGCGAAGCGGCCCGCGCGGCCCACGAAGCAAACCAAGCGATGACGCTCGGGTTCGCGAACGCAGCCTAGTCGGCGCTCGACCATTCGAAGACCAGGCCGAGCCCACCGCCGAGCCGATCGCCCGCGCGCAGGCCGGCGCCGAACAGCACGCGCGCGCGATCGAGCCACAGGTGATCGAGCTGGAGCTCGGCGGTGCTGCGCCCGGGCGTGGTCGGCCGGCCGACGACGCGGACGCGCGCGCTGCGATCCGCGCTGAACCGCTCGGCCTCGAGGTTCCGGATCCGGCCGTACCCTCCGCGCGGCTCGCTCGGATCTGCCCACGCGAAGATCCGATCGAGGAACAAGAACGACGGCAACGCGCTCGCGATGTAGCCGAACACGAGCTCTTGATCGCCACGCGGCACCTCGGCGGTGCTGCTCGGGTACAGCCCCGGCGGCGCCTCGAACACCGGATGGCCCGCGTGATACATCGACATCACCTCGTCGAGCGTGACGTTGGTAGCGCCGCCGAGCGTGACCACCGGCTTGGCCGGTGCGCCGGTGATCGCGACGCGCGCCGGCTCGATGCGCGAGAGCTCGCGCAGCGCGTCGGGCGGTAACGCGTGCGCGAAGTGCAACGTGAACTCGCCATGCGGATGCGCGTCGCTGAACACGAGCTGGCCATCGACGACCCGATGATCGCGACCGAACAGCTGCAGCATGCCGCCGGTGGTGACGAGCGTACCTCGCGTCGCGACACCAGTGTCGCGCACCGTCACTGTCAGGTCACCGCGCGCATCGAGGTCGAGCGGTGCCTTCAACACGTGCACCGGCTCGGGAAGATGGATGCGGACATCGAGCGCAGCTCTCGGGTGCGCGCGGGTCTCGACCGGCAGGGGCAGCGCCCCCGGGCGGTTGTGGCCATCGAGAAAGATGATGTCGGCCGAGACGTTCTGTTGCTCCGGTTGATGCGAGCGCTCGAGACGGTCCGGAATGCGGACGTCGAGCTTCGACACGGTCGCGTCGATCGCCACGATCGGTGGACGCAGATCGGCGACCGCATGCGCCGCGAGATCGATGCTCGCGGTCGGCGCGTCGCTGAACAGCGGCGATCCGGCGCCGAGCGCGAGCCAGTCGTGGAGCGCGATGTCGAGCTCGCCGGTCGCGGGGCGGAGCACGAGCGCTCCGGAAGCATCGCGCTGGGTTGCGACCGCGAGCAGGCCGGAGATCTCGAGCGACCGATCGCGGACCTGCGCGTCGGTCTCGTGCGCCGCGAGCTTCGCGATCCGGAGGCCGCGAGGATCACCGGCGAGCTCGAGCTCGAGGTCGTGCCAGCGCCGCCCGGTGTGCGGCAGCGCGACCGAACCACCGCGCAACGACAGCGAGCCGGTGAGGGTCGCGGCGTCGAGAGCGATCGCGTGACCGCGCTGCACGAACCCGAGCTCGGCCGTGAGATCCGCGCGCAACGTGCCGGGATCCACGCCCGCGAGCCCGGACACGAGCGATTCCGGCAGCAACGGGACCAGCGCGGTCGGCTCGCTGCGGACGCGGGCGCGCACGGCGATCCGCTCGTGCGCGCGCGTGACGTCGGCGGTCACCTGCAGCGGCCCGTGCGAGAGCGTCGCCTGCACGTGCACCGGTGTGCCGGCGAGCTCGAGCGTCGTCGCACCACGGCCGCCGCCGGCGAGCGGGTAGTCTCGCCAGCGGAACGTGCCGGCGAACGCGAGCTCCGCCGGCGAGCCGTGGAGCTCGAGCTGCCCGCCGATCGTGCCTCCCAGCGCCGCGATCGCCGCGGGCACGAGCGGCACGCTCGCGAGCGGGCGCTCCGGGACCTCGATGCGCTCGGAGAGCTCGAGCCCCGCGGCGACGCGCCGTGGAGCGAACCGCGCACCGACGAACGCACTCGGCAGCGTGACCGTCCCCGCGATCGTGGCGAACGGGGTGGCCGCCGCGCCGGTCCCCACGGCCGCCGCGCTCGTCACCGCGCCGCGCGTCGTGACGAGCGTGCCGTGCGGTCCCGGTGCGATCTCGGCGTGCAGCGTGACGTGCTGCGGGCCGGCCGGCGTCGCCACATCAACGTCGAGCTCCGCGCTACCGCGTGGCCGCGCAGGAGTCCCGCCGAGCTCCGCGCGCACCGCGACCTCGCCTTCGGGCAGCGCGACGCGAACATCCGGAGGCAGGAGCGCCGCGAGCTCGGCGAACGATCGCGAGGGTGCGTCGACCACGACCCGCCACGCGCGTCGCGGCAACAGGATGCTCTCGTGATGGGCGACGCGCGCGGTCACGGTCGCGAGCACCGCACGGTCCGCGCGCCGGACGACGCGCGCGTGCAGTTCGGCGGTCGCGAGATCCGCTGCACCGCGAACCTCGAGGGTGACCGCCGGGGCGCGCAACGCGATCGCGAGATCGCCGCGGGCGTGCTCTTCGCGGGGGGTACGCTCGAACGAGAGCGTGCCGGATAGCGCGCCGTGCAGCTTCGGCGCGGGCCGATGCGCGAGCCGTGCGAGCGCCCCGAGATCGAGCCCGCGGATCTCGAGCTTGGTCGCCGCGTCGGTGAGCTCGCGATGGACCAGCGTCGCGCGGCCGCCGATCGCGACGGTACCGCCGGCGATCCGCAGCTTCGCCGGCTCGACCTCGAGCTCGAGCTTGCCATCGAGCTTGCCGGCCGCGTGAACGGTCACCGCGAGCTGCGAGATCGGGGGGATCCGGTGCCACACCGCGATCCCGGCCGCGCGCAGCACCTCGATCGTCTCGGGCGGCGTGCCGGCGACCGTGACCGTGGCGTGCAGCATCGTCTCGGTGTCGATGTCGCCGCTCGCGGTGATCGCGAAGCCGAGCCCGTGCGCCTCGAGGTGATCGAGCGTGAGACCGTGCGCGTGTGCGTGCGCGCGTGCCGTGACGCGGTCCACGGTGAGCTTGCCGATCCGCGTCGGCCCGAGGTCGAGCCCGACGGTGGCGTCGAGATCGGGGGGGATCAACCCGCTGCCCGCGACGGTGAGGTGGAGGTCGGTCGCGATCGGCGGCACGCCATGAGGTGGAGCCGCCATCACGTCGGCACTCGTGCCCTGACCCTCGAGCGCGACGTCGTAACGCGGCCGTGCGAGGTCCGAGACATCGAGCGTGCCCTGGAGCGTCAGCGTCGCCTTGCCGGTCGCCACCGCGCCCTGCGCGACCAGCTTGTCGGGCGGGCCGGCGAGCGAGGCGTCGAACGTGACGTCGTCGGCGAACACCGCGCGCCCGAGCATGGTCTGCAGCCGCGCGTGATCGAGCCGCGCGTGCGAGAGTGTGATCGACTGGGCACCGGCGAGCGTGCCGTGGGCGAGCCCGAGCCGCACGTCGATCGCGCCGACCGAGAGCGCGCCGAACCCGAGCTTCGCGATCGACACGTCGAGCGTGCCGCCCCGCCGCGCCACGGTGATCGGGCCGATCGAGACCGCGAGCCGCTTCGTCACCGTGTTCGGCACCGCGACCACGACGGTCGCGGTGAGCCTGCCGAGCGCCAGGTCGAGGGCCTCGTCGCCGGGCCTCGCCGCCAGCGAGCCCTCGATCGCCAGATCGGCGAGCGTGAACGCCGCGCCGTCGGACCGCGTGAACGTGGCGCCGCCCGCGACGTGCAGCTTCGCGATGCGGACCGAGGTCGGCGGCCGCGCGCCCGTGGGCTTGAACAAGCCGGTGAGGTTGGTGCGGCCGCGGGCGGTCTCCACGATCGTCGCGCTCAAGCCGGCGACGTCGAGATCCTCGATCACCGGCGCACCGCGCACCAGGCTCATCGGATCGAGAGCGAGCCGCACCGACGCGATCGCGAGCACCGGCTTGCCGTCGCGGCTCGCGAACGCGAGGTGGTCGAGCTCGACGTGGCCGAACCACCATCCATAGTCGACCGCACCGAGCGAGACCGACCCATCGACCGCGGCGGCGAGCTTGGCCTCGATCCGCCACCGCACGAACGCCTTGCCCCACGGCGTGTGCAGGAACGCGACGAGGATCACCACGAGCGCGACGAGCGCGAGCACGCCACGCAGGACCCAGCGCAGCACGCGCTTGACCCGGCGGTTCAAAACGCCTCCCCCACCCGCACGAACGCGAGCACGCGGTTCCACGCCAGGCCCGCGCGATCGGAGTCGATCACGCGATACGCGAGATCGAGCGCGATCGGCAGGTACCACAGCCGCAACCGTCCCCCGGCGCCGGCGGCGAGCGAGATCCCAGCCGCGAACGGGTTCGCGCCCGCGCCGGCCTGCCCTGCATCGACGAACGCGGCGGCGCCCACCTGCTTGCGGAACGGCAGCCAGCGCAGCTCCGCGGTCGATTCGACCAGGCTGCGGCCGCCGACCAGCACGGCGCCGACGGCGGGTGATAGCTGATCGCGCCCGAAGCCGCGCATGCCATACGCGCCACCGCCGAACAGCCGTGGCCCGAGCGGGATCCCGGCATCGCCGCCGAGGCCGACCCAACCGCCCGAGGCGCGCAGGCCGAGCGACCACGCGTCCGTGAGCGGCACGAACACGCGCGCGTCGCCGGTGAGCTGCAACCAACGATGGTCGCCGAGGGCACCCGCTGGGGAATACGACGCCGTCGCGCCGAGCAACCACCCGCGCGTCGGCTCGACGCGGTCGTCGCGCTGGTCCGCGATCAGCGATGCCTCGAGGTCGAGGCCGGTCGAGTCACGCGCGGGTGCGAGCTCGAGCTCCGCGGGCGGCATCACGAGCGCGGGCTGGTCGAGCTGGCGCCCGAACCGCACGAACGCGTCGCCATCGACGAACACGCCGGGCGCGAGCACGCGGTGGAGCCCGGGGCCCGCGACCAGCTCGCGCAACAGCGCCCACGGATAGAGCACGTCGCGCCAGCGCGCGGTGACCCGCACGTCGGTGACCTCGAGCGAATGGACGTACTGCGCGAGCGCGCTGCCGTACCAGCCTTGCGCGCGGTGATCATCGCCGATGATCCAGCCATATCCCGCGCTGCCGTCGAGCACGAGGTGGTGCTGCGGCCCGAACAGATCGCGCAGGATCGCGTAAACGCCGGTGAACGTATCGACCCGGGTCGGGTCGGCCTCGACGCCAAGCTCGCCGCGGACCTGGTCGCGCGGCGACTCGACCACGACGACGCGCACCGCGAGGCCCGCGGGCAGCGTCCGCGGCACGAGCGAGCCGTCGGCGCCGATCTGATCGGGCGCGAGCGTGCCGCCGAATTCGGGCCACTCCGGCAGGTGCGGCACGTCCGCATCGCTCGTGACCTCGACCGATGCGAACGAACCGCTGTCGAGCAACGCGAGCTTGGCGCGGCGCGCGACCGTGGTCGAGAACGGCTGGCCGGCGGCGAGCCCCGACCGCGCGAGCACCGCCTCGGTCGGCACGTGCGCGTTGCCCTCGACCGTCAGCGATCGGATCGTCGTCGGTGGCCCGGGGTCGAGGTAGTAGAACCACGCGACGGTCTTCGCGCCGCGATCGACGAACGCGCGCGAGTAGCCACGCGCGTGCGCGTAGCCGTGATCCTGGAGCTCGCCGGCGAGCTCGAACCGGAGCTGGCGATCCACCGGCATATCGACGCGGTCGCCGGGGCCGAACGGGATCCGCGCGCGGAGCTCGCCGGCGAGCTCGGGCGGCGCGCCGCGGAGCTCGACCGAGCCGATCGAGTACGCCGGGCCCTCGTGCACGGTCCACGCGACCGCGACCGCGGTGTGCGCCGGGTTCCACGCGAGCCGCGGCTCGTCGACCGCGGCCTCGAACCGGCCGTGCTCCATCAGGAACGCGGCGATCCGGCGGCGATCCTCGGCGAGCCGGTACGGATTCCAGCCGCGCTCCGGAAGGATCAGCGTCTTGGCGCGCAGGCCGAGGTTGCTCCGCAGCACCGTGTAGTCGAGCTCGAGGTGCTCGTCGCTGCGCGGCGCGATCGTGACGGCGGAGACGCCGAGCGCCGTGTCGCCGGGCACGACCGGATAGCTCGCGCCGCGACACGCCGCGACGACGACGAGCGCGGTGGCGGCCAGGCACTTCACGGACTCGAAACGATAGCGCAGTGCTGGCGGATGCTCGGCTCACCCAGCACGGTTCCGACCCGGCAAACCGTGCTGTGGGGCGCGGCGCCTAGCGGCGGCGGCGCTGGAGCATCGAGGCCTGCTCGGGGAGCTCGCCGAGCTTGACCTTCACGAGGTCCTTGCGACCATCCTGATGGACGACCGCGAGCTCGACCACGGTGCCGGGCTTGGTCTCGGCGATCCGCGTACGCAGCTCGGTGTCGGTCTTGACGATCTTGCCGCCGAGGCCGGTCACGACGTCGCCCATCTCGAGGCCGGTGCGCGCGGCCGGGCCATCGGGCTGGATGCCGCCGACGACGACCCCCTGCGAGGCGCCGAGCTTGTGTGCCTTGAGGACCTCGGGCGTCACGGTGCCGATGCTGACCCCGAGGTAGCCACGCGTGAACTTACCGTCGCGGATCAGCGCCTCCATGATCGGGCGCACCATGTTCGTCGGGATCGCGAAGCCGATGCCCTGCGAGCCGCCACTGCGCGACGCGATCGCGGTGTTGAGGCCGACCAGCTCGCCCTTGAGGTTGACCAGCGCGCCGCCGGAGTTGCCGGGGTTGATCGTCGCGTCGGTCTGCAGGAAGTCCTCGTAATCCTCGATCCCGAGGTTGACGAGCCCCTTGGCGGAGATGATGCCCATCGACACGGACTTGCCAACGCCGAGCCCGTTGCCGACCGCCAGCACGATATCGCCGAGCCGGAGCGCCGACGAATCGCCGAACGTGATCGGCTTGAGCGCCGGCAGCTTGCCCTGGAGCTGTAACACCGCGAGGTCGGCGTGGACGTCCTTGCCGATCACCTTCGCGGTGACCTGCGTGCCATTCGGCAGCGTCACCTTGATCGTGTCGGCGTTCTCGATCACGTGCGCGTTGGTGAGCACGCGACCGGTCGCGGTGACGATCACGCCCGAGCCCTGCGCTTGCTGCGTGAGGTCGCGCTCGTCGTTGCCCATGTTTTGCAGGAAGAACTGCTGCTCGGGCGACAGCCTCATCTGCTGCGAGGTCGAGATCGTGACGACGCTGTCGACCACCTTCTCGGCCGTATCGGCCACCGAGCCATCAGTCGGGATTCCACTGGGCGCGGCAAGAGCGACCGAGGGAACGATCGCGAATCCGGCCACAGCGGCGAACAGGAGAGAGCGGATTGCTTGCATGGAATTCCTTTAGTACGAACCACAGACCGCGCTCGTGGTTGCCTGTATTCCACGGGCCTGCCCCTCGATCGGGCAGGGCTCCCCCTATGGCATTTTCTTACGGGGAGTGCGGCGCCATGCCCGGGCCGTCGTGGACCGCGGGCTTCGGCGTGGCCGCTGGGGCCGGCGGTGGGGCCGCGGCCGCGTGTGGCGGGAGCGCGCCCGTCGCATGCGGGGCACTCGAGCCAGCCGCCGGCGGGGTCACCCCCATCGCGTGTGGAGGCACGGGCGTGGCCGGTGGCACCGCGCCCATCGCGTGTGGTGGCACCGCGCCCATCGCGTGCGGTGGCACCGGCGGCACCGCGCCCATCGCATGCGGCACGCCGAGCGGATTGCCGTGCGGATCGATCGAGTGCACGGCGCCGGACCCTGCCGCGGCCGGTTCGGTCTTGCCGGACATCACGTTCTCGATGTCGTTCTCGGTGCGCTGCGCCGTGTCCTTGCGGACCAACCCCGGCACGCGGGTCTTCTCGGTCAGGATGAAGTACTCGGTCTCGCCCTTCGGCGGGTTCGCGGGATCGAGCTCCTGGCCCTCGGCGAGCTGGCCGGGCTTCTCGTAGCGCAGCAGCTGCAACGTGCCGAGCACGGCGCCCTTGTCGCTCTTGTACGTCAGCTTCATCACCGACTGCATGTCGCTCGGCTTGACCGTGGTGTTGTACTCGGTCGGCCGCAGGTTGTTGACGCCATCGATGAAGTTCGCCGCGAGCGTGTTCGCGGTCTTGGTATCGACGTCCGCCCAGGTCTTGCGCTTGGTCCCATCCTGGTCGGACTCGAACCGCATGAACGACTTGGACTTGCCCCCCGCCTCGATCGCGACCTGATCGATCTTCGCGGCATCGAAGCCGCGCGGATCCAACAGGTGCAGGCTCGACTCGCCGATCTCGAGCGGCGAGATCAGATCCCTCGAGAACACGTACGCCTTGCCGGACGCCTGGTCGACGACGTAGCGATCGCTACCGCCGTAGACCGAACCACCGACGAGGAAGGTCTTGGCGCCATCCTTGAACGTCACGGTGATCGTGGTCTTCGCATCGACGAGCTTGTAGTCCTTCTTCGCCTCGTCGTTCGGCACGCCGAGGTCGCGCAACGCGCGCGCCGCGGTGTACTCCTTGATCAGCTTGTCGCCGGCATCGCCGAGCGGGAACTCGTGGGTCTTGCGGCTGACCTCTTCTTCTTCGACCGGCGGCTTCGCGGCGGCCGAACCCGATCCCGAACCGGCGCCCGAACCGGCGCCCGATCCGGCCGAGCCCGAGCCCGAGCCCTCACCGGCCGGCTTCGGCGGCTCCGGCTTGGGCCGGGTCTCGATCGTCGTGTCGGTGCCCCACCAGTAGTCGGCCTTGTGCTCGACCTTCACGATCTTCTTCGGAGCCTTGTACTCGATCGACACCAGATCGTTCGCGCCCTTGTCCCACATGACCACGTCGCCGGTCGTCGGCGCGGAGGTCTTGTCGCGAGTCCACGTGCGATAGCCGAATACGAGCATCACTGCGAGCAGGACGCCATGAATCAGCGCTCCTCTCATGGCGTCACCTCGGTTGTCGTCTTCTTGCGCCGGCGGGCCCAGGTGCCCAGGAGACCGAGCGCGAGCACCACGAGCGGCATGCCGACGATCGTCAGCGTGAACCAAACCGCGTCCTGGCTCTTGGTGTGTTGGATAGCCTTGTCGTCTTCGGAGACGACTTCGCCGGCGAACACCTCTTCGCCGCCGAGCCACTTCACGGAATCGTCGAGCACGTCGCCGCCGAACAGCTGCGCGATCATCAACACGCCCGCGCGCCCCATCGCATTCTGGACCAGCGCGTCGGCGAAGATGTCCGCGTCCGCGAACACCAGCACGCGCCAGCCGTCCTTGGGCTTGCCATCCTCACCTTTGAGCTTGGGCCCCTCGATCGCCTCGGCCAGGTTGTAGCGCTGGCGCTTCTCGGTGGCGGCGTCGAACGAATAGTTGTTGTTGAGATCGAGGAACGCCGAGTCCATCGACCGGATCGTCACGGTCTTCTTCGGGTGGTCCGTGCCGACCACCGGCGCGTCCTCGAACGTGCCGGAGTCGACGAGCACGAGGCCCTTCGCGGCGCGCGACAGCGAGGTCGTCGACGGGTGCGCGGAGAACTGCGTGGTCGCCACGAACCGGCGCTCCGCCGGGGAGCCGCGCTGCGCGAGGTAGGCCTGGTCGTCGGTGAGCGAGGCCGGGTCGTACTTCACGCCGAGCTTGCCTTCGAGCGGACCCAGCGACGGGTCGCCCTTCGGATCCATCGCGATCAACATGCGGCCGCCCTTGTCGAGATACTTCGACAGCGACTCCCACTCGGCGGGCTGCAGCGCGATCGTCGGAGCCATCAGCATCACGAGCGTCGCGTCATCGGGCACGCCATGGAGCAGGTCGATCGGGTTCAAGTCCTTGACCTCGTAGTTGAGCTGCGAGAGCCGCTGCCTGAACACCGTCATGTGGCGCTCCGGCACCTTGCCCTTGAGCTCCGGCGGGATCGTGTCGGGGTTCGTGACCTCGCCGTGACCCGCGATCAGGTACGCCTTGCGCTTCTCGCGGACGAGCTTCAAGAGCGCCGAGTTGACCTCGCGATCGAACGACCGGAGCTTGCTCTGGCCCTTGCGCGCCTTGTCGATGTCGGTGTCGAGCTCGATGGTCTGCGACTTCTCTTTATCGCCGGTGCCCTTCACGAGCACGACCTCGCCATCCTTCGAGACCTTGTACTTGCCCGCGAGCTCGGCATCGCCGAGCCGATCGTGCTCCTCGATCGTCAGGTGGCCCGACGCCGAGGCGAGCGCCGAGAAGTAATCACGGACCTGGTTCGCGACCTCGTTCGCCGGCGGGAAGAACATCAGCACCTTGATCGGGTCCTGCTGCGCCGCGACGATCTTCTCGGTCGATTGGCCCGGCGACGACGTCTTGAAGTAGCTGACGTCGCGCTCGATGTTGCGATCGTTCGCGACGTTGCAGGTGACCATGAGCAGCGCGAGCGCGAGTCCGACCGACAGGCCCGACAGGCCGACGTCGCGGACGCGCATGTACTCGATGCCCTCGTCGCTCTGGCTCGCCATGTCGAGCTCGGTGCGCAGCGCGACGCCGAGCGAGCTCTCGATCATGAACATCGGGATCAAGGACACGACCATCACGATCGCCCACAGCACGGTCAGGACGGTCTCGAACTTCTCGGTGCCCTTATCCGAGAAGTGGAAGTGGCCGAGGCCCCACTTGGTCGTGAACGCGTAGATCACCAGCGAGACCACGACGCCGAGCTGGCAGTACAACAGCGTGCGCTCGACGTTGCGGCGCGAGCCTTCGGTCGCCATCGTGCTGTACGCGCGCAGCCCGGTGATGCCGAGCACGAGCAGGAGCCCGAGCCCGGTGATCACCATGCGCGTACCCGGCAGGTGCCCGAACAGGCGCTCGCCGACGAACATGAACAACAGACCCACGCCGAACAACAGCGAGGCCCACCACGGGGAAGCTGTTCTCATTGCCATCGCTTCGCCTCCAGCGTCTTCACGGCCAACAACAAGAAGAAGTAGGTGACCGCCAGGTAATAGATGATGTCTTTGAGGTTGAGGATTCCGCGCATGAAGCCGTTCTGGAAGTGGATCCACCACAGGTCGACTTGCTCGAGCACGTCGCGCACCGGGGAGTCGAGCCGCTTCGCGAGCGGGAACAGCATGCACATGATCAGCACGAACACCGCGCCGAGCAGCGCGGCGACGATCTGGTGCCGGGTCAGCGCCGAGGCGAACATGCCGATCGCGAGCGTCGCCGAGCCGAGCAGGAACATGCCGAAGTAGCCGACGAAGATCTGCGCGAACGTGATCTTGCCGTTCACCTTGACCAGCAACGGCATGTAGATCGACAGCACGAAGATGATCGTCATGAAGGTCAGCGCGGCGAAGAACTTGCCGAGCACGATCTCCGTATCGCGGATCGGCGAGGTGTTCAGCAGCACCATCGAGTGGTTCTGCCGCTCCTCGGCGAGCAGCCGGAACGCCAGCAGCACGCCGCAGAAGGTCGGGATGCCGCTCGCGAAGTAGAAGTAGCGCTCGAGCACGATCGCCGAGAGCTGCTCGCCCGAGAGCGCCTGGCTCTGGAACAAGATGCCCTCGACGAGCAGCGCCGCGGCGGCGATGATCCAGCCGATCGGCGAGCGCAGATACCTGCCGAGCTCGCGCTTGTAGATGATGCTAGTTGCTCGCATCGGCGCCTCCCACGAGACGGATGAAGGTGTTCTCGAGCTCGCTGCGTGCGTAGTCGAGCTTCAAGAGGTCGAGCTTGGCCTCGACGATCGCGCGGCTGACATCGGCGCGCACGTCCTTGCTGGTCGACAGCGAGAACGTGAAGCCGCCGCCCTGCTCGTACGGCTCGCCGACCTTGGTGACGCTCCCGATCGCGGACAGCACCTTGGAGATCTGCGCCCTGGCGTCGCCGCCCGAGGGCGCGCGTACCGTCACCGTGATCTGGCCGATGTCGCCCTCGTGCTTCGAGAGCTCGCTCTCGCTGCCCGAGCCGACCAGCTTGCCCTTGTCGAGCACGAGCAGCCGATCACAGGTCTGGCTGATCTCGGTCAAGATGTGACTCGAGATCAGCACCGTGTGGTTCTGCTTGAGGTCGTGGATCAGGTTCCGCATCTCGACGATCTGCACGGGGTCGAGGCCGCGCGTCGGTTCGTCGAGGATCAGGAACTGCGGGTTATGGATGATCGCCTGCGCCAACCCGACACGCTGGCGAAACCCGTGCGACAAGGTGTCGATCGGATCGTTCGCGACCTCGTTGAGGTCGACGATGTCCAGCACCTCGCCGAGCCGCTTCTTCAGCTCGGCCTTGGTCATGCCCCGCAGCTCGCCCGCGAACCGGATGTAGTCGGTCACCACCATCTCCGAGTAGAGAGGCGGGTTCTCCGGCAAGAATCCGATCCGCTTGCGCACCGCATGTGGATTGGCGACCGCGTCGACACCGCCGACCTCGACCGAGCCGGAGCTCGGTCGTAGATCGGAGGCCAGGATGCGCAGCGCGGTTGTCTTTCCGGCACCGTTCAATCCGAGGAAACCGACGGTTTCTCCGTCGGCGATCTCGAACGATACCGGTCCCAACGCGCGCTTACCGCCGTAGAACTTCGAGAGTTTGGTAGCTCGAATCATTGTTAGGACCCTAAAATCGCTCGGCTTTGTTAATCGCCACGGGGCACCCCTGTCAAGCCGCCTGCCAACCTCTGTGGCGCGCCGAAACTTCCCGCCAAGGCTCGAATGACGCGGTTAATAGATCATGAAGTACCGTTACGTAGCTTCGTGCGGGCACGATCGCTGCACATACTCGGGGCATGTCCACCCTTCGGATCGGCTTGGGAGCCCTGCTGCTCGTCATGGGGTGCACGCCGATCGACCCGGCGCAGAACACGTTCCCGCAGCAGCCCGAGCCGGTCGCCGGCCCACCGGGCGGCGGCATGGATCCGGGTTACGGGTATGCCCAGCCCGGCTATGGCGATCCCCAGCAACAGCCGCAGGCGGTCGCGTATAACGGTCCGGATCAACCAGGTTATCCGCAGGGTTACGCGCCCGGTTATCCCGATGGCACGCAGCCTGGCACCGAGGATCAAGCCGCCGACGCGACCGCGAATGGCGAGCTCGCCAACCCCGAGCCGAGCACCGATCCGAACGACGCTGGCTATGACATGGGACAGGTCGACGACTCCGAGATCGACGCAACCCTCGATGGCTACGGCTCGTGGGAAGACACGGACGACTACGGCAGAGTGTGGCGTCCCGATACGACCGCGGTGGGCGTAGATTTCACACCCTACGAGACCTGCGGTTCATGGCTGTGGAGTGACGCGGGCTGGAACTTCTCGTGCGACTACGCCTGGGGCTGGTTGCCCTTCCACTACGGGCGCTGGGGTTGGTTCGGCGATTACTGGGGCTGGCAGCCCGGCAACACCTGGAGCGCCGGCGCGGTCGAGTGGCGCGGCGGCGGCGGCTACACCGGCTGGCGTCCGCTCGCGCCGATCGTCCGGGATCACCGCGGCCACGATCACGACCCGCCCAACTTCCACGATCATCGCCACGACGTGACCGCGCGCGACTCGCAGTGGCGGTTCACGCGCAACGACGACTTCGGCAAGGGCCACATCCGCGGCCACCTGCTCCAGAACCCGGCCGAAGGGCTGCGCGCGACCGCGACCATCTCGCGGCCGTCGATCAGGGCGAACTACGCGCCGATCAGCTCCGCCAGCATCATGCGCGCGCGCCTCGGCTCGAGCTACCACCGCTCGATCGCCACCGGCGGCATCCGCGGCACCGTCGGGGGTCGCGCCGGCGCGCCTTCGGTCCGGAACCAAGGCTATCGCCCGAACCAGGGCTACTCGGGCTATCGCATGCAGCCGTCGGTGCGCACCCAGGCGCCGATCCGCGGGGACACGCCGACGTGGCGCCGCCCCACGACGTCGTATCGCGCACAGCAGCCGGCATATCGCGCGCCGCAGTACCGCGCCCCGCAGTATCGCGCCCCGCAGTACGGTGCGCCGCAGCAGGCCTATCGGCCGACCTACCGGCCGCCGGCGACGAACAGCGGCTGGTCGCATTCGACCGGTGGTCCGATCCAGCGCCCGAGCTACACGCCGTCGAACAGCAGCAACTGGTCGCACTCGAGCGGCGGCGGCGGCGGTGGATGGTCGCGTCCGAGCGCGCCCTCGCACTCGAGCGGCGGCGGCGGCTTCTCGCACTCCAGCGGCGGTGGCGGCTTCTCGCACTCGAGCGGCGGTGGCGGCGGCGGCTTCTCGCACTCCAGCGGCGGCGGCGGCCACTCCTCGGGTGGCGGCGGCCGGCACCGCTAGGATCAATCCAGGCGAGCAGACACACGCGGCACCTCCGGCGTGACGAGCGACTCCACGGCCGCACGGGTCAACCGTTCCCGCGTGGCTGTATCGAGGCGGTCGAGATCTCCGCCTTCGTAGTACGCGAGCGCCTTGCGTGCCACGAGTGGATTGAACGACGGACCGAACAGCGTCAGCGCAGCGCCGAGGAGTTCCGGAAGCGGCACGCCCGCACGCGAAACCAGCGCATCGATATCGAGGTAGTCCTTCGCCTCGACGCGCTGGAGGAGTGCCTTGATCTTCGTTCCACCGAGGTCGAGCGGCGATGCGACGCGCAACCTCGAGCCGTTCGCCAGCTCCGGAACGCCGACACGTCCGAAGCCGATCGCTCCGAACATCGACACCTTCACCGTGCTCGCCCCGCGCTCGATCAGCACGGTACGAGTGTTCTGAGCGAGCTGCAGCGTGGTCGCGCCTTGCATCCAAGGCAGCGCCGACAACACGTCGTGATCCAGTGGATCGTGGCTGAAGAAATCGAAGTCGACGGACTCGCGATGTCCGAGGCGCAACGCGAGGGCGGTACCACCGTAGAGGATGAACGTCGGCGGAAGCGTCGCGAGCTCGGTCCACAGCTCGCGTTGTGCCGCCGGGAGGATCGTCAGACACGGGACAAAGCTCATGGCAGCGACCGCACGGGAAGCATGGGCGGTGGACTGTGGAACCAGAACTGATGCCAGAACGTCCACGACCGCATGTCGAAGATGCCAGGTGGGGCGCGGCGCAGCGCCTCGCGAAAAGCGTCATCGCCAAACGATCGGCGAGCCAGCTCGACATCCTCGGCGATCGCGAGCTGCATGACCTGACAGAGCAGGTGATCGCGCCGCGACAGCGTCTGCGCCGGTGGCTGCCACCACACGTAACGTCGCGCAAGCTCGTCGAGATTCGCCGCGACTTGCACGACCCCATTGTATCACGCGTACATTCCCGACGATGGACGCCGACACGCGCTGGTTGTTGCGGCTCGCCGTCGGCTGTCTCGCCGCGATGGTGCTGTCGCTCGTGCTGCTCGATGCGCCGCTCGCGGCGTGGGTCAAAGCGCACGACACGCACCCCGCGATCTGGAATCACCTCCTGGCCGTGCTCGAGTACGCGATGGGGATCGAGCCGTGGCGCTGGCTCGGCACCACGGTGCTCGTCGCCGGTACGTTGATCTCGCGTGCGGTGCCGCGCTGGCACGGCGCCGCCAAGAAGTGGTTGCTCGTCACGCTCGCGCACTTCGTGGCGGTCAACCTGATGATGTGGGGCAAGCACTTCAGCGGCCGGCTCCGCCCACATCAGTGGCACGTCGGCGCGCAGTGGCTGCAGCACGGCGGTTCGTTCCCGTCGGGTCACCTGACGTTCGTCGGCAGCCTCGCGCTGCCGATCGCGGTGCTCTATCCGCGCTCGCGCAACGCGGTGCTCGCGATCATCGCGTACGTCGGCTGCGCGCGGGTCGCGGTCTCCGCGCACTGGGCCTCCGACGTGTTCTCCGGCACCGCGCTCGCCGCGCTCGTCACGTGGGCGTGCGTGACCGCGGTGCGCCGCGCACCGTGGCCCGCGGCTCCGTCCGCGTCGCTCCCCGGCACCGATCCGGCCGGCACCGATCCCGCCCCGAGCGCGTGAAGCGCGCCGTCGTCGTCGTCGTCACGAGCCCCCGCGGTTGCAGAGGCCACACGACCGCTACGCGGAATCGTGCGACCCTGGTCGCGTGACCCGTTCTCGGGATACAAGCCCCGCAGCGACCGCGGCGCAGCTGGCCGTATTTCGGCGGATGACGAGCGAGCGACGTACGCAGATCGGAGCCGAGATGTCGATAGCGGCACGTGCGACCGCGCTCGACGGAATTCACCGGCGTCATCCCGAGTACGACGACGCGTCCGCGCGCTGGGCGCTGTTTCGCATGTTGCTCGGCGACGAATTATTCCACCGCGCCTGGCCGGCCGCACCGCGGGTAGAGCCATGACCATGACCGATCTCGGCGCGCTGCTCCGCGGCGTCGCGACGCTGCTCGACGACGCGGCGATTCCTTTCATGGTCGTCGGTTCGTTCGCGAGCATGGCGCACGGTGAGCCCCGCACGACCATGGATCTCGATCTGGTGATCGATCCGACGCCCGCGTCGCTCGACGTACTCCTTGCTTCACTCGATCCGGACCGCTTCTACGTGGACGTCGACACCGCGCGAGATGCGCTGCACCGCCGCTCGATGTTCAACGTGATCGACACAGCAACGGGATGGAAGCTGGACCTCGTGATTCGCAAGGACCGCCCGTTTTCGATCGAGGAGCTCGCGCGGCGCGTGCACGTACGAATCGTTGGCGCCGACGTCCCCGCGGCGACGGCCGAAGACACGGTGATCGCGAAGCTCGAATGGGCTCGTGAGGGCGGCTCCGATCGCCAGCTCCGAGATGTCGCTGGAATCCTTGCCGTGAGCGGCGACCGCTTGGATCACGCCTACCTCGAGCGCTGGATCACCGAGCTCGAACTGCAAGAACAGTGGGCCCGCGCGCGCGGCTTTTGAGCGCGCGCAGCGATTCTCGTGCGGGCGGCGCTCACCTGAACCAGGGCCTCGCGATCACGCGCACGCGCATCCACACGCGCACGCCGCACGCACGCCGCACGCACGCACGCTCGCACGCACGCGCGCGCACGCGCGCGCACCGATCTCGACGAGCTGCGCGCGACGCCCTGACCAGTTCAGGCAGCGTTGGGCTGATCGTCGAGAACGCACCGCTCGGAGCGTCCGTGCGCCGCCGGTCCGGTAGCCCCAGCACCCGACAGTGAGTCCGCCATCCCACCACTGACCTTCGGGCTCCGGCCTTCGGGCTCCGGCCTTCCGGCTCCGGCCTTCCGGCTCCGGCCTTTCCGGTCCAGCCCACCGACTGAGCACCCCGGTTTCTCGAAGAAGCTGCTTGCCGAATAACAGTAGATATGCCCTAATCAAACTATGAGCGAGGTCGAACTGCCAAGCGTGCCGCAGGTCGAGCGACGCGGTGGCAAGCGGGTTGGCGCAGGTCGCAAGAAGACCGGGCGGTGTCGGGATGCACCTCACCGCAAGCGACCGGTGCTCGAGCGCCTCCATCCGGTGCACGTCGTGTTGCGCCACACGGGCCGGCTATCGTGGCGCACGCGCACGTACTACGACCACGTGCGGCGTGCGCTGCGCGGCATGCTCGGGCGTGACGACTTTCGGGTCTGCCACATCTCGATCCAGGACACGCACCTGCACTTGCTCGTCGAGGCCGTCGATCGCAAGGCGCTCGCGCGCGGCATGCAGAGCTTCGCGATCCGGCTCGCGCGCCAGGTCCACAGCGATGGCGGCTGCGGCAAGGTGTTCGAGTACCGCTATCACGCGACCCAGATCCGCACCGCCTCGCACGCGCGGCACGCGCTCTCGTACGTGCTCAACAATTGGCGCCGGCATCGGCTCGACGTCGAGAACGGCCGCGTGTTGACCCAGAAGCTCGATGTTTACGGGTCGGGCATCGGTTTCGACGGCTGGATCGATCGGCGGCCGTTCGATATCCCGCGTGGCTACGAGCCGCTACCGGTGTCGCGCGCGCAAACCGCGCTGCTCGGGTTCGAGTGGCAGCGCTACGGCCTGATCGATTTCTTCGAGACGCC